>NZ_JBARMY010000350.1:0-25387 GCF_049802695.1 Mycobacterium sp.
CCGCCGCCAGATCCGCATCCGCTGCTGACCCGCGTTCTCGAGCACATCCGCGGCCATCAGCCGGACCCGCCGTCGGCTGAGCCCCCGGCCGACTCGCCACCGTCGCCGTAGCCGGAGCCGTCAGTCCGGCAGGTTCGCCGTGCAGTAGTAATTGTTGGCGAACGACGGCTGGCCCTTGCTCGGCGGAATGGTCGCTAGTCCGCTGTCCGCCAGCAAGCGACTCAGCGGCGTATTGACCGTGTGCCAGCCGTGGTCGTTCAGATAGGTCGCGACGTCGTTGCGCTCGCCGGCGTATCCGAGGTCCGACAACTCGAGGTCGAAGCCGTGGTCGCGCCACCGCTGGGTCGCGGTCTGCAAGATGTTGTCCTGGGTCTGCTCGGCATCGGCTTGTGACGAGTCGACGAAGACTTCGACAGCCAGCCGGCTGCTGTTGGCGCTCAACGTGGTGATGTGGTCGAGCAGCCGGTCCTGAGCCTCCGGCGGCAGGAAGCCGACCAGTCCTTCGGCGATCCAAGCGGTGGGCCGGCCGGCGTCGAATCCGGCCTGCCGCAGCGCGTCAGGCCAGTCCTGCCGGAGGTCGATCGGGACGGCCTTGAGGTCTGCTGTGGGTTCGGCGCCGAGATCGGCGAGCGTCGCGGTTTTGAATTCGATGACCTGTGGCTGGTCGATTTCGAAAACCGTTGTGCCCGAAGGCCATCGCATACGGTAGGCGCGAGCATCCAGGCCAGAGGCCAAGATCACCGCCTGACGTATTCCCGCCGATGCGGCGTCGTGCAGGAATTCGTCGAAGTAGCGGGTCCGGGCGGCCAGCAGGTCGGCCAGCCGCTGCAAGCCCCAAGGGGAGTCGCCATCATCGACATCTGCGGCGTCGAGTTCGCGCGTCGCCCAGCGGGTGAAGAAGTCGATTCCCACAGCTCGCACCAGCGGCTCGGCGAACGGGTCGTCGATCAGCCGTTCCGGCGCGGTGGTGGCGACCGCCCTGGCGGCGGCCACCATCGTGGCCGTCGCCCCGACACCGGTGGCCAGATCCCAGGTGTCGTGGTCTGTTCGTTGCATGCTTTCGACCTCTCGGGAGCAACAAGCGGATAGGTATTTAGCTCATTTAACGAGCTCGCGCCCAGCCTACCGCAGCTATTTGCACTTGTGTTCGGCGCGACGGGCGGTGAACGACACCATGACCCGTCGGCGACTCCGATCGGCCCCGGCAACAACGCCGGTCGGGTGGGCGCTCAGACGGTCAGCACGGTGCGGTAGTGCGACCGCCCCTGCTCCAGCGCAGCGTAGCCTTCAGCGGCTTGCGACAGTGGCAGCTCTTCGATCCACGCCCGGACGCCCGATAGGACGGCGAAGTGCATCGTGTCTTCAATCTCTTTGGCGGTCCCGGAGGGATGGCCGACAACGCTCAACCCCGGCGTTATCAGTTGAAGCGGACTGATCGGCAGCGGCTCGGGTGTGACGCCGATGGTGATGAGTTCACCTTGAGGCTGCAAGCCGCCGACGGTTGCGGCCATCGCCTCCGAGTTGCCCGCAGTGCCCAGCACAACGGCGACTCCACCTAGGCGTTGCAGCGCTTCGGAGACGTCCCCATCAGTAGCGTCGATGTAGTGATGGGCACCCAGCTTCCGCGCGTCCTCGGCTTTGGCAGTGCCGCGATTGATCGCGATGGTCTCGAAACCCATCGCCCGGGAGAACTGCAGCCCAAGATGACCCAACCCTCCGACGCCGAGGATCGCCACCCGGTCACCGGGCAGCGCCTTGGTGTGACGCAGCGCGTTATAGGTCGTGACACCGGCACAACCCATCGGCGCTGCTTCAGCGTCGGATAGCTCCGACGGTATTCGGGCGAGTGCAGTGACCGGCACCGTCACCGACTCGGCGTAGCCGCCGGGATAATGCCAACTCGGCACCTTCCCGTTCTCGCAGTGAATGAAAAGGCCCTTGCGGCAAGGATCGCAGTGGTTGCAGTTTCCACCGAACCAGCCGACGGCGACACGATCACCTACCGCGAATCCTTCAACCCCCTCGCCGACCTCGGCGATCTTGCCGGCGATTTCATGGCCGGGAGTCAGCGGCCACGACAGGCCAGGGAACGCACCACCGACGAAGTGGGTGTCGGTACCGCAGATACCGCAGGCGCCGACACTGATCCGCACTTCGCCGCTTTCCGGCGATGCGGTCTCGACGTCGACGAGCTTCAACGGCGCGCCCGCGGATTCAACGTGGACTGCTCTGTGTGCGGCCATGTGACGTACTTTAATGTGCCACAGGGCACTTCGCCGCCGAGGCGCCGTGGTAGTCGACTTGCCAATGTTTGATGCCGTTGAGCCATCCAGACCGTAGCCGTTGCGGCGCGCCCGCCGATGCCAGATCAGGGAGCTGGTCCGCGATCGCGTTGAACATCAGGTCGATCGTCATCCGGGCCAGGTTCGCGCCGACGCAATAGTGTGCACCTGTGCCGCCGAATCCCACGTGCGGGTTGGGGTTGCGCAGAATGTTGAAACGGAATGGGTCGTCGAAGACCTCTTCGTCGAAGTTGGCGGAACGGTAGAACATCACCACCCGTTGGCCTCTTTTGATCTGCACACCGGACAATTCGTAATCGGTGAGTGCGGTGCGCTGGAACGACGTCACCGGCGTAGCCCACCGCACGATCTCGTCCGCCGTTGTGGCGGGACGTTCCTTCTTGTACAGCTCCCACTGATCGGGGTGATCGGTGAACGCCATCATGCCCTGGGTGATGGAGTTGCGGGTGGTCTCGTTGCCGGCAACGGCCAGCAGGATGACGAAGAACCCCAACTCGTCGTCGGAGAGCTTGTGGCCTTCGACGTCGGCTTGGACAAGGGTGGTGACCAAGTCCTGCCCGGGATTCTGCCCCCGCTCGGCGGCCATCTGCATGCCGTACATGATCAGTTCGACCGAGGCGGTGATGGCGTCGTTGCCGGCGAACTCGGGATCCTGGTCGCCGACCATCTGGTTCGACCAGTCGAAAAGCTTTTTGCGATCTTCCTGCGGCACGCCCATCAGCCCGGCGATGGCCTGCAGCGGCAGCTCGCACGACACCTGTTCGACGAAGTCGCCGGAACCCTCCGCCGCTGCCGCCTCGACGATCCGCTGCGCGCGCTCGTTGAGGTCAGCGCGCAGCCGCTCGACCGCTCGCGGCGTGAAGGCCCGGGAGATGATCTTGCGCAGGCGCGTGTGTTGCGGCGCATCCATGTTCAGCAAAACGAACTTGCCCCGGTCGACCTGCTCGTGCACGGTGCCGTCCTTGTACCGGGGCAGGGCGGTCTTCTCCAGACTGGAGAAGACGTCGCTGTGCAGCGACACCTCCTTGACGTCCTTGTGCTTGCTCACCACCCAGAAGCCGCCGTCGTCGAATCCGCCTTGGCCGAGCGGCTGCTCGTTCCACCAGATCGGCGCGGCGCGGCGCATCTCGGCGAGTTCTTCGATCGGCAACCGTTCGGCGTAGATATCCGGGTCGGTGAAATCGAAACCCGCGGGAAGGTTCGGAGTCGGCATTGGTGCACTCCTTGACGACGACGTCTGCCGGCTCAGTAAAACACCGCCGCGCCGCGCTTGGAGCCCGTTCTCGTGGCTTTCTCGTGCGAAGGGCCGAATTGCCGACCCGACACTCACTATGCTGTGATGCGAGCCGCTGGGAGCAAGGTGGCCGATGAACCATATGCCAGACGTAACTTCAAGGGTGAAGCCATGATTCGTGAACTCATTATCGGCGCTGCCATCATTGGTGCAGCCATCGGCGCGGCACCGGCCGCGGTCGCCGACAACGGCCACTACGACGGAGACGTTCCCGGCATGAACTATGACGCGACCGCGGGCGCGCCGTGCGACAATTACGAGCGGTTCATCTTCGGACGAGGCCCTGACGGTCAAGCGGAAGCATGCCATTTCATCATTAACCAATTCCCGGCGGCACAATCCGGATACTGGGTGCTTTACTACCCGTTGTACGGAGTCCATAAGCCGGGTGAACCGTGCGCGAACATCGCCAATCCGCGAGGGTCGGCAGCGCAATCGCCGGACGGGCTTCCGATGACCTGCACGCAAGCGCAGGGGTGGGTGATCGGATCACTTACTGGCGGTGGACTGCCCATTCAGAGCGGCGGACAGTTCCCCTCCGACACCGGCGTCACCGACTCAGATCTCGGGCACTGACCGCCGAACTGCTTCAGGCTTAGTCCCACGTCTGCGACGTGGGCGGACAAGACGGCGGGCGCTGCCACGGTTTAAAGTCGACGCAACGTGCTTTTCGCCGGCCACGAAACGACGACTAGGAGTCCTGATGGGTTTCAATGCGAAAGACGCTGTCGACGCGGCCCGGGACATTGCCACCAACACCATCGAAAAAGCCTCTGACATCGTCGAAAGCGCCAGCGGCATCATCCGCGGCGACATCGCCGGCGGTACCGAAGGCATCGTGCACAGCGCGACGGACATCGCCACCTACGCTTTCGACCGGACCAAAGAGGCGTTCACCGGGGCAGAGGAAGACGGGCTGGGTTAGGTCGATTCGTCACAGGACGGCCGCGGCGTTGAGTTCGTCGAGCCGGTTGGTCGCCTCCAGATACTCTTGCACCCATCGCTCGATCACCGCGGCCGTCTTCTCGACTCTGCTGAACTGACCGACCACCTGGCCGACCGGATTGAACGCCACGTCGACCGACTCGTTCGGATGCCTGTTGGTGGCGCGCACAGCCATGCCGGACACCATGTACTGCAGCGGCATCCCGAGCGGCTTCGGATTGTCCGGTTGCTCCCAGGCCTCGGTCCAGTCGTTGCGCAGCATCCGGGCCGGCTTGCCGGTGAACGAACGGCTGCGCACGGTGTCACGACTGCTCGCGTTGACGTATGCGGCCTGCTGAACGGGGGTATTGGAAGCCTCTTCCACCATCAACCACTGCGAGCCGGTCCAGGCGCCCGCAGCACCGAGCGCCAGCGCCGCCGCGATCTGCTGCCCACTGCCGATACCGCCGGCGGCCAGCACCGGCACCGGGGCGACCTCCTTGATGACCTGCGGCCACAGCACGATCGAACCGACCTCGCCACAGTGCCCGCCGGCCTCACCGCCTTGGGCGATGATGATGTCGACGCCGGCGTCCGCGTGCTTTTTGGCCTGCGACGGCGAGCCACACAGTGCGGCCACCTTTCGACCGGAATCGTGGATGTGTTTGATCATGTCGGCTGGGGGAGTGCCCAGCGCGTTGGCGATCATCGACATCTTCGGATGCCGCAACGCCACCTCCACCTGTGGGGTCGCGGTCGCCTCGGTCCAGCCGAGCAGCTGCAGGCTGTCCTGATCGCTGTCCTCCACCGGAACGCCGTGGTCGGCCAGGATCTTGCGAGCGAAATCCAGGTGCTCCTGCGGCACCATCGACCGCAGCGTGTTGGCGAGATCCTCGGCCGACAAACGTGAGTCCATGCCCTCGTACTTGTTGGGGATGACGATGTCGACGCCGTAGGGGTGATCACCGATGTTGTCGTCGATCCAGTTCAGTTCGATCTCCAACTGCTCGGGTGTGAAACCGACCGCGCCGAGCACCCCGAATCCGCCGGCTTTGCTCACGGCGACGACGACGTCGCGGCAGTGCGTGAAAGCGAAGATCGGAAATTCGATGCCGAGTTCGTCGCAGATAGGGGTGTGCATGCCTGCTCCTTGCCGGGGCGTCGGGCGAACTGAAACGTGTTCTAGTTTAGTACCCGAGCGGCTCAGATCACCAGCGGCATCCGCTTTGCCCTCCACAAGGGCGTTCGGGAAGCGGCCCGACCGGTACGTTCGCTCTCTAGATGATTTTTAGTCACCTGCAGGCAACCCAAAAGACCCCTATTCAGGTGGTTAGCCGCCAGCACGAACCGATACACAATCTTCGAACGAGCTTCCTGAACGTCTTCGACCGGCGGTTGTCACCGGTCCCGGTCGTAGGCTCCCGGGTATGCGGACCGCGTACCACAAGCAACTCGCCGGCTTGACCGCTCAACTGGCCGAGATGTGTCGACTCGCCCGCGTTGCGATGCAAGACGCGACGCAAGCGTTGTTGGCCGCCGACCTGGGCTCGGCCAGCGGGGTCCTGCGCGACCAGGAGCGGATCGCCGCCGTCGGCGAACAAGCCCGCCAGGACGCCTTCGTGCTGTTGGCATTGCAGGCGCCGGTCGCCGGAGACCTGCGGGCCGTCATCGCCTCGATCCAGAACGCCGCCGACGTCGAGCGGATGGGTTCGCTGGCATTGCATGTCGCGCAGATCGCCGCGCGCAGATACCCGCATCCATCGTTGCCCGACTACCTGAGGCGACACTTCGCCGAGATGGGGCGGGTAGCCGAGGATCTGGGTCGCGGCGCCCAACAGGTGTTGATGTCCGGTGATCCGCAAGCCGCGGCGCTGATTCCCCAGGCGGACGACGAAATGAATCGGCTGCACCAACAGGTGTTGAACCTGTTGGTCGGCGGGGACCACAGGTACGGCACCGCCGCCACTGTCGACGGGACCCTGTTGAGCAAGTTCTACGAGCGATTCGCCGATCACGCCGTCGAAGTGGCGCGACGGGTCGTCTTCCAGGCCACCGGAGAACTGCCGGAGAATCATCGCGACACCGCAGACCGCATCTTCGCTCTGGCGGGCGCTGCGGACACCCGGGCCGGCTCACTGACCGCGAAGCGGGCCGACGTCGCGTCCGACCATCTGGTCGTCGCCGGCGCGCGGGCCAACCGCAACGACATCCGCTCCCGGCTGGACCTCGCCGGGTCTGCCGCGCTGAGCGATTAGGACGGCAGTCACCGTGGACATGGACACCACCGCACACCGGAGCCTGCGAGAGTAGCCATGGCGATCGCGTACCTTCTCGACAAGGTCATCGGCTTCCTGCGCGGCGGCTATCCCACGCACGTCACCTCCGTCGGCTACGTTCCGCTGCTCGCGCTGCTTCCCCGACGCCTGTCTGATGAAGATGCGGCGCAGGCCATCGCCGATCTGACATGCCGAGGGTCCGGGCCCGTCGACGAGATCGACATTCGGGTGGCGGTCACGAGGATCACCGGTGAGCTGGCCTCGGATGCAGACACCGGCCGGATCAAACAGCTGCTGGTTGCGCGGGGGTACCCGGTGAGCGCCCGCAGCCCGCTGAAGCCGTAGTCCGCTCGGGCCCGTCTTCCGGGCTCTCTGACACAACCGGCAGTAGTCCCGCACAGGTCGGCGCGCCCGATACGCTGCTCGAATCCGGACGTCACCGGACTCTCAGCGGTGAGGCTGGTCCTTCGTGAGGAGACACCCATGGCCATTCGCGTCGTGCACGTCGGCACCGGGAACGTCGGCCGGCTGGCGCTCAGTCAACTCATCACCGATCCACGATTCGAGCTGACGGCAGTGTGGGTGTCCTCGGACACCAAAGTCGGCAGGGACGCCGGGGAGCTGGCCGGGCTGGACGTCGCCACTGGGATCACCGCCACCACCGACCTGCAAAACCTGCTGGCCACTCAGCCCGACTGTGCGGTCTACTGCGCCATGGGCGACAACCGCACGCCGGAGGCGATGGTGGATTGCCAGCGCATTCTGTCCGCCGGCATCAACGTCGTCGGCTCGGCGCCGGTGGTGTTGCAGTATCCCTGGCAGTTGATGCCCGCCAAGTACATCGCACTCCTGGAAGACGCTGCCCACGCTGGCCACTCGAGCCTGTTCATCACCGGCGTCGATCCCGGCTTCGCCAACGACCTGATCCCGTTTGCGCTCGCGAGCACCTGCCAGCACATCGAGCAGGTGCGGTGCATGGAGATTGCCGACTACGCCACCTACGACGGGGCGATCGTGATGTTCGATGTCATGGGTTTCGGCAAACCGCTTGACGAGGTGCCGATCCTGTTGCAACCCGGTGTGCTGGGCATCGCGTGGGGCACGTCGATCCGGCAGCTGGCAGCAGGGTTGGGCATTGAGATCGACAAGATCGAAGAAAGCTACGAGCGGGAACCGGCGCCGGAGGATTTCGGCATCGCCGCCGGCCACGTCGCCAAGGGCAGCGTCGCTGCGCTGCGTTTCGAGATCCGCGGCATGGTCGACGGGCGACCCGCCATCGTCATCGAACACGTCACCCGGTTGCGGCAAGACCTGCGGCCGGATTGGCCCCAGCCCGCCCAGCCCGGCGGCTCGTATCGCGTCGAGATCACCGGAGAGCCGTCCTACGGCGTCGACATCTGCCCGACCAGCCGTAAAGGCGACCACAACCACGCCGCGATCGTCGGGGCCGCCGGACGCATCGTCAACGCGATCCCGGCGGTCATCGCTGCGCCACCGGGAATTCGGACGACACTGGATCTGCCGCTGATCACTGGAAAAGGCGTGTACGTCGGTTGATCGAGAGCTATTTGACTCTGCTGTAACGTGACCCGTCATGGGACGCGTGGACGGCAAAGTAGCACTGATCAGCGGCGGCGCACGCGGGATGGGGGAGTCGCACGCCAGGCTGCTGGTAGCCGAGGGCGCCAAAGTGGTGATCGGCGACATCCTCGACGACCAGGGCAAGGCGGTGGCCGATGATCTCGGCGACGCAGCGCGTTACGTGCACCTCGACGTGACACAGCCCGACCAGTGGCAGGCCGCGGTGTCCACGGCAGTACAAGACTTCGGCAACCTCGACGTTCTGGTCAACAACGCCGGCATCGTGAATCTGGGGCAGCTGAGAACGTTCGACCTGGCCAAGTGGCGCCAGATCCTCGACGTCAACCTCACCGGAACATTCTTGGGCATGCAGGCAGCGGTGGACCCGATGACCGAAGCCGGCGGCGGTTCGATCATCAACATCTCGTCGATCGAAGGCATCCGGGGCGCGCCGATGGTGCATGGCTATGTGGCCACCAAGTGGGCGGTGCGGGGTCTTACCAAATCGGCCGCACTCGAGTTGGCGGCGCAGAAGATTCGCGTCAACTCCATTCACCCTGGCTTCATCCGCACTCCGATGACCAAGCATCTTCCTGACGACATGGTCACCATCCCGCTCGGGCGCCCCGCCGAGTCACGCGAAATCTCAACCTTTGTCGTCTTTTTGGCCAGCGATGAGTCGTCGTACGCGACCGGCACCGAGTTCGTTGTGGACGGCGGACTGGTGACAGACGTGCCCCACAAAAGTTTTTAGCTCTAGGTCGCGCCCCGTGGGGTGGTTAAGTCGAGCCGGCGTTTCGCTTGAGGCTCTGCGGGTTCCACTATGCCGTGATGGCGGCGGGGACGGCAACGGATTGGTCGCCTGAATCGGAGCTGACTTGGGACATGGCTGCACCAACGCCTAATGCGGAGCGATTGCGATCCGCGCCGGTGAACCACATCATTCGCTACTCGGCGGACTTCTTGGTGGGGCGCCACCGCCGCGCGGGTGCATCGGCCGGGTGTATGCCGCGCCAGTGCGCCGCTAATCCACGTCCTGGGCCATGTCGCTAGCCTCTTCCCGGCTTTCAACTGAAGGCCCGGAGCCCGGCAGCGGCTTACCGGCCACTTCCGGTGTGAACAACAGGGTGATCACGCCGATCAGGCCAGCGACGATCAGCATGTAGGCGGGCATCATCGCGTTGCCGGTGGCCGAGATCAGCGTCTGGGCGATCAGCGGGGTGGTACCCCCAAAGGTCGACATCGAGATGTTGAACGCGGTGGCGAGTCCGCCGTAGCGCACGCTGGTGGGGAACAGTGCGGCGAGCACGGATGGCTCGATGCTGTCGAAGCAGAGCATCGCTAGTCCGATCAGCAGCACACCGGCAAACGTCACCGGATAGCTGCCGCCGAACCGCATCAGCAGAAACGCCGGGATCGATACCGCGATGAGTAAACCGCAGCCGATCCACAGGATCGGTTTCCTGCCGATGTGGTCGGACAACTTGGCGACGAACACCACGGTGGCCAGCAGGAGGACCTGCACCACCAGGACCATCACCGGTCCGGCAGTATCGCCGACGCGGACAATCTTCTTGAGGTATGTCGGCAGATATCCGGTGAGCATGTAGTCGGTGATGTTGAACGTCAGCACCAGGCCGATGCAGATCAGCAGCGCCTTCCGCTGCTGCACAACCGTCCGCCGAAATTGCTGCTTGCCACTCCCACTGGATGCCTTCTCGGTCTCGCTCATTTTCTCGTAGGCGGGCGACTCTTCAATTCGCAGCCGTAGGTACACCGCGATCAGGCCGAGCGGTGCACCCAATAGGAATGGGATCCGCCAGCCCCAACTCAGCATCTCGCCGGTTGACAGCGCAGTCTGTAGCCCGGTCACCAATGCCGCGCCGACCACGTACCCGCTGATCGAGCCCACCGGCAGGAATCCGGCGGTCATACCGCGTCTGCGGTCGGAGGCGTGTTCGTTGATGTGGGTCATCGCGCCGACGTATTCGCCGCCGGTCGAGAGGCCCTGCAGGATTCGGACGACGATGAGCAGGATCGGTGCCCAGATGCCGATGGCGTGGTAGCCGGGCAGCGCGCCGGTCGCCGTTGTACCTGCCGCCATCAGCAGGATCGTGACTATCAACACCCGCTTGCGCCCGATACGATCGCCGAGCACGCCGAAGACGAACCCGCCGAGCGGCCGCACCACGAACGACGCCCCCAGCGTGCCGAAGGTGGCGATGAGGTTCGTCGCGCTGGCGCTGTTGCCCGGGTAGAACACTTGCGCGATCGTGGTAGCGATGTAGCCGTAGACGCCGAAGTCGTACCACTGCATGAAGTTGCCGATCGCGGTGCCCAGGATGGACCGACGCATCGACGCCGGATCGGAGACCCGGATGTCTTCCCGTGCCCATTGCCTCACAGCACGCCACTACTCAACGTCGTCGGCCATCTCATGAGCCTCCGCCTCGCTCTCGACCGAAGGCCCGGATCCCGGCAGCCGCTTGCCGGCCACTTCCGGCATGAACGACAGGGTGACCACGCCGACAAGACCCGCGAAGATCAGCATGTAGGCCGGCACCATCACGTTACCGGTGGCGGAGATCAGGGTCTGTGCGATCAGCGGGGTGGTACCCCCGAAGGCCGATATCGAGATGTTGAACCCGATGGCCAGCGCGCCGTAACGCACGCTGGTGGGAAACAGCGACGGGAGCGTCGCTGGCGCCGTGCTGTCGAAGCAGAGCACCATCACCCCGATGAGCAGCACACCGACGAATATCACCGGGTAGCTGCCGCCGAACCGGATCAGCAGGAACGCCGGGATGGAGAGTGCTACCAGTAGACCGGCGCCGGTCCACAGGACCGGTTTTCTGCCGATGCGGTCGGACAACTTCGCGACGAATACCACGGCGGACATCAAAATCGTCAACGTCGCCACGATCATCACCAGTCCGACGGTATGACCGACGCGCACAATCGCCTGTAGGTATGTCGGCAGGTACCCGGTGAGCATGTAATCGGTGACGTTGTACGCCACCACAAAACCCATGCAGATCAGCAGTGGCTTCCACTGCTGCACGACCGTGCGTCGGAATTGCTGCCCGCCGCCGTCACCGGACGCCTCCTCGCCGTCGCTCTCTTTCTCGTAGGCAGGCGACTCCTCGATCCGCAGCCGCAGATACAGCGCGACCACCCCGAACGGGGCGCTCAGCAGCAACGGAATCCGCCAACCCCAAGTCAGCCACTCGTCGGTTGGCAAAAAGGTCTGCAGCCCGGTCACCAGCACCCCGGCGACCACGTAACCGCTCAGGTTGCCCAACGGCAGGAACCCGCCCATCATGCCGCGGCTGCGGTCGGGAGCATGTTCGCTGACGTAGGTCATCGTGCCGACGTACTCGCCGCCGGTGGAGAAGCCCTGAAAGATCCTGGCGACGACGAGCAGGATCGGCGCCCAGATGCCGATGGTGTGGTAGCCGGGCAGCACACCGGTTCCCGTCGTGCCCACTGTCATCAACAGGATCGTGGTCACCAGCACCCGCTTGCGCCCGATACGGTCGCCGAGCAGGCCGAAGACGAACCCGCCGAGCGGACGTACCGCGAACGCCGCTGACAGCGTGCCGAAGGTGGCGATGAGGTGGACCGCGCTGACACTGTTGCCGGGATAGAACACCTGCGCGATCGTGGTAGCGATGTAGCCGTAGACGCCGAAGTCGTACCACTCCATGAAGTTGCCGATCGCGGTGCCCCGGATGGACCGACGCATCTCCGCTGAGTCGGAAACCCGGATTTCTTTGCGTGCCCATTTGCGCCGGCGGCGCCGTCCACGACGCCCCGCGTGGCTTGCACTATTCATCGAGTAGTGACGTACCCATAAAGCTCGGATTCATACTGCCGATACTGCTGGCCCGTGCTGAACAATCATTCACCGCTGCCCGAGGATTGGACGGCGCGAGCACGGATCCGCGACGAGGCGCTGCGGCTCTTCGCCGAGCGCGGTCCCGACGCAGGCACCGTGCGTGACATCGCGTCCGCGGTCGGCGTCTCACCCGCGCTACTCGCGCGGCACTACGGCTCCAAGGAGGGTTCGGTGGGAACGGTCGACAATCACGTTGTCGGACCCTCGATCCCGATGACGTCGTTGCGGCGCTTGATCTCCTTATTGAGTCGTTCAAGTGGGTTGGTGCTCTAGGTTTTTCCAATGCGGCACAGGGAAATCGGCGAACGCAGTGATGCAGCCTGATCCAGGGCCATCGCGATATTCCTCTCCGTAGTGATCCTTTCGTTTCACCACAGAGACTCACGCGATAGCCCTCTACATCAGCGCCGACACGCCGCCACTACATACACCAAACCCCGGGACGCTCCCTTAGCTCTAACCGCACTCGGCGATAACGTTTTCGGCGAATCGCTCGATCGCGTCCATAACGGATGTGCCAGACCAGAACTGCGTTTCACCCTTCCTGGGCACCGGCTAGTGACGGGTCGCGGTGATGTACCGCGAACGCATGATGCTGTCGACTCGCCTATCCACCTCGGGCACAGTCCGCCCATAGCCGGCCTGCAGTTCGGGGTTGGTCTTGACCGGATCGACGGTCCAGCCGCGTCGGCTGAGCCAGTCGGCGGTGTCGGTCTTGTCGTCGTAGGTGAGGGCGGAGAAGTCGACGTCTCCGGCCATGTTGACCCCGGGATAGCTCGCTTCGAGTTCGGAAAGTTGACCGGAGTCCAACCGAGATCCCAGTGCGCCGACCGCCACCCGACTGCCCGGAGCGGAGAGTTCCCCTATCCGGGTGAATAGTGTGTCCTGAGCTGCACCCGTCAGGTAGGGCAGCAGCCCCTCGACCGACCAGGCGGTCGGCCGGCCGGTATCGAATCCGGCCGCTCTCAGCGCCAAGGTCCAGTCGTCGCGCAAATCTGCAGCGATGTCCTTGCGGATGGCGGTCGGCTCAACTCCGTGCTCGGTAAGAACACGCGTCTTGAATTCGAGCACTTTGGGTTGGTCGACTTCGTACACCGTGGTCCCGGCCGGCCACGTCAATCGGTACGCCCGGGAGTCCAGGCCGGCCGCGACGATCACCGCTTGCCGGATGCCGTCGCCGGTGGCGGCGACAAAGAAGTCGTCGAAGAACCGGGTCTGCACACCGTAGAGCCGGGGGAAGGTCGACGCATGTTCCGACGACGGGGGATCGGCAAGCTGTCCGGTCCAGTACGGGTCCGCCGAGGCGTTAATGAACACCTTGGCGTACGGATCCTGCGCCAGCGGGTCAGGGTTGACCGCGTGAACCGCGCGCCACCCGGCGACCATCAGCGCGGTATAGCCCACGCCGCTGACGATGTCCCACTGGTCGTCGTCGGAGCGTGCCCACCCGGGTGTCGTCACCCTCAACCGCCTCTGCTCGATCGACTTCGCTCGGTTAACGCCGTCGACTCGCGGCCGCGTCGGTACCCTTGCGCACCGTACCGCCACCCGCCGGTGACGAACGGCGGACGGACGTCACAGTTCAAGCAGTACGGTCACTGGGCCGTCGTTGATCAGCTTGACCTGCATGTGCGCCCCGAAAACGCCGGTCGCGACTTGCCCGCCGAGTTGCCGCAGCGCGTCAGCGAACGCGCTGATCAGCGGTTCGGCGACGGGCGCCGGGGCGGCGGCATTCCATGACGGTCGTCGGCCCTTTGCGGTGTCGGCGTACAGGGTGAACTGGCTGACCACCAGGATCGGTGCACCAACGTCGGCTGCGGACCGTTCGTCGCCCAGAATGCGCAGGCGCCAGAGCTTTTCGGCGAGTCGCCGCGCCGTATCGGCACTGTCACTGTGGGTGACTCCGACGAACGCGAGGAGCCCTTGACGTTCGGGCTGGATCTCGCCGACCATGCGGCCGTCGACTGACACGGTTGCCGATGAGACCCGTTGCACCAGAACCCGCATGGCGCGATGTTGCCACCCAACGACGGCGGTGGCCAGCCGCGGCCCGCGTCGCCTGCCGCAGCGATTCAGGGGCCCGGCTTGGGTAAAGTCGTGCTACTGGGCGGCGAGGAGGCGAGTCGGGTGTCGGTGCTGGTGGCGTTTTCCGTCACACCACTCGGTGTGGGCGAAAGTGTCGGTGAACTCGTCGCTGAAGCGGTGCGCGTGGTCCGAGAGTCCGGGCTGGCGAACCGAACCGGCGCCATGTTCACCGAGATCGAAGGTGACAGCTGGGATGAGGTGATGGCGGTAGTGCAGCGCGCGGCGGAGGCCGTGGCCGCCCGGGCGCCCCGGGTCAGCGTCGTCGTCAAGGTCGACTGGCGACCGGCGGCGTCGAACCTCATCACGGAGAAAGTCGAGTCGGTGGAACGCCACCTCACCTGACCGGCGGCGTGGATCGTGTGGTCGCTCAACGTCTGAGCGCCGCGACCGCCGCCTGATCGCGCACCAGCGCGCACAGCTGCCAACGCCCCGGCACGCCCTTGAGGTCGTACTCGCCGCCGTCGGTGAACCTGTGCCGCGAGCCGGTCACGATGTCACGCACCGTCGAGGACACCAGCACTTCGTTCGGTCCGGCCAGACCCGCGACCCGGGCACCGATATGTACGGCCATACCGGCGACATCCTCGCCGCGGACCTCCACTTCGCCCGCATGGATGCCGACCCGCACCTCGATACCCAGCACGCCGACGGCGTCGACGATCGCGTCGGCACACGAGATCGCGGCGCTGGGGCTGGTGAACGTCGCGACGAATCCGTCGCCGGCCGTGTTGACCTCACGACCGCCGAACCGTTCGAGCTCATGCCGGACGACGGTGTCATGGTTGTCCAGCAGGTCGCGCCACCGGCCGTCACCGAGCACGGCCGCCCGTTCAGTCGAGCCGACGATGTCGGTGAACACGACGGTGGTCAGCACCCGCTCGCCGCGGAACCCGCGGACCCCGGTGACGAATTCCTCGATCTCCTCGAGCATGGGCTCGGTGTCACCCACCCAGTACAACGCGTCAGCACCGGGCAGTTCGACGAAGCGGGAGCCGGCGATGTGGTCGGTGAGGTAGCGCCCGTGGACCGCCGGGCTGAACCGGGGGTTGTCGCGGTGCAGAATCAGGGTCGCCGCCGTCACGCACGCTAACCGATCGCGGACGTCGGCCTGTCGGACCGCCTTGATGAGCGCGCGGGCCATACTCGGCGATGCCGCCCGGTTGCCGGCCATGTCCCACCAGGCGCGAAACGCGTTGTCGTCGGCGACGCTGGGCGCGATGATGCGCAGGATGTCGAAACCCCGCTCGACCGCATCCGGTTCGATAGCCACCGTGGTGTAGGGATCGGTGTCGGCGATCTCGGCGCCGATCGGGTAGTCGGGCGCCCGCAGTGTGCGTGCCGCACCGTTGACGAGCACCAGACTGCGCACCCGCTCGGGATATTCGGCAGCCAGGATCACCCCGGTCATGGAGGTGAACCCCGGCGCCAGCACGGTTGCCCGCTCGCTTCCGACGGCGTCCATCACCGCGATGGCGTCCTGGGCCCAGTAGTGCGGCCCGATGGCATCGATCGACGGGATACGCGACGACATCCCGATTCCGCGCTGGTCGTAGCGGATCACCCGGCTGAACGACGCCAGCCTCCGGTGGAAGCGGTACATCGACGGCTCGGCGTCGATGGTGTCGATCGGGATGGACGGCCCCGGCAGCACAAGCAGGTCGACCGGCCCGTCGCCAAAGACCTGGTAGGCGATATCAATGTCGCCCCACTCCGCATAGCGGGTGCGCGGACTCTGCGCCACTGCCACAGGCTAGTGCAACGCACCGGATGCGTAATCTCATACCGGTGAGCGCACGCGCGGGCATTGTCGTCACCGGAACCGAGGTTTTGACCGGGCGGGTGCAGGACCGTAACGGTCCCTGGATCGCCGATCGGCTGCTGGAGTTGGGCGTGGAATTGGCGCACATCACCATCTGCGGCGATCGGGGCAGTGACATCGAGGCGCAGCTGCGGTTCTTGGCCGACGAGGGCGTCGACCTGATCGTCACCAGCGGTGGTCTTGGCCCGACGGCCGACGACATGACCGTAGAGATCGTGGCCCGCTTCTGCGGGCGGGCGTTGGTGCTGGACGACGAGCTGGAAGCCAAGATCGCGTCGATCCTAGAGAAGTTGCGGTCGGCCTTCACCGGCAAGGACTTCGATGACTTGGACTCGGTGCGGGCTGCGAACCGCAAGCAGGCGATGGTTCCGGCCGGGGCGCACGTGATCGATCCGGTCGGCACCGCGCCGGGGGTGGTGGTGCCCGGTAAGCCGACCGTCGTTGTGCTGCCGGGACCGCCGCGTGAGCTGCAACCCATGTGGCGGACAGCTGTCGACACCGCAGCGGTGCAGCAGGCGATCGCCGGCCGTACCACCTACCGGCAGGAGACCGTGCGGATGTTCGGCCTGCCGGAGTCGGGCCTGGCCGAGACGCTGCGGGACGGGCAGCAGCAAATCCATGACTTCGAAGCACTGGAGATCACCACCTGTTTGCGGCGCGGGGAGGTGGAGATGGTCACCCGCTATGAGCCGGAGTCCGCCGAGGTGTATCGGCAACTGCTGCAGCTGCTTCGCCAACGACATGGGCATCAGCTCTTCTCCGAGGACGGCTCCTATGTCGACGAGCAGGTCGCGCGGCTGCTGGCCGGGCGCCGGGTAGCGACAGCCGAGTCGTGCACGGCCGGGCTGGTGGTGGCCCGGCTCACCGAACGGGCCGGGTCGTCGTCGTACGTGGCCGGTGGTGCCGTCGCCTATGCCAACGAGGCGAAAGCGGAGTTGCTTGGCGTGGACCCGATGCTCATTGAGACGCACGGAGCGGTATCGGAACCGGTCGCCGAGGCGATGGCCGAAGGAGCGCTGCGCCGCTTCGGCGCGGACACGGCGGTCGCGGTCACCGGCATCGCCGGTCCCGGTGGCGGCACGCCGGACAAGCCGGTGGGCACAGTATGTTTCAGCGTGAAGCTGGCCAGTGGCCGCACCGTCACCCGAACTTTGTTGCTGCCCGGGAACCGGGCCGATGTCCGTGACCGCTCGACGACGGTTGCGCTGCATCTGCTGCGTCGCGCGCTGAGCGGCGCAGACGAACCCGCCGTCGCGCAGGATTCCGCCGCGGCCGGCTAGCTCGACTGCCCGGCGGTCCGCGGCTTCACCCGACGGGCGGCGCGGGTGCGGCGCTTCGATCGGTGCCGAAGTGAATTCCGGTGGCGTCCCGGCCGATGAGGGAGAGGATCGCCACTGAGATCAGCACCGGCACGATCGTCGCGGTCAGCGCGAAGGGGTAGCCGTGCGAGGCGGCCAGCCGTTCCTGGATAGGCAGGTTCAACGAGGCGAGCAGATTGCCCAACTGGTAGGTCACGCCGGGGTAAAGTCCCCGAATCGCGTCCGGTGACATCTCGGTCAGGTGCGCAGGAATGACCCCCCAGGCGCCTTGCACGGCGACCTGCATCAGAAACGCGCCGAGGCACAGCAGCGCCGCGGTGCGGGACAGGGCGAACAGGGGCACGATCGGCAGTCCGAACACCGCACAGAAGACGACGGTATAGCGGCGGCTGAACCGCTGCGACACCGAGCCGAAGAAAAGCCCGCCGACGATAGCGCCGATGTTGTAGGTCACGACGATCCATCTGGTGGTGACGGTCGACAGGCCGGCACCCTGGTTCACGGTCGCCGTGAGGAAGGTCGGGTAGACGTCCTGGGTGCCGTGGCTCATCCAGTTGAACGCGGTCATCAGCAGTACCAGGTAGCAGAAGCGGCGGATAATCTTGGCATCCCGCACGACCTCGCGAACGCTGGTGCGGGTCAACCGCATTTGGTCGTGGGTCTGTTCCCACACTTCGGACTCCTGCACCCGGTACCGGATAATTAGACTGATCAGCGCTGGGATGATGCTCAAGGCGAACAACCAGCGCCAGGACAGCCCCAGCGCGTCCATCACCAGCAACGACGCCAGCGTCGCCAGCAGATAGCCGAACGCGTACCCCTCCTGCAGTAAGCCGGAGAAGAAGCCACGCCGCTCGGCGGGGATCTTCTCCATCGCCAGCGCCGCGCCGAGTCCCCATTCGCCGCCCATGCCAATGCCGTAGAGCAGCCGCAGGATCACCAACACGGTGAAATTCGGGGCGAACGCGCACAGAAAACCGATCAGCGAATAGCAGGTCACGTCCACCATCAGCGGTAGTCGCCGACCCACCCGGTCGGCCCACAGCCCGAACAGCAACGCCCCCACCGGGCGCATGATGAGGGTGGCAGTGGTGATGAACGCGACTTCGGTTTTGGAGTGGTGGAACGTTTTGGCGATGTCGGCGTAGACCAGCACTACGACGAAGTAGTCGAAGGCGTCCATGGTCCAGCCCAGCAGGGCCGCGATGAACGAGTTCCGCTGGTCGGCGGAAAGCCGTTGTCTTGGCACGACGCAGGTCTACGCCGGTCCGTTAAAGCTGACGGCCGCGATGACAACGATCATTACGGCCCAGATGGGTGAACGAGTGCTCATGTCCCTCGGTCACTGCTGGTTGGCGCGGTCCCAGATTTCGACGATCCTGCTCAAGATCTCTTCGGCGCGTCCCAGTCCGGCCATGTGGCTGTCGCCGGGTATGCGATGCAACTCGGCCTCGGGCAGTCGAGCGACCACATGTTTACCATGCTCGAACGGCACGATGTGGTCGCGATCGCCGTGCCACCAGTTGACCGGGACCTTCACCTGCTCGAGCCGGAATCCCCAATCGCGGGCGAACACGACGACGTCGGCGAACGGGGCGGCAAGTTGCTTGCGACTGCCGTTGAGCAGGTCGTCGAGGAACATCGCCTTGAATTCCGGGCGCACCAAGAGGCGTCGGTCGCCTTCCGGCGAGATCCGCGCGTACAGGTACAGCGCGGGTTCGGCGACCGGTCGGATCAGCCAGACCAACGCGACCGCCGCCAGCCTGATCGGCAGCCCGACCCGCTCGAGCAGCGGTGCGACGTAAGAACTCAGCGCTACCACTCCGCCGCCGATCGCATCCGCGCCGCGGGTCGGCGCGACGCCGCCGAGCACACCTACCGTCACGATCCGATCCGGTATCGCCGCTGCGCAGCCAAGGGTGTAGGGGCCACCGCCGGACAAACCGACGATGGCCATCTTGTCGACGCCCAAGGTGTCCGCCACCGTGGCCAGGTCGTCGGCGAACGCGACCACGTTGTCGTACTGGAAGGGGGTCGAGGAGCCGATCCCGGGTCGGTCGATCCCGATCAGCCGGATGCCGTTGTGTTCGGCGAAGATGCGGGCCTCGGTCGGAATCTGCCGACGCGCACCCGGGGTGCCGTGCAACCAGAACACCGCGCGTCCTTGCGGGTCGCCGAACTCGGCGAAACCGAGCTGACGATCATCGCCGACGGCAACATTGCCTTCCAGCTTGGGACGTGCGATGGCGACCACCATGCCCAGAGTCTCGCACGCGCGGTGCGGTGATCAAACGGACTTTGCTGGACAATTTCCGCCGCTGAGTCCAATCTCGCCGATCGCGCTCGGAGTGGTGATTGCGCGGTTAAGGTTTCGAACGGCACGACAGCTTCCATTGGAGTCA
Source organism: Mycobacterium sp. (assembly GCF_049802695.1). Lineage (GTDB taxonomy): Bacteria > Actinomycetota > Actinomycetes > Mycobacteriales > Mycobacteriaceae > Mycobacterium. Next base: position 19,902 of record NZ_JBARMY010000350.1, read on the forward strand.
TCATGCGAATCATCGACGCCGACGGACATGTCGCCGAGAGTCCCGCACTGGCCGCCGAAGCGATCAAGCGCTGGCCGCAGTCGGTTGCGGCCAGCGCCGACGGCAAGCCCGGGCTGATCATCGAAGGGCGCAAATATCCCGAAGACCACGGCCCCGGGGCCGGCTGCCCGTCTGAGCACGGGCTGAGCACCGCACCGGACATCAACTGCCGGTCGGCCGCCGGTGTGCTCGGCGACGCCGACCGCGATCACATCGACACGATGGTGCTCTACCCGAGCCTCGGACTCTGCGCACCCAGCCTCGAGCAACCGGAGCTGGCCGCCGGGTTCGCGCGGCTCTACAACCAGTGGATCGCGGATTACTGTTCACCGGCAGCCGGGCGGTTGCGCGGCGTCGCCGTCACCCCGATCGAACATGGTCAGCTGGCGATCGACGTGATGCGGGAGGCCAAGGAACTCGGACTGGTGGCCACGCTGGTGCCGCCTGCGCTCAAGGCGCGGAACCTCGATCACCACGACCTTGACCCGTTCTACGCCGCCGCGGTCGAGCTCGAGATGCCGTTGGGTATTCACGGCGCGCCCGGCGTTCATCTCCCGAAGATCGGTGTCGACCGTTTCACCAATTACATCCAGGTGCACTGCGTCAGCTTCCCGTTCGACCAGATGACTGCGATGACGGCGCTGATATCGGGCGGGGTCTTCGACCGCCATCCGGGCTTGCGCGTTGCTTTTCTCGAGGCCGGTGTGGGCTGGGTGCCGTTCTTCATCGACCGGCTGCATGAGCATTTCGAAAAACGCGGTGATTGGATCACGCACGGATGGCAGCGGGAACCGCAGGAGTATCTGCAAGCCGGCAACGTCTGGGTGACCTGCGAGCCCGGGGAACCCATCTTGCCCGGGGTCATCGACGTGCTCGGCGCCGACTTCATCATGTTCGCCAGCGACTACCCGCACTGGGACGGCGAATGGCCGCACAGCACCCAGCACCTCCGCAAACGCCCTGACATCAGCGACAACGTGCGTGCCAAGATCGGCGCATTGAACGCACAGCGCTTCTACGGGCTCAACTGATGAGCCAGTGAGCGCAACTGAACGCGCGGCATCGTGCATCAACGGTGACCGCCTCGTGTTGCCCTTGTGACCTTTCCGAAGCAGTGTTGTGCGAGTGATTCGAGTGCCTCTTGCGGCGCCGGTCGGTGTAGTCGTGATCGCCGCAACGTTGGCAGCGCCGGCACATGCCGATCTGATCGACAACTCGTTCCTCGCTGCGCTGACCAACGCCGGCATCTCCTACAGCGCTCCAGCGAGCACAGTCGCGCTCGGCCACTCGGTTTGTCCCATGCTGGTCGACTCGCAGCAGGCGTTCGAGTCCGTTGTCGCCAATGTCTCCGACAACACCGGCATGTCGGCGGGTGAGGCCGGCAAATTCGCGCTGATCGCGATCGGCCAGTACTGCCCCGCGATGATGTCGCCGCTGCTGCCACTGCACCTTCAGGCATGACAGCCGGGTCGGGCAGGATGGTCTGATGGGCACCGGCACCGACGCGACAACCGTAGCCGTGACCGCAGAGCTGGCAGAACGACTTGGGCAGCTGATCCGCGTACCAACTGTCTCACTGCGCGCCGACCGTGACGACGCGGCCTTTGCCCGGTTCCGGACGCTGCTGTCCCAGATGTATCCGCTGACGCATCGGCGACTTGACCACGAACTCGTCGCCGGTGGCTGCCTCTTGTTCCGTTGGCCCGGAGCCGGCGGCCCGTCGACGCTGTTGATGGCTCACTACGATGTAGTACCAGTGACCGACCGGGATTGGGCTCGTCCGCCGTTCGGTGGCGAGGTCGACGGAGACAAGATCCACGGTCGCGGCTGCCTGGACGACAAAGGCCCGCTGTTCGTGATCCTGGAAGCCGTGGAAAGCCTGCTCGCTGAGGGGATCACGCCCGACGGGGATGTCTATTTGTCGTTCGGCGATGATGAGGAGATCGGTGGCGCACACGCGACCGTCGTCGCCGGCTTGCTGGAAAGCCGGGGGGTGCGTCCGGACCTTGTGGTGGACGAGGGCGGCGCCATCGTCTCCGGAATGATCCCGGCGGTGGCGGGTGACTTGGCGATGATCGGCGTCGCTGAGAAGGGAATCGCCAATTTCCGGCTCACCGCCCGCGGTCGCGCCGGCCACGCCTCCGCCCCGGAGAAGAACGGCCCGGCCGTTCGACTGGCACGCGCGATAGTCGAAGTAGACCGGAACCCTTTCCCGGTCCGGTCGAACCCGGTCATCACCAAAATGGTCAGAACACTGGCCGCTCGAATGCCGAAGTGGCTCTCACCCGTCGTCTCCGCACGAATCACCGCACCGTTGATCCCGCGGCTACTCGCGAGATTGGGGGGCCCGGTGGCTGCGCTTGCCCGCACAACTGTCGGGGTGACAACCTTGTCCGGCAGCCCTGCGGCGAATGTGTTGGCGAGTGAGGCGACGGCGACGCTCAACGTCCGGATAGCCCCCGGTCATACGATCGCTGCCACTCGCGAGCACTTGACGAAGACCTTGCGCGGGACCGGCGTGACCGTCGACATCGAGTACGGCACCGACCCGGTACCCAGTTCGCCGACCAGCGGCGCCGCGTACGAGCGGGTCAAAGCAGCGCTCGCCCGGTCCTACCCGGACGCGCTGCCGGTTCCATATGTGATGGTGCAGGCAAGCGATTCCCGGCACTTCGCCAAGATCAGCCGAAACATCTACCGTTTCATGCCTTTCGCCATCTCGGCCTCGCAGCTGCGGTCGATTCACGGCGCCGATGAAAGCCTGGACATCTCCGCGCTCGGCTCCGGAATCCAGTTCTATCGGCACTTGATCGCGCCCGGGAGCATCGCTCAGTGTGCGGGTTTGAGCGCGCTGCCCTGACTCCACTGCGCCCAGGGAACCGTCCAGTCGCCGTTCGCGGCCAGTTGCAGTGGGGGACCGCCGGTGTTGCGGATCTCGACCACGTCACCGGGTTGAGAGAAACCGTAGAACCATTTGGCGTTGTCCGCGTTGAGGTTCAGACATCCGTGCGACGTGTCGGTATTGCCCTGCGCCCACACTGTTGTGTCCAGCTCGTGCAGATAGATCCCGTCGGTGCTGATTCGGGTGGCGTAGTTGATGGTTTCGCGGTAACCCAGACGCGAGTTCTTGGGCAGTCCGAACGTCGAAGAATCCATGATCACCGGGTTGCCCTTGTCGAGCACGGTGTAGATGCCGGGCGGAGTCCAGAACGACAACGTCTGCCCGCCGATCGTCTGGGTGCCGCCCATGCCCATGGACGTGGGCATGGTGCGGACCAGGGCGCCGTTGTCGAAGACACTGACTTGTTTGGTGGCGTCGTCGGCCACCGAGACATGAGCGTCTCCGATTCGGAGCGACACCCGGCTGTCTTCTTGCCCGAACAAGCCGTTGCCCATCGGTAGACCGTAGATCTTCGCTTCCGCGGTGACCGTCGTTCCCGGCGCGTAGTAGTGCTCCGGTCGCCAGTGCACGTTCTGGTCATCCACCCAGAACCATGACCCTTGCACGAAAGGATTGGTCGTCACCACCAGTTGTCGTTCCGCGGCCGCGCGATCGCCGACCTCCTCATCGAAGTGCGCGACGATCACCGTGCCTATTCCATAGATGCCACCGTCTTGCAGGGCGGACTCTGACGTGGTGGTGAAAGAGACCTTGGTCTGGTTCGGTGGCTGCAGCGTAGAAAACGACGACACGTTCGTGGCCGGAACACCGCTTGAACCACGACTGGCGACTGTCACTGTGTAGGTCCGGCCATAACCCAGCGGTACGGTGGGTTTCCACACGGTGTTGTCGGGCGTCATGATGCCCTCCACCGGCTTGCCCTGATCGTTGACCATCCGCACGTTGGTCAACGTCCCGGTTTTGGCGCTGACCATGACATGCGCTACGGGTTCCACGTTCTTCGCGTCGGGATCCGGTGTGATTGCCACCTGAGCCGGGGCCTGCGCCTCGCGACCGGCGACCGAGCGGGTGCAGTCGGCATTCGAACAATGCGACGACGACGCAAGCTGTGCCGCGCCGAAAATCGTGACGAGCAACAGCACAGCCAGCAAACTGTAGCGAATGCGGCGGCGGCGCGCTCCCCGTTGGCCGGGCGCAGCGCCCCCGTCGTCGGACATCAGTGAAGCCGCGACATCCTTGACTCTTTCCATTGCGGGCACGACTCGTTACCACTTTCCGCCGACTGAATTCCAACTGGGCCCGCTTCTCATACCCAGGACGGGTGATCCGAAAACGATTCTTTGCCTACGGATTAGCGGCTGCCGGCGTTGTGGACCCGACTGCGCCGGCTCGGTCATGGCGACCGTTCTCGACAGCGCGCGGCGGCATCACGGGCAGGATGATGTCCGGCGATTGAATGAGCACGTTCTGCCGCCGGCTGAGTCGTGAAGACACAACACTCGGCCACGACTCGTCTTATCGGGACCGTCGCTTGTCTGATAAGACTGGCCCGCAGCAACATTCATGACAGTTGGGTCAGCGGGTGATCGGCGTCTTTTCCGTCATTGAGGTGCCGAGGATCCGACTCTGCTTCGACGTTTGAAGACTTGTGATCCGGGCAACGCTCGATTATCCGCCTGGCAAAGGAGAGGGACACGATGGTTGCGCTCGCCGTGGTGCTTGTCATCGTCGGCGTGATCTTATTGGCGGGCGGGTTCGTGCTCTTCGCCAACGGCACCGGCGCCGCACCGCACAAGCGCACCGAAGAAGACCCCACCGGGATCAAGCGAGCTTCATCCCGGACGTCCTGGGGCGGGGTGCTTCGTCATCTGCCCACGAAGGTCCGGGTGCTGACGGGTCAGAAGGCAAGCCATGAAGACAGACTCGCGGCGGCCGGCTCGCTGTTGCTGCTGAGCGGGATCGGGGCGCTGTGCGTGGCGGCCCTGTCGGCGATCGTCGCATACGTGTGAGCGCGCAAGCCGTTGTAGCCTTATGAGTCGGCATGGCCGCCAGCGATCGCGACGCGCTCGACGAACTCTACTGGGTGAAACCGGACGGCTTCATCGCGCTGCGTACCCGGCTGAGCTCGGCGGCCAAGCGGCGGGGTGATCGGGACACCGCCAGGCGAGTCTCGAGCACCAACAAGCCGACGACGGCTGCCTGGGTCGTCAACCGCCTTGCAGTCGGACACCGAGAGGCCAGGCCGCGCCTCGGCGACCTTGGCGACCGCTTGCGAGCCGCGCACGCCGCCATGGACGGCGACCAGATCCGCGACCTGTCGGCAGAGCAGCGGAGACTGATCGACGAGCTGACGCAAGCCGCGTTCGACGCCGCTGAACTGAGCAACCCGTCGGCAGCCATCCGCGACGATGTCGGCGCCACTTTGCAAGCCGCAATCGCCGACCCCGAGGTCAGGGCGGCCCTGGGCCGGTTGACCAGGCCGGCGCGCTGGTCGGGTTTCGGTGCGTTCGGTGACGCGGCGCCCGTGGTCGGAGCCGGCCGAAGC
>NZ_JBARMY010000351.1:0-2395 GCF_049802695.1 Mycobacterium sp.
GCGTCTGCTCATGCTGCCGACCGGAGCGGGCCGGCACCCGCGTGGTCGTCGCGCCGGTCGCGATGAGGGCGCCGAGCCGGTTGCCGCCGCCGCTGTTCAGATAGGTGATGGCCGCCGCGGCCGCCACTGCCGGATCACGCTTCTCGCACACCGCCGTGCCGAAGTCCAGGCTGGCCGACATGTCGACCACCAGCCAGGTCTCCAATTCGCGGTCGGCGATCATCTGGCGGACGTGCGGGTGGGTGGTGCGCGCCGTGACGGCCCAGTCCATCCGGCGAACGTCGTCGCCGGGCTGATACTCGCGCGACTCCCCCGGTTCCGAACCCGGTCCCGGAATCAGCCCCAGGTGATCGCCGTGCAGCACGCCGTCGAGCTTGCGTTTGACGGTCAATTCGAGCGTGCGCAGCGCCACCGACAGCTTCGGGTCATCGATGTTGCCGCGCTGCATCGATGGCGGATGAACGACCGCCCGCGCGTTCGGTTCGGTCACCGACCGCCGGCCGCAGCCGCTGTCTGCATCACCGGCGGCACCGAATGCCCTTGCTGCGGAACCGCATTCACCTGCGGCAAGGCAACTGTCTGCAGGACACGGTTGATGACGATCTCCGATGAGATCTCGTCGGCAAGCGCGTCGTAAGTAAGTACCAGCCGGTGCCGCAGCACGTCCGGAATCACCTCGACGACATCCTGCGGAATCACATAGTCGCGGCCCCGGACCAGCGCCAACGAGCGCGCGGCGGCGATGATGCCCAGCGAGGCACGCGGCGATGCCCCGAAGGAGATCCAGCTCTTGACGTCGTTCATCCCGAGCTGCTCGGGGTGGCGGGTGGCGGTGACGACGCGAACCACGTAGTCGACCAGCGCGTGGTGCACGAAGTTGTTGGCGGCGATCTCCTGCAGCCGCAGCAGGTCGCCGGTGTCCAGGATCTGCTTGGGCTCCGGTGGCTTCACGCCCATCCGGTAAATGATCTCGCGCTCTTCCTCGGGTGAGGGATAGCCGACGTTGATCTTGAACAGGAAGCGGTCGCGCTGCGCCTCGGGCAGCGGATAGACGCCCTCGTGTTCGATAGGGTTCTGGGTGGCCATCACCAGGAACGGATTGGGCAACGGGAACCTCTTGCCGCCGATCGACACCTGACGTTCCTGCATGACCTCGAGTAACGCCGATTGAACCTTGGCCGGCGCACGGTTGATCTCGTCGGCGAGCAGGAAGTTGACTACCACCGGACCCAGCTCGGTGTCGAACTCCTCTTTGCCCTGCCGGTAGATGCGCGTACCGATGATGTCGGTGGGCACCAGGTCGGGGGTGAACTGGATACGAGCGAACGTTCCGCCGACCACCTTGGCGAAGGTCTCCACGGCCAGCGTCTTGGCCACCCCCGGCACACCTTCGAGCAGCACGTGGCCCTTGGAGAGCAGCCCGACCAGCATCCGCTCGACGAGCTGGTCCTGGCCGACGATGATCCGCTTGACCTCAAAGATGGCCCGCTCGAGAGTGTGCACCTCAGCAGCCAGCCCGTTACCGCCGCCAGAGGGGCCCGCATGCGCCGGGGCCGTCGGGGGCGACCCGGCGCCGGAGTAACCGCTGGCGCCCGCGGGCGACCCACCTGGTGATGTCATTGACGACCCTCCACAGCTCTATCAGACACGACTGCCGGCACTACGAAATCGCGTGGGCAGCGACGTGCCCTGCCCCAACTATTCCAGGCCTGCCGGAATCCGTCGACGCCACCGGGTCTGCGACCGGTGCAGTCCGGTGCACCCGCGGTGGTGCCGCCCGGCCTCAGTACTCGATGATCCGGGTCAGGTTCGGTGTCATCCCGCCGGTTCGAACCGGGCTGACCGTGACCTTGCCGGCGCTGCCCGAGGCCTCCAACATCCGGCCGTTGCCCAGGTAGATGGTGACGTGCTGGCTGCCACCGGGGCCGTAGAAGATCAGGTCGCCGCGCTTGGCCTGCGAGGGCGGGATGTGGCGGCCGGCGTTGTACTGGTCGCCGGAGAACCGCGGCAGCAGCACACCCACCCCGGCGAACGCATAACGGACCAGCCCGGAGCAGTCGAAGCCGACGGTGCCGTCACCGGAGCCGACACCGTTGCTGGGACCGGTGGTGGTGCCACCGCCCCAGGAGTACGGCACACCCATCTGCGCAGAGGCGCGGCGGATCACGTACTCGACGGCCTGGCGCCCGTAAACCCGCGGGACTGCGCCCGGGGCGGTGTTGGTGCCGCCGATGTTGAGACCGAAGCCGCCCAGGAACTGGCGCCCGAGGTCCAGCGTGCTCTGGGTGGCCTGGGCCGTGGCGTTCAGCGAGGCGTTGGCGACGGCGACCGGGTCCCCCGGTGCACCGGCGCTGGGTCCGACGGGCAGAGTCGGATCCCAGGCGCTGTCATCGGC
>NZ_JBARMY010000352.1:0-10150 GCF_049802695.1 Mycobacterium sp.
GTCCGGCGGTCGGCGAGCCGGCGCGCCGCGGTCACCAGAGTGATGGCGATCCAGGCCAGCGCCACCCCCGCCATCGGTGTCAGCAGCAGTGTCGTCGCCGAAGCGAGCCGGCGGGGATCTTTGTAGAAGAACTCGCCGAACGCCCCGGCCAGTGCTCCGATCGGACCGCCCAGCGGATTTCCCGCGTCGACGTTGACGAACACCAGAAGCAGCCAGACGGCCAGCGGCCACCAGATCTTCCGGAGCAGCAAAACCAACCCGCCGGCGGCGGCGAGGCCGATCAACGCGTACTGCACCGGGAAGTCGTTGAGGTGCCGGGAGTGCTGGAACACCGCGTCGAACAGCCCGCGCTTTTTGCTCAGGTAGGTGAGGAACGAGTGTCCGGCGATAACGTCCTCCTGCTGCCGCACGCTGATGAATTGCGGGAGCAGGATGAGCCCGGTCGGCACGATAACCGTGGCGAGGGTCACGACGTCGGTCAGCCGGCCGAGCACCGGATCCCGCAGCACCTCCAGCAGCCACCAGGCGGCCAGGAACAGCACGACCACGATTCCGCTGGTGATGTGCACCGAGAAGACTCCGGTCAGCGCCAGCACCGCCACCGGGATGCGGTCGCGGTGCCGCAGCGTGGAGGTGATCAGCACGAAAGTCGGCGCCGCGATGCCGTAGCCGGCCAGGTTGGGCATCGCGGCGGTGTCGAACTCGACGTAAGGCACGGCGGTGAAGGAGGCCGAGAGCATGGCGGCCGCGGCCGCAGCCGCCGCGGTGTGCCACTCTGCCGTGCGCGAGCGCAGCAATCGCCAGGTGAGCACCGCCGCGCTGACCGGGAACAGCCACACCGACGCGGCCAGCGAGCAGAGCGTGTAGCCGGTCGTCGGCGCCGCACCGGTGAGCTGGCAGAAAACCGCGACCAGTGCGTGGAAGGCTGACGGGTAATACAGCAGCGCATGCGTCTCGACGTTGCGCAGTTCGCCCATGTGCGTCGACGACGCCTGACCGGTGTCGAGGATGAACCGGACCTCGTTGGCGTGCCATACCGCGTCCCAGGTGCTGGGCACCGACTGCCAGTGTGGGATGCCGCGAACCGCCGCGTAACCGATCAGCAGCGCCCCTACCGTCACACCCGCGGCCACCGTGACAGCCGGCCACCTGCTGATCGCGCGTGATTCGCCGGCGGCGTCGCGAAAGCGGGCCAGCAACAGCGTCAACACCGTCGACGCAGCCGTCACCACCACCAGCGTGGCCAGCGCAGTCCAACCGTTCCAAGGGATTCCGAGAGCACCGAACGGAATGATGGCCAGCGCGACCACCCCGTAGGTGAGCGGTGGGGCGACCGCCAGCGCGATGGGCCAAGTTAGCTGAGCGCTGCGCGCGACGACAGCTCCCGGCAAAATCAGTAATAGCAACCCTATTACGATTCCGAAGCCCAGCCCCACTCGACTAGTATGGCTGGCCGGGTGGCCTGGCTCTTGATGTCAGGGAGTATCTGGGCGCCCCGCTACCGTCGCGAGTCCAAACTGGCGGAAACTCTAAGGTGGCTGGCATGGCATACGACGTCGCCCGGGTGCGCGGCCTGCACCCGTCGCTGGGCGACGGATGGGTGCACTTCGACGCGACGGACGGGATGCTCATACCGGATTCGGTTGCGACGACCGTCTCGACCGCTTTCCGCGGTTCGGTCGCCAGCACGACCGGTCCCCACCCGTCGGCCCGCCGCAGCTCCGCTGTGTTGGAAGCGGCGCGTCAGGCCGTCGGCGACCTGGTCAACGCCGACCCCCGCGGGGTGGTCCTGGGTGCTGACCGCGCTGTTTTGCTGTCGTCGCTGGCGGACGTATCGTCGTCGCGGGCCGGACTCGGCTATGAAGTGATCGTCAGCCGCATCGACGACGAGGCGAACATCGCCCCGTGGTTGCGGGCAGCAAACCGGTTCGGCGCCAAAGTGAAGTGGGCCGAAGTCGATATCGAGACCGGTGAATTGCCGACGTGGCAGTGGGAGAGCCTGATCGGTAAGCCGACCCGTCTGGTCGCGGTCGCGTCGGCGTCCGGGACCCTCGGCACGGTCACCGACCTGCGGGGCGTGACCAAACTGATCCATGACGTCGGCGGCCTGGTGGTCGTCGACCATTCAGCGGCCGCGCCCTACCGGCTCATCGACATCGACGAGATCGACGCGGACGTGGTCGCGTTGAACGCCGTCGCGTGGGGTGGGCCGCCGATCGGCGCGCTGGTGTTCCGCGATCCGTCGCTGATCGACTCGTTCGGCTCGGTGTCAACCAACCCGTACGCCACCGGACCCACGCGCCTCGAGCTCGGGGTGCACCAGTTCGGGCTGCTGGCCGGCGTGGTTGCCAGCATCGAATATCTCGCTTGCCTCGACGAGTCCGCTCACGGTGGCAGACGCGAACGCCTCGCAGTCTCAATGCAATCCGCCGGCTCCTACCTGAGCCGGATCTTCGACTACCTGATGACCTCGCTGCGGTCGCTGCCACTGGTGATGGTGATCGGCCGCCCGGAGGTGCACATCCCGGTGGTCAGCTTCGCCGTCAACGATGTGCCGGCCGAACGCGTAGTGCAGCGGTTGGCCGACAACGGGATCCTTGCGATCGCCAACGCCAGCTCCCGCGTGCTCGACGTGATCGGCGTCAACGACATCGGCGGAGCGGTCACCGTCGGGCTGGCGCACTATTCGACGACCGGCGAAGTCGACCAGTTGGTGCGCGCGCTGGCGTCGTTGGGCTGAGTCGGGAGGTCAGCCCCGCGGTCCGAGATACGCCATCCCGACTCTGCGATTCCCTACGCGACACGCCGTGCAGCCGTACCAAACCGCAGTCTCGCTGCCGCCGCTGCGCTACCCGTCGAGGGTCAGCACGACCTTGCCGGTGACGCCGCTCGATGTCAGCAGCCGGTGCGCTTCGGCCGCTTCGGCGATTTTCAGGCGGGCGCCGATGATCGGTCGCACTCGGCCCTCGGCAACCATCGGCCAGACTGATTTCACCACTGCCTCGACCACGCTGCTTTTACTCTGCGGGCCGGTGGCCGGTCGTCCGCGCAGCGCGGTGCCGATTACCCGGGCTCGTTTGCTGACCAGTTTGCCCAGGTTGAGTTCGCCCTGCACCCCGCCCTGCATGCCGATCACGATCAACTGGCCGTCGGTGGCCAGCGCATCGAGATTGCGGTCCAGGTACTTGGCGCCGACGATGTCCAGGATGACGTCGGCGCCGGCACCGCCGGTCTCGTCGCGAAGCCGGGCCACAAAGTCTTCGTCGCGGTAGGAAATCGTGATCTCGGCGCCCAGGTCGCGGCAGAACTGCAGCTTCTCCGGTGAGCCTGCGGTGATCGCGACTCGAGCGCCGATGGCACGTGCGATCTGGATGGCATGGCTGCCCACCCCACTGGCGCCGCCGTGGATCAGGATCAGTTGGCCGCTGCTCAGGTGCGCGGTCAGGACCAGGTTCGACCAGACCGTGCAGGCCACCTCCGGCAGGCCTGCGGCGTCGTGCAGGTCGATGCCATCGGGAATCGGCATGACCTGCCCGGCTGGAACCACGGTGTACTCGGCGTATCCGCCGCCCGCCAGCAACGCGCAGACAGGTTGACCAGCCGACCATCCGTCGACGTCGGCACCGACCTCTGCGACTACGCCGGCGACCTCCATGCCGATGATCTCGCTGGCTCCCGGCGGAGGCGGGTAGTGGCCCGCGGCCTGCAGCACGTCGGCTCGGTTCACCCCGGCGGCGCTGACCCTGATCAGGACCTCGCCGGGGCCCGGCTGCACGTCAGGCACCTCCTGCCAGACGAGTTGATCGGCGGACTCGGCGACGATCGCATGCATGATTGATACGCTACTACCTGCGGATTTGACCTGGTTCGGCGGCGGGCGACGCTTTACTATGGCGCCATGGCAGGCCTCATTGCGGGCCGAACACCCGGTGACATGCCGGGGCTCGACATCGCCGAACAGAAGTCTTGGCAAAGCTTCTTGGACTGCGGACTGCGCTTGTATGCGACGTTGAATCGCCGACTGACCGAAGAACACCAGCTGTCGTTGACCGACGTGCGAGTGCTGGATCTGCTCGCCAACGCCGCGGACGGGTCCGCCCGGATGGGCGATCTCGCGGAGGCGTTGGCTTCGTTGCCGAGCCGCTTGACGAGACAGATCGGTCGGTTGGAGGCGCAGGGCCTGGTGCGGCGCGGAGCCAGCCCCGACGACCGGCGCGGAGTGGTGGCCAGCATCACCGAGGACGGACGCACCGTGTGGAGGCAGGCCATGCTGACCTACGGCCAGGGCGTGCGAACGTATTACCTCGGCCAATTGTCGCGGGCCCAGATGGCGGCGATGGGGGAGAACTGCCGGCGGATCAGCGCCGTGCTGAAGCGCTCGGACCGCGCGGCGAAGCTCGGGCAGATCTAACGCCTGGGGCACTGGCCGCGCCGTCGCCGCTACGCTTTACGGCGGTGGCGTGGCAGAGCGGCCTAATGCACTCGCCTTGAAAGCGAGAGACGGCTAACACCGTCCGGGGGTTCAAATCCCTCCGCCACCGCTTCGTCCCGCATCGCGAGCAGCGGAAATGATGCGTCCGCGCTTCGTCTCAGTGCAACGTCGGTGCGTAACGCAGTACGGCACCGATGCCGTCAGCCGGGGCGATCCGGTCGTCGGTACGCACCAGCGCCGCACCGACCGACACCGCGAAGAACGGCAGTGCCTCATCGGCCCGCAACGTTTTAGCCGGCGCTGCTCCCTGCTCGGAAAGGATGTCCGGCGTCGGGGCGACGGTGGTCAATTCCTCATCGGCGACCACGGTGGCGTCTCCGAGCTCGCCGATGATCAACGTCTCGACGGCGCCTTGCCGCAGCGCTGAGGTGACCGGACCGAGGCCCTCGGCAGCCAGCCCCGATTGCCTGCCGATCTCGGCTGTGAATTGCTCCGCCACGTGCTCGATAACCGCGTTGCGGCGCTTCACGAACTCGGCTTCGACGGCGTGCTGCACCTCGCTGAAGTCGTGCCCGCTGTGCCGCGCGCCGACCTCCAGCGGTACCGCACGCTCAGCGACGCGTTCGGCCAGCGCGGCCTGCAGATCCGAGCGTGCTCGTGTCTCACCGACGATGAAGACCACCTCGGCGGCCGTTTGGTCGACGAGTTCGGCGATTCGGTCGGCGACCGCACGCACGTTCTTGCGGGCAGCTTCATCGGTGCGCTGCTGGGGATCGCCGTAGCCCGCGTTCTCGGCGCCGGCGGCCTTGTGCACTGGATGACCGCCGCCGTCAACGGTTTCCGAGCCGATGCCGCCGTTGCGGTGCAACGTGATGTCGGCGCCCGTGTGGTCGACGACCGCAAGAACATAGGTCGGGTAGTCGAAGCCGTGCTCGATGATCGGCACCAGGTAGGGCAGTGCGGAGATCCGCGCGACGGCGGCGGCGGACGGGCGCAGCAGATGTTCGTTGAGCAACACGCCGTCGGCTCCGGCGACCAAGGCTCGGCCGCTGCGCCCGACAGGGGCTCGCAAGTTCTTCACAGCGTCCTCGATAGCGGCGACGACGGACTCGTCGGCGCCCTGTTCGATGAGCTGCTCGCGCAACCCCCGCCACTTGAGGTCAAGCTGGGTTTCAGCGTCCTCGGTGTCGTGGGAGTCGTCGAAGTAGACAGACGCGAACGGGCCTTTGGTGGTCAGCAACTGGCGAAAGCGGTCGGCATCCATGCGTTGCTGAGTTGCCCACCCGATCAACGAACAAACGCTCTGCCCGATTGCGCGGCTCCTCCTCAGCCGGCCAGCGGCTGCATCGTCGCCACGCTCTGCCCGATTGCGCGGCTCCTCCTCAGCCGGCCAGCGGCTGCATCGTCGCCACGCTAGGCGCGGTCGCCTTCGGTGTCGTCGAAGAAGCGCCATTCGCCGTTGGCTTCGACTTCCATCCGCCAGCCCAACTCGCTGTTGTCGGCCTTCTGGTCGACGAACCAGGCGTGTGCGTCGTCGGCGCTCTCGATGTCCTTGGTCGCGACCACTTCACCATGCGGGTTGAGCACTCGGTAGTTAGCCATACCGGCACTATTTCCCCGTCGGCCCCGATCCCAATCGCCGGGTTGTCGAGTCAGCGCCCGGTGGTGCGCGGGATCGCGGCGGTGATGGTGTTCAGCAACGTGCCGTAACGCTTGGCCTCTGGGTCGCGGCCGGGCTTGCCGCTGCTGATCAGCCCCGCGGAGAGAGCGCGTTCGGGGTCGGCCCACACCGCGATGTTGACCAGGCCGAGGTGGCCGAAGGCGGCCGGCGCGTTGCGGCCGAACGGCCCGAATCGCGTCGACCCCAGCATGTACCCGGTGCCCCAGCGAAGTGGGGCTAAGCCGACAGCGAAATCTGGCCGCAGCCGTCGGCTCTGCTCCACCGCAGCCTGCAAAGTCTGAGGTTGCAGGATTTGCACGCCGTCGAGTTCACCACCCCGACGCAGCAATTCGGCGAAGCGGGACAGCTCGTCGGCGTTGGAGACCAGGTTCGACGACGGCACGACGGTGGTGAGGAAGAACTCGGTGTTGGTGACCGGAATCATCTCGTGGATTGTTCCGCCGATGGCCTTGCGGAACGCGGCCGCGATCGGCGCGGGCAGCGGCTTGCCCGTGGCGTGGCTCGGCGCGACCAGCGGGACATCTTTCTTGGCAACTCCGAAGTTGGTCCACCGGAAGCCGAGCGGCTCGAGGATCTCGGTCGCCAAGATGTCGCGGATGCTTTTGCCGCTGGCGGCCGAGACGATCTCGCGCACCAGCGGCCCCCAGGTCAGTGCGTGATACAGGTGCAACAGTCCCGGCGGGTAGAGCGGCTTGAGGTTGCCCAACTGTTCGCGGGCGTATTCGCTGTCGTCGGCGCGGTTGAGATCCGGGGTGGGTCCGGTGGGGAACGGCACGCCGGCGCTGTGGGTGAGCACGTGCCGGATCGTGGTCCGGTGCTTGCCATAGCTGGTGTAGGTGGGCAGATATTCGCACACCCGGTCGTCGAGCGAGAACACTCCGCGTTCGGCCAGCATGTGCACGACGGTGGCGGTGATGGCCTTGGCCGAGGAGTAGGCGCAGAACGGCGTCTCGGTGGTCACCGGTATTTTCTCGGCGTCGGTCGGGTCGGTCGGGGCGTTGCCCCAGCCGTGGCCGATCGCGCGGTTGAGGATGACCCGCCCGTTGTGCCGCAGGCACAGTTGGATCGCCGGGTGGAAACCGGCCTGATACCAGTGCCGCGCCGCCTGCCAGATTCGTTCGACCGCGGCCCGGTCGACGCCCGAATGGTCCTCCTCGCCGACTGCGGTGACGGCGTCGAGGTCGGCCGGGACACGGACTCTGCCGTCAGGAGTCATCTGCGCCACAGGTGTCATTCCCCGGTGAACTGCGGCGGCCGCTTAGCGAAGGTGGCCGAGATGCCCTCGGTCAGGTCCTTCGACGGCAGGAAAGCGGCGTTCCAGGCAGCCACGTAGCGCAAGCTCGCCGACACCGCCGAGATCCGTTGCTGATCCAGGACGTCCTTGATGCCGTGCACGGTCAGCGGCGGATTGGCGGCGATCTCGGCGGCGGTGTCGTGGGCAGCGGCCAAGGTGGCGTCGGCGTCGGCGAACACGTCGTTGACGAGACCGATCTTCTCGGCGCGGGCGGCGTCGATGTCTTTGCCGGTGAGCGCGAGTTCTCGCAGGTGACCGTCGTTGAGGATCAGCGGCAGCCGGGCGAGGCTGCCGACGTCGGCGACGATGGCCAGTTTCACCTCCCGCACGGAGAATTTGGCGTCGGCGCTGGCATAGCGGATGTCGACCGCGGAAATCAGGTCCACTCCGCCGCCGATACACCAGCCGTGCACCGAGGCGATCGTCGGCGTCCGGCAGTCGGCGACCGCGGTGATGGCCCTCTGCATGCGCTGAATATCGGCATGGAATTCCGCTCGCGGCCCGGCCAGCGCGCCGTCAGCGAGCACCGGGGCGAACGAGCCGCCCATCGCTGGCACGTCCAGGCCGTAGCTGAAGTTTCGACCGGAGCCGGTGATGACGATGGCGCGGACGTCCCGGTCGGCGTCCAGTTCGGCGAACAGTTCGGGCAGCTCTGACCAGAACGCCGGGCCCATCGCATTGCCCTTGCCTGGCCCGATCAGCGTCACCTGCGCGACGTGGTCCTTGGTCTCGACGGTGACGGATTCGTAGGAGTCGCCCATATCCAGACCGTAGCGTTATGGGCATGCCCTCCGATTTGCGACCCGGCCCGGACTCCCCACCCACCGACGAATTCCACAGCGCCGAAGCGGCGCTGGGCGTGCTGCAGCGAGTCCTGCATCCGATCGGGCGCGACGAGCTGTCCCGCCAGACACCGTGCAACGAATTCGATGTCGCGGGATTGACCGACCACTTGCTGAAGTCGATCACGTCCGTCGGTGGGGCTGTGGGAGCAGAGTTCCCACCGCGTGCAGACGACGAGTCGGTGGAGCGGCAGGTCATCGCCACTGCCCGGCCGGCCCTGGACGCGCTTCGCCGACACGGCCTGGACCGCACCGCGACGCTGGGCGGCAACGAGGTACCCGTGCGGGTACTGGCCGGCATCTTGTCGATCGAATTCCTGGTGCACGGCTGGGATTACTCGATGGCCACCGGACACCCGCTGGACGTCGCGGATTCGATGGCCGACTACGTGCTGGGCCTCGCCGAGAAGATCATCACCCCGCAAGGCCGGTTGGCGGTGGGATTCGCCGAGCCGGTCGAGCCGCCGGCCGATGCCGGCCCGCTCGACCGGCTTGTCGCCTTCACCGGCCGGCGCGTCGCCGTCTAGGCAGCGGGCGCTCCGCCGAGCATGCATCCAGCCGCACGGTCGACGCCGAGCGTGCATCCAGCCGCACAGTCGGGCGAGACCTACGGCCGGTCACTGTCGCCTTTGGCGCCAGCTCTGCGCGAAACGCAGCAGGGCGTTGTTCTCCTCCGGTGCGCCGATCGTGACGCGAACACCGTCGGTTCCGTACGGGCGCACCACGATGCGCGCGCCGGCGGCCTGCTCGACGAAGTCCGTTGTGCGGGCGCCTAACGGCAGCCAGACGAAGTTGGCCTGCGACGTCGGCAGGTCGAATCCGGCGTCACGCAATCCGGCACTGACACGCGCGCGTTCGGCGACCACGGCGTCTGTTCGGGCCAGCAGTTCGTCGGCGGCGTCCAAAGAGGCGATCGCCGCGGCCTGAGACATGCTGGTCACCGTGAACGGCACGTAAGCCTTATCCAGCGCGGTGATCAGGTCCGGGTGGCCAACCGCATAACCGACCCGCAGCCCGGCCAGACCGTAGGCCTTCGAAAAGGTGCGCAGCACAACGACGTTGCTGTGCTCGCGAATGAGGCCCAGACTGTCCGGCAGCATGCCGTCGCGAATGTATTCGACGTAGGCCTCGTCGATGGCGATCAGGACGTGCGACGGCACCGCTTCGATGAATCGGGTCAAAGCGGCGGGGTCGACGACCGTCGACGTCGGATTGTTCGGGTTGCACACGAAGATCAGCCGGGTGCGGTCGGTGACCGCGGCCAGCATGGCGTGCAAGTCGAACGTGTGCTCGCTCAGCGGCACCTGGACCGCTGTCGCGCCGGCCAGGCGGACCTGAAGCGGGTAGATCTCGAAGCTGCGCCAGCCGAACAGCACCTCGTCGCCCACAGACGCGCTGATTTGGACCAGTTGCTGGCACAGACTCACCGAGCCGCAACCAACCGCGATGTGCTCGGAAACCCAGGAGCCCGCCGGGGCGCCGGCCGCGCCGGAGGTCAGGTGT
The DNA here is from genome assembly GCF_049802695.1 of Mycobacterium sp. GTDB lineage: Bacteria > Actinomycetota > Actinomycetes > Mycobacteriales > Mycobacteriaceae > Mycobacterium. The sequence goes on from NZ_JBARMY010000352.1 coordinate 9,753, forward strand.
TTGGCGAGCGCCGACTTCAGCTCAACGCAACCGTTGTCGGGGTAACGGTTGACCAGGTCAGCGGCCCGCTCGATGGCGGCGCGGACGCTGGGCAGCGGCCCGAGCACCGTCTCGTTGCTGGCCAGCTTGGTGGCACCGGGCACCGTCTTGCCTGGGACGTAAGCCGGTAGTTCCGCCAGCTCAGGACGCAGGCGGGCGGTCACGTCGACAGCATATGCCGGGGCTGTATAGGCTCTGTCCCCGGCGGTCCCGGACCCTACGAGCGGGTCAGGTACCCTCGGGAAGTCCAAAAGGAGGCGTGCCAGAGCGGCCGAATGGGACTCACTGCTAATGAGTTGTCCTCTTACCGGGGACCGGAGGTTCAAATCCTCTCGCCTCCGCTGAGACAACTGAACACA
>NZ_JBARMY010000353.1:0-2651 GCF_049802695.1 Mycobacterium sp.
CACCCGCTACGGCCGACCGGCCGCGCGCAGCAGCCGGTTCGATCCGTACGAACCGGTCGAGCCCTCTGACCCGCCGCCTCGCCGCCGGCCCGCATCCGAAGCCGCCGTCAAACGGGCCAACTCGACGCACCACCCCATCTCGCAGGTCCGCTACCGCGGCGCCGGCCGTCCCCGCGGGGCGCGAAGTTCGGCAGCCGAGTCTTGGGAATACGACATCTGACGTGCCGCAGTGCCTTCTCCACCCGCGCCAGCCGGGCTTTAATTGCCCGGCTCCTCCTCGGGCCGCTTCGCCGCCCGCATCGTGACCGCGCCAACTAGCGGCGGCGGATCTCTCTGGGTAATGCGAACACCAGCGTCTCGTTGGCTGTGGTCACCGGCTGCACCATGTTGTAGCCGTATCCGGCCAGCCGTTCCAGCACACCGCGCACCAGCACCTCGGGAACCGACGCGCCCGATGTGACTCCCACCGTGGTGACGCCGTTCAGCCAGCCGGGGTCGATGTCGTCGGCGCAGTCGACCAGGTGCGCGGCGCCGGCACCGGCGCCCAACGCCACTTCGACCAACCGCACCGAGTTCGACGAGTTCGTCGAGCCGACGACGACCACCAGGTCGCATTCCGGCGCCATCGCCTTGACCGCAACCTGCCGGTTCTGCGTCGCGTAGCAGATGTCGTCGCTCGGCGGGTCCTGCAGCTTGGGGAACCGCTGTCGCAGCCGCTCGACGGTCTCCATCGTCTCGTCGACGGACAGCGTGGTCTGCGACAGCCAGATCACCTTGTCCTCGTCGCGCACCGCGACCTGATCCACCGCGCCCGGCCCATCAACCAACTGCACGTGCTGGGGGGCCTCGCCGGCGGTTCCGACGACCTCCTCGTGGCCTTCGTGACCGATGAGCAGGATGTCGTAGTCGTCTCTGGCAAAGCGCTTGGCCTCGTTGTGGACCTTCGTGACCAGCGGGCACGTCGCATCGATGACCTGCAGGTCCCGCTCGGCGGCCGATGTGTGCACACTCGGCGCCACACCGTGCGCGGAGAACACCACCACGGCGCCTTCGGGAACTTCATCGGTCTCCTCGACGAACACCGCACCGGCCCCTGCCAACGTGGCGACCACGTGCCGGTTGTGCACGATCTCGTGCCGCACGTAGACCGGCGGGCCGTGTTTTTCCAGCGCGCGCTCGACGGTTTCGACGGCGCGGTCGACTCCGGCGCAGTAACCCCGCGGCTCGGCCAGCAACACCCGCTTCCCGATGGCGGCTTCGGCTACCGGGCGAGTGGTGCCCGGGATCCCCATGTTGATGGTCGGCGGCATGGTCACCAGGGTACTTTCCGCCGCCCGCCACGTAATATGCGACGCCATTTCGCGGCTGTCCGCTTGGACTTGATCCGCCGCTTAAGGCAGTCTTGAACGCATGGCTAGTGCACCGTATGGGGTTCGGCTGCTGGTGGGTGCCGCGACAGTCGCCGTGGAGGAAACGATGAAGCTGCCGAAGACCATCCTCATGTATCCGATGACACTGGCCAGTCAGGCCGCGCACATCGTGATGCGATTCCAGCAGAACGTGGCCGAGCTCGTCATTAAAGGCGACGCCACCATCGAGAACCTGTTCCCGCCGAAAGACGAGCAGCCGGAGTGGGCGACGTTCGACGAGGACAGCATCGACTCCGCCGATGAGGCACCCGGCGTTGACACCGAACGCCGCGCAGACGGACGGTTCGCGCTGTACTCACTGGCAGACGCGGCAGCGGACGCCGCCTTCACGTCCGGCGAGCCCGCCTCGCCCGATAAGGAAGCGGGCGGCTCGACGGCGGCGGCGCCGGAGGTGGCCACCGAGCTCGACTACGAGAACCTGACGTTGGCGCAGCTGCGGGCCCGCCTGCAGTCACTCGACGTGGACGAACTCGAGGCTCTGCTGGCTTTCGAGGAAGCCACCAAGGCCCGTGCGCCGTTTCAGACGCTGCTCGCCAACAGGATCACCCGCGCGAACGCGAAGTGAGCCAAGCGGTGCCGGCCAACTCGGCCGAAAACCCCTTCCCGGTTCGTGCGGTGGCCATCCGGGTCGCCGGCTGGATCGACAAACTCGGCACCGTGTGGGTGGAAGGTCAGCTGACCCAGATCAAAGTGCGGCCCGATGCCAAGACCGTGTTCATGGTGCTGCGTGACCCGGCCGCCGACATGTCGCTGAACGTCACCTGCCCGCGCGACCTGGTGTCGAGCGCGCCGGTCAAGCTGACCGAGGGCGTTCAAGTCGTGGTCTGCGGCAAGCCGACGTTCTACACCGGTCGGGGCTCGTTCTCGCTGCGCCTCAGCGAGATCAGAGCAGTCGGCGTCGGCGAGCTGCTGGCACGAATCGAGCGGCTGCGCCGCCTCTTGGACGCCGAGGGGCTCTTCGACCTGCGCCTCAAGCGGCCGCTGCCGTTCCTGCCGTCCAGCATCGGGTTGATCACCGGGCGTGCCAGCGCCGCCGAGCGCGACGTCACCACGGTGGCCGCCGCGCGCTGGCCCGCGGTGCAGTTTGCGGTCCGCAACACCGCCGTCCAGGGTCCCAACGCCGTCGCCCAAATTGTCTCGGCGCTAAGCGAACTCGACGCCGACCCGGACGTCGACGTGATCGTGGTGGCCCGCGGCGGCGGCAGCGTCGAGGATCTGCTG
>NZ_JBARMY010000354.1:0-5302 GCF_049802695.1 Mycobacterium sp.
GACCTGGTGGTGTTCGACGGAACAGAACTCGGTGAGCTGCAGAGTGGTTTCAACGCGATGGTCAGCGGCCTGCGGGAGCGTGAACGGGTGCGAGACCTGTTCGGCCGTCACGTCGGGCGGGAGGTCGCTGCCGCGGCCGAGCGGGAGCGGCCCAAGTTAGGCGGCGAAGAGCGCCACGTCGCGGTGGTTTTCGTCGACATCATCTCCTCGACGCAGTTGGTGACCAAGCGGCCGGCCGCCGAGATCGTGCAATTGCTCAACCGGTTCTTCGGCGTCATCGTCGACGAGGTCGATTCCCACTGCGGGATTGTCAACAAATTCGAGGGCGATGCGACGCTGGCCGTCTTCGGTGCCCCGAATCGCCTCGAGCATCCCGAAGACCAGGCGCTGGCCGCTGCTCGTGTGATCGCCGAGCGGTTGCGGCGGGAGGTCTCTGATTGCCAGGCCGGCATCGGAGTGGCCTCAGGTCAGGTCGTCGCCGGCAACGTCGGCGCCAAAGAGCGGTTCGAATACACGGTGATCGGAGGCCCGGTCAACGAGGCGGCCCGACTGAGCGAGTTGGCCAAAGAACGACCGGGGCGACTGCTGGCGTCATCGGAGACGGTCGAGGGTGCCGGTGAAGAGGAACGGGCGCATTGGTCTATCGGCGACACCGTGACGCTACGCGGGCACGACGAGCCCACCCGGTTGGCCACTCTGGCCTAGCGGCGATCGCGAGCGCGGCGGAAGCCGGGCGAAGCGGGTCGCCGCCATCTGCTCAGCGGCGGGAGTCACCCGCCTTCGCTGCCATCACGTTGAAAACCGTCTCGGCGCGCCGTGTTGTGGCCGCCGCGCCGGAGTGAAAGTCGAAGTCGGTGACATTGACGTCGATGAGGCAGTTGTAGGCGACGCCCAGTGCGCGTTCGGACGGGAAAGCGACGTCGTCGTAGAAGGAGGACAACGTCACCACCGCCGTCAGCAAACCGTTGGCGTTGCGCACCTCTGCTATGTCGTCGCGATATTCGGACGCTCCGGATTTGGCGGACCGCAACGTCACGCTTCTTCCCTGGCACCGTTGCCATTGCCCGACGAATCGGGCGAACAGCGCCTTGGCGTCGCCAGGCGAAGCCAGCGCGATGACTCCTGCATCCACCCAGTGACTCGACTCGACACCGTGCCACCCTTGGAGAGCCACCGCGGCCACCGGGGCGTTTCGGTATGGCGCTTTGAGGAACGGGTCCGTGACGCCGACGCACTCCGCTCCGTCGTTGTCGGCCACCTCCCGGCCGGGCACCAGAACATCGGGACCTCCGACTATGGGCGGGAAGCCGTCGTCGGCCACCGGGGATCGCAGTGCCGAGGTCAACTCCTTGCTGGTCGGCAGGATCTGCGGTATCGAGCGGCCGATACCGATGATGCCTGCCGAGTCGCGGGCGGGTTCGGCGGTTCCGTTCACTGTGCCGGCGCAACCGGCGCACAGCGCAACTGCGCACATGGCCGCGGCCCCAACCATCAAACGCATTCTGCGGCAGCGACTTCGTCAGCGCGGAGCACGGGCACCGCAGGATTACTTCTCGGGTACATCGGAGTAGCAGTACGTTCGCGATGGATAAGTCAGCGCCCGCGGCCCCGCAACGGGCTGTGCCATCCCCGGCGCTGCGGATGAATTGACGGGGCAGGCATGGGAATCTTCGGCGTCGACCCGCTTGGTCACTTTGATGGTCGCCGGTCCGACACAGCGACCCAATTCCCACATCCCCACCGGCACGCCGTACCGATAGCAATGTCCGACAACAAGATTCGGCACCAAGCAGAGCCGGCCCGTCGCTTGGTCGGCGAATGGAGGGCGGAATTGAGCGTACCGTCCCGGAGCACATCCGTCGGGCGCGTCCCCTCGCCTGGCGACGGTGAAACTGGGATCGGTACCGCACGGCGATCTGGTGGCATGCAGTTCTTCACCAGGCGAGCCGGCGTGGACCACTACGCAGGCGCTCCTGGGCGCTGCGTCGCTGTGCTGCGTGATTGCCCACGTGCCAATGACCACTGCGGTTGTCAACGCAATACTCGACAGCGTCAACCACCACCAGCTGCGTACCGAGGTGCGTCTCGGTGACAGACCGGCGCTGGGCAGGTCAGGGTACGGCACTGCCGCCGAATCGCCGAACGTCACCACTCGAGCCTACGGGGCGCTTGCCGGTCCTCCCGGCGTCGAATTCCGCGCATCGGTCACGAAGTCGATCAGCTCCTCGACCCGACCGATCAGCGCCGGCTCGAGGTCGTTCCAGTCGCGCACGCGGCCGCGGATGCGCTGCCAGGCGGCTGCGATGTCGGGCTGCCCTGCATGGGGCCAGCCGAAAGCCTGGCACACACCGTGCTTCCAATCCACACCACGCGGCACCGACGGCCACGCCGGGATGCCCAGCCGGGCGGGTTTGACGGCCTGCCAGATATCGATGAAAGGGTGGCCCACCACAAGCGTGTCAACGCCGCCCGGTCCGCGTCGCACGGCATCGGCGATGCGGGCCTCCTTGGAGCCGGCAACGAGGTGGTCGACGAGCACGCCCAACCGGCGGTCGGGTGCCGGCCGGAATTCCTTGACGACGGCGACGAGGTCATCCACCCCGCCGAGATACTCGACCACGACGCCCTCGATCCGCAGGTCGGCGCCCCAGACCTGTTCCACGAGTTCGGCGTCGTGTCGGCCCTCCACGTAGATGCGGCTGGCGAGTGCCACCTTGGCACGCGCTCCAGCGACCGCGACGGAGCCCGACGCGGTGCGCACCGCGGGCCGGCGGGTCACGCGGCGGGGCGCGGTGAGTATGACGGGCGCACCGTCGATCAGATAGCCCGGGCCGATCGGAAAAGGTCTTCTGCGCCCATGCCGGTCCTCCAACTCCATCCGGCCGTATTCGACGTGCACCACTGCCCCTACATAGCCGGTGTGGGCGTCCTCGACCACCATGCCGACCTGCACGGGGCGCTCGGTCGAGGTCGGTCTGCGCGCCTTGTGCGGGTCGTTGGCAAGGATGTCGGTGCCATAGCGGTCAGCCACCGGATGATCGTAGGGACGAGGGCGCCGGTGGGCGCTCAATGCCGGCCGCGTGTTGCTGAAACCCTGCTGACAATCGGCTCACGGTCGGCGGCGCCACCGCCTTGTCGGATTTCCGCCAGTGTTGTCAGTGGGCGGGTGTAAGAGTCGAAGTGTGCACGAAGACTTCGACCGCTGCTATCGCGCCGTGCAGTCCAAGGATGGCCGGTTCGACGGCTGGTTCGTCACCGCGGTGCAGACCACCGGCATCTACTGCCGGCCGAGTTGCCCGGTGCGCCCACCGTTCGCCCGCAACGTGCGGTTCTTTCCGACCGCTGCGGCAGCACAGCGGGCAGGTTTCCGGGCCTGTAAGCGGTGTCGTCCTGACGCCTCACCCGGCTCGCCGGAGTGGGACGTCCGCGGCGACGTGGTGGCGCGCGCCATGCGGCTGATCGCTGACGGCACCGTAGACCGTGACGGAGTCGGCGGCCTCGCCGAACGGGTCGGATACACCACTCGGCAAGTGGAGCGGTTGCTGCAGGCGGAGGTGGGCGCCGGCCCGCTGGCGCTGGCTCGGGCCCAGCGTGCGCAGACCGCGCGGGTCTTGATCGAGACGACGGACTTGCCGTTCAGCGACGTCGCATTCGCCGCTGGCTTCTCCAGCATCCGGCAGTTCAACGACACCGTGCGCGCGGTCACCGAATGCACACCAACGTCGCTGCGAAAGAATTCCCGCACGCGATTCGGCCGCGATTTCACGTGTCCAGGAACCGTCTCTTTGCGCCTGCCGGTCCGGGCGCCGTTCGCTTACGAGGGCGTCTTCGGACATCTGGCAGCCACTGCGGTGCCCGGGTGCGAAGAGGTGCGTGACGGCGCGTACCGACGAACGCTGCGGCTCTCACACGGGAACGGCATTGTCAGTCTGAAGCCGGCGCCGGATCATGTCCGTTGTCTGCTGACACTGGACGACTTCCGTGACCTCACGACCGCGATCACCCGTTGCCGGCGTCTTCTGGACCTGGACGCCGATCCCCAGGCGGTCATCGACATGTTGGGATCTGACCCTGATCTTGGACCTGCAGTCGCCGAAGGGCCCGGACAACGCATTCCGCGCACCGTCGACGAGGCGGAGTTGGCCGTGCGGGTCGTTCTGGGCCAACAGGTCTCCACCAAGGCGGCCCGGACGCATGCGCGCAGGTTGGTGCTCGCCTACGGTCAGCCGATTGCTGACCCCGAAGGGGCACTGACCCACACCTTTCCGTCGGTGCATCAGCTCGCCGAGATCGACCCGGCTCATCTGGCCGTGCCCGCGGCGCGCCGGCGCAGCCTCAGCGCAGTGATCGACAGTTTGGCCGACGGCAGCCTCGCCCTGGACGCCGGGTGCGACTGGGAACGTGCACGCCAGCAGCTGCTGGCATTGCCGGGAATCGGTCCATGGACTGCCGAGCTGATCGCCATGCGCGGGCTTGGCGACCCGGACGCTTTCCCGGCTACCGACTTGGGGGTGCGGGTGGCGGCTGAACAACTCGGCCTTCCGACGGCGCAGCGGGCGCTGATCGCGCGAAGCCAGGATTGGCGGCCCTGGCGCTCTTATGCCACCCAGCACCTTTGGACCGTGCTCGACCATCCGGTGAACAACTGGCCATCCCAGGAGATCGCATGACGTACTACCGCACGTTCGACAGCCCGATCGGCCCCCTGACGCTGGCGGGGCGCGGATCCACGCTGACTCATCTGCGGATGGTCGATCAAACCCATGAACCGAACCGCGCCGACTGGGTACGCGATGACCGAATACTTCCGGATGTCGTCGACCAGCTCGAAGCCTATTTCGCCGGTGAGCTCACTGCATTCGATCTGCAATTGGATCTCGTTGGTTCCGAATTTCAGCGACGGGTGTGGAATGCCCTGCTGACAATTCCGTACGGGGAGACCCGCTCTTATGGGTACATTGCGAATCAGATCGGCGCTAACGGCGCGGCCCGTGCGGTGGGATTGGCCAACGGGAGAAATCCGGTGGCCATCGTTGTGCCGTGCCACCGCGTTATCGGATCCGCCGGCAGCCTGACCGGTTACGGCGGCGGACTCGACCGCAAAAGAACACTGCTGCAAATGGAGAAGCTGCGAATGCCGGGCCATTTGACGCTATTCGACTAAATGCGGCAATAAAAAAGCACCCCCGGGTGTGGGGGTGCTTTTTTGTGGGTGTTCGGCGGTGTCCTACTTTTCCACCCTGGTGGGTAGTATCATCGGCGCTGGCAGGCTTAGCTTCCGGGTTCGGGATGGGTCCGGGCG
>NZ_JBARMY010000355.1:0-13051 GCF_049802695.1 Mycobacterium sp.
AAGCAGTGCTGGCCAAGCTGGCTGCGCCGGGCATGGCCAACCCGCATGACGCTGAACCCGCCCTCGACGGCGCGCCCTCGCAAGAAGCCATAGAGCGCGACACCCGCAGCCTGGCCCAGCGCCAGCACGACGCGCTGCACACCGCCGCCCGCGCCCTGCTGACCTCCGGGCAGCTGGGCCAGCACAACGTGCTTCCCGCCAGCATCATCGTCACCACCACCCTCGAGGAGCTGGAGGCCAAGGCCGGGACCGCGCTCACCGGCGGCGGCACCCTGCTGCCGATGTCCGAGGTGATCGCCCTGGCCCGCCACGCGCACCACTATCTGGCGATCTTCGACAACGGCAAAGCTATCGGGCTCTACCACACCAAACGCCTGGCCTCACCTGGCCAACGCCTCGTGCTCTACGCGAAAGACCGCGGCTGTTCCCATCCCGGCTGCGACGTCCCCGGCTACCTATGCGAAGTGCACCATGTTCGGGAGTGGGCCCACTGCGGCCGAACCGACATCGACCAGCTCACCTTTGCCTGCGGCAGCCACCACCGCCTCGTTCAACCGGGCGGCTGGACCACCCGAAAACGCCGTGACGCCCTGACCGAATGGATACCCCCACCGCACCTCGACCGCGGCCAACCCCGCACCAACCTCTACCACCACCCGGAGGAGCTTTTATGGAGTGACGCCAATCGCGACCCGTGAGCAGATTTTGGGGGGCATCCCCGCACTGGCTGTCAGACGACCCGATTCGCGCTGCCACCGCCGAACTCACCCCGACCCGGTTCGGCCCGGCTGGGCTGCGGTATCTCATCTTCGCCGGCGGGCTGATCCGATTTTGAGCTGATTTCCGCCGCTCGTTGCCGAGACGGCGCAGAATCGATGCGTGGCGCCGGCGCCTGATCACGCGCTTGCGGAATTGCCGACCCGCGCCGAACTGCTGGCGGCGCTGTCCGTGGCGATCGACCTCGGCCTGGGACAGCCGAGCGAACACATGCTGCGCGCGGCGCTGATCGGCACCAGGATCGCCGATCGCCTCGGTCTCGACCGGGTCCAGCGCGATTGCACCTACTATACGAATTTGGTCATGTGGATCGGCTGTCACGCCGATTCGCACGAATACGCGCAATGGTTCGGCGACGACATCGCGGTACGTCGGGAATCGGCCCTGATCGACTGGTCGGGTCTCCCGTATGTTCGCTTCCTGCTCAGCCACGTGGCTCGGGGCGAAACGTTGCCCCGTCGACTGTCTGTGCTGGCGATGTTGTTCGCCAATGCGCGCGGCCACCTATCGCTTCTGGTGCGCTCGCACTGCGCATCGGCGACGCTGCTGGCCGAGCGCATCGGTTTGAGTGCCGACGTGCAGTCGGCCCTGGCTTTCACCTTTGAGCGCTTCGACGGCGGCGGACTGCCCAACAGCGTTGCAGAAGAGGACATTCCGGTGCCGATGCGAATAGCGCAACTCGCCGACATGGCCGAGATACATCAGCGGACCTTTGGTACGGACGGTGCGGTGGCGATGGCTCGGCGCCGTCGCGGCGGCCAGTTCGATCCGCAGATAGCCGACGTATTTGTCGAGAATGCGGATGAAATTTTGGCCGGACCATCGGCAGGTGACGTGTGGGCGGCCGCACTGCGGGAGGCGCCGGATCGCCTGCACCGGTTGGATGCACAATCGCTGGACGTGCTACTTGCCGCGCTAGGGGACTTTGTCGATCTGAAATGCCCATTCACGCTTGGTCATTCGCAAGCAGTAGCCCGGCTCGCCGCCGATGCGGCGTCGGTGGTGGGTCTGGATACCGACACGGTGGCGTTGATCGAACGTGGCGGGTATGTCCATGACTTGGGCCGTATCGGTGTGTCGAACCAGGTGTGGTCTCAGCCAAGGCCGTTGACCGCTGGCGAATTCGAGCGGGTGCGATTGCATCCGTACCTCACCGTGCGCATACTCAGCCGCGTCGGCGGCCTCGAGCGGGTCGCCCAGCTCGCCGGAAATCACCATGAGCGGGTCGACGGTTCGGGGTATCCGCGTGGGCTGGCCGGACCCGCGCTAAGCCTGCCCGACCGACTGCTGGCCGCGGCGGTCAGCTACCAATCAGCCTGCGAACCGCGGCCCTACCGGGCAGAGCTTCGCCCGCACGCCGCAGAGCGGCGGCTGCGGGAAGGAGTGCGCGCCGGAGGTCTTGACGCGGTGGCAGTAGACGCCGTCCTGCATGCGGCCGGGCGCCGTTCCGAACGACCCAAGCCGCGACCGAGCGGACTGACCGCTCGCGAAGTCGAAGTGCTCTGTTTGGTTGCCCGCGGAGCGTCGAACAAAGAGATTGCGGCCGCACTGGTGATCAGCGAGAAGACCGCCCGCAACCACGTCGAGCGGGCATACGCCAAGATCGGGGTTTCTAATCGCATCGGTGCGAGCATGTATGCGCTGCAGCACGGAATGGTCGCGCCCGCCGGCAGCTGACTGCGTGGCCGCGAGGAAATGAGGCAAACGCCTCATGCGCGGGCAGGCGGTGGCGGCCAGCATCTTGCTATGAGCACGATCAACCGTTCTTTGGCAGTCTGTTATGGCGTTCTGAGTTACCTGGCCTTTCTCGTCGCTTTCTCGTACGCAATCGGATTTGTCGGCAACATCGGTGTTCCGCGCAGCGTCGATCACGCGCTGGCTGCACCGGCCGGTGAAGCGGTTGCGTTAGACTTGGTGCTGCTCGGCTTGTTCGCCGTTCAGCACAGCGTTATGGCGCGGCCGGCGTTCAAACGGCGGTGGACGCGGATCCTGCCGCAACCATTGGAGCGCAGCACTTACGTGCTGATCGCAAGCGGCGTGCTGTTCCTGCTGTACTGGCAATGGCGTTCGATACCCGGTCACGTTTGGGACGTGAAGTTGACGACCGTTCGGTTCGCGTTGTGGGGGTTGTTCTGGGCTGGCTGGGCAATCGTGCTGGCGACTACGTTCATGATCAGCCACTTGGAGTTATTCGGCCTGCGGCAGGTGTACTTGTGCTGGCGAGGTCAGCCGCAAACCGATGTCGGGTTCCGACTGCCGCTGCTGTACCGGGTGATACGTCACCCGATGATGCTCGGCTTCATCGTCGCATTCTGGGCAGCGCCGACCATGACTTCCGGACACCTGCTGTTCGCCGCCGCCACTACCGGCTACATCCTCCTCGCGCTGCACCTCGAAGAGCGCGACCTCGTCACAGCGTTGGGTGCTGAATACGTTGCCTATCGCCGGCAGGTGCCGATGCTGCTACCGCAGCCGCGCCGAAGCCTTCCCAGCAACGATTGCCTAGAGAGGAGTTGACAACGGGTATTTCATTTTCGACCAGGCTGCACACTTCGTTCGAGAATGCGGTGCAGCGAACCCGACAAACCCTGGCTGTTCAGGGTTTGGCGTGCTGACCGAGATTGACGTGCAGGCGACGTTGAGAAGCAGGGCGGGTGTGGACATCGAGGAATACCTGATTCTCGGTGCCTGCAAACCGCAATTCGCTCACCAAGCAATCGACGCGAATCGACAGGTGGGACTGCTGCTGCCGTGCAACGTCGTGGTGCGCGGCGATCCCGATGCTCCGGGCACCGTCATCGTGGACGCGATGGACACGCGGCCGTTGATCGAGGCGGCCGAGCAGTCGGGACTTCGCCAGATCGCATAGAAGGTGAGCGGGCTGCTGCAGAAGGCTGTCGACAGCCTCGATGCAACGGTGACGGCGGCCTAACGAAGGCGATTTCACCATGTTCTACGCCCGGCCCAACGCGTCGCTGGCCGAGAAGATCGATGGCATGCAGCGGTTCCCGAGGACTTGGCGCTCGATCGGGGACCGAGTAATCGGCCACGAGCCTGCCGGGCGCACAGGTCGAACGTCTCAGCCGCGAGCTTGTGGGTTCTGCGAATAGTTCAATGGATACGTCGGCTTGGACTAGCGTCGAACTCATGGCACTTCCGCCGCCGTCGGCAGGGTCGGTCGCCCTGGTTACCGGCGCATCATCAGGAATTGGGGAACAGTTCGCCCGTCAACTGGTGGCGCGCGGTTACCGTGTCGTCGTCACTGCCCGCCGGGCGGACCGGCTGCAGAAGTTGTGTGCGCAGTTGGGCGGAGACGAGCACGCCGTCGCCATTGGCACCGATCTGGCCCTTCCTGAGGATCGAGACCGGCTGGTCGCACAAATCGACGAAATGGATGCACAGGTCGACGTCCTGGTGAACAACGCGGGCTTGGGCATCTATACCAAGTTCGGCTCTGAAGGTCGCGATAAGGAACTGCAGATGCTGCGCGTGGATGTCGAGGCGGTGGCGGATCTGATGCTGCGCTACCTGCCCGGCATGGTCGAGCGCGGTCGCGGCGCGATCATCAACCTGTCCTCGGTTTCGGGCTTCCAGCCCGGCCCCTATAACGCCGGCTACGCCGCAGCGAAGGCCTATGTGCTGTGGTTGTCGGAGGCGGTGAACGCCGAAGTGGCCGCCAGCGGTGTCACCGTAACGGCGGTCTGCCCTGGTCCGGTGCCCACGGAATTCCAGGCCACCAACGACGCTGACTTCCTCGTCAGCCGGCTACCGGCCTTTGCCCAGGTGTCGCCCGAGCGGGTCGTCGCTGACGCCTTGCGGGCCGCTGATCGTGGTCGCGCTTCGGTGGTCCCGGGCGGACCGCACGTGCGGTTCGCGTTGGGGTCCTCCCGGTTCGTGCCGACTCCACTGGCCTTGCCGGTGCTCGCGCGAATGTTGAAACGCTAACCGAGCCGAATTTCAAGCTGCCTCTCGGTCAATGCGGTATCGGTCAAAGCTGCACGTCGGTCGCCAGGCTGACCTAACGTTGCCGGCGTGCAGTTGCACGCGAACCCGGAGTTTGTGCCCGTCGAGGCATTGCGATCAGGTGACCCGGTCATTGATGTCGGTGGGGGCGGTCAGCACTACCGAATGGGCAGGTCGCGCCACGCGAACACTGTGACCCTGAATCGCGTGACGCGGGAGCTTTCGGCGGATGGCTGAGGTCAGGCCCTTCCGCATCGACGTCCCCGATGCAGTCCTCGATGACTTGCGCGCCCGCCTGACGCGCACCCGGTGGCCGGAAGCCGAGTGCGTCGATGACTGGAGTCAGGGCATGCCCCTGGCTTACACCCGCGAACTGGCCGAGTATTGGGCCGAGGACTACGACTGGCGGTCGAGCGAAGCAGCGTTGAACAGATTCGACCAATTCATCACCGAAATCGACGGTCTGGATATCCACTTCATCCATCAGCGCTCGCCTCATGCCGACGCATTTCCCCTGTTAATCACCCACGGTTGGCCCGGATCGATTGTGGAATTCCACAAAGTAATCGAGCCGCTGGTCAATCCGCCGACGGGACGACCCGAAGAAGCATTTCACGTGGTGTGCCCTGCACTTCCCGGCTACGGGTTTTCCGGTAAGCCCGCTACCACCGGCTGGGGCGTCGAAAGAATCGCGCACGCATGGGAGACGCTGATGGGGCGTCTCGGATATCACCGCTATGGTGCGCAGGGCGGCGACTGGGGTGCTGCGGTGACCACCCAAATCGGCCGAAACGGTGGTGAGTGCGTCGCGATTCACTTGAATATGCCGCTGGCCATGCCTCCCAAGAACTTGAAGGACGATCTTCCCGAGGACGAGCAACGGGCACTGGCGGCAATGGCAGAGCACCGGCGCTGGGGAACCGGGTATTCCAAGCAGCAATCCACCCGGCCGCAGACTGTCGGATACGGATTGGTGGATTCTCCGGTCGCGCAGCTGGCTTGGATCATCGAGAAGTTTTGGTGCTGGATGGATTGCGACGGCCATCCGGAGAACGTGCTCAGCCGTGACGAACTGCTCGACAACGTGATGATGTACTGGGCCACCGGTTCGGGCGCGTCTTCGGCTCGCCTGTACTGGGAAAGCTTGAGCGCCTTTGCCAAGGTGGCTCGGGTGGAGCTCCCGACCGGCGTCGCCGCCTTTCCCAAAGAAGTCCTGCCCGCGCCGCGAAGCTGGTGCGAGCGCGCGTACCACATCACGCACTGGTCAGACATGCCGCGCGGCGGCCACTTCGCGGCGTTCGAGCAGCCGGAGCTGTTCGTCGACGACCTTCGGAACTTCTTCGACACGGTTCGGTGACAGCGCAATAGCGTCATTCCGAATTCTTGGTTTCGGGAACCCGATATTTCAGCTTTGAATCGGCGACGTGCGCTTTCGTCCACTACGGGTAACGGAATTCACCATCACGAAATGGGCTGTTATTTGCCATTCTAGGGACACAGCTGGCAGGATGATCAGCGGTCGATTCTGGGCGTCCTGACACCTGTATCGAGGCAGGTGCGAAAGGCAGACCTCGTGGTGCATGTTGCGTTACTCATCGCGTGTGCGGCGGCGATTTATCTGTCGTGCGAGTGGTTCATCAACGCCGTCGAATGGCTCGGTCGGCGGCTCAACGTCGGGGCAATGGCCGTCGGCACCATCCTGGCTGCGTTCGGCACCGCATTGCCGGAATCCGTCGTCACGCTCGTCGCCGTCACCACCGGTCCGACCGCTCAGATCCGCAACATCGGTGTGGGTGCAGCGATGGGTGGTCCGCTGGTGTTGGCAACCGTCGCCTATGGGATTACCGGTGCCATGCTGTTCTTCCGCCGCCGGAGCCGCTGCCGAGAACTGGTGGCGGCCGGCGGCGAACCGGCGAGCCGCGATGAGCGACGAGACAAGCGTGACGGTCGCGGCGACGTCTTCGCCGAGCCCACCGAGGCGGCGCGCCTGGTCAAGGATCAGCGCTGGTTCCTGGCGGTGTTCCTCATGAAAGTCGCCCTCGGCCTAGTGGCGTTCACCGTCAAGCCGTGGCTGGGCATCTTGTTCTTCGCCGTGTATGCCGTCTACTTCTGGCGGGAGATCAACAGCGGCCACCTGCTGGATCACGATGCGGACCTGGTGCCGTTGAAGCTGCAACCGAAGGCCGCGCAGCCGGCCACCATGGCGGTGATTGCGCAGACGACGGGCGCTTTGGCAATCATTTTCGCCGCCTCGCAGGTCTTCGTCCACCAGCTCGACGCCATCGGGCCGATGCTCGGATTATCGGGGGCCGTCACCGCTCTGCTGTTGTCGCCGATCGCCACCGAGCTGCCTGAGATCATGAACGCGATCATCTGGGTCCGGCAGGGCAAGACGCAGCTGGCCCTGGCCAACATCTCCGGCGCGATGATGATTCAGGCGACCGTTCCCAGCGGCCTGGGTCTGCTGTTCACCGACTGGCGTTTCGACCACGCCCTGCTCTGGTCAGGTGTGGTGACGATGGCCGCCATCGTCTACTTGATGATCGCGTTGCGGACAGCCAAGCTGACCCCGATCCGGTTGGGCTTCGTCGCGGTGCTCTATCTGGTGTTCGCTGTCGGGCTCATCCCGATTCTGCACTGACGTCCTTGGCTCAACGAATACGCACCCGCCGGCTCCGCCACCAGCTCGACCATGGGGCGCCGGCGCGCGACACACTTCCGACACGCCTGCTGCGCCAACCGAGGGCTGCGGCCGAGCGATGGTTGTCCAGCGCGTATGCCCCGGGGCCAATGAAGATCAATAGGAGGAAGGCAAAGCAGAACATCACCGCGTCCCCGCCGTGATTGACCAGCGGAATGAACCCATGCGGCAAGTGCACGGTGAAGTAGGCAACCGCCATCTCGCCGGAGGCGAAGAACGCGGCGATCCGGGTGAACCGCCCGAGGGTGATCAGCACACCGGTGATCAGTTCGATCCAGCCGACGTAGTAGTCCGGGTAAACGCCTACCGGGGCAGGTTGGCGGCCGGTTCACCACACATACCCTCGTCCAGTTGGTCAAGTTCTCGCCTCCGGTGAAGGATGAGCCTCAGCCGTGCTTCTCGTAGCGTTCTGACGCGACTCCGAAAGAAGAACTCATGACCGATACGCCTGAAGGCTTACCGTCGCTTGACGAGTTCCGGAGGAAGTTGGCCCACGTCGACCGGGAGTTCGCTGATGCCCGCCAGTATCTGTCGGCGCTGTCTGCCGAAGACAATGAGGGGCTCGGTGCGCTGATGGCGGAGATCTACCACAGCGGACGGGCCATGAAAGTTTTAGCAGCGATGGGCGTTCTGGCCCTCGACTTCGCCGAGCTCTCCGCGGACCGCCTCGGCGGCGATGTCCAGAGGTGGCTCGACGAGTCGACGATGGCCCAGGACACCGCCGAGAACGAGCGGGACCAGACCGAGCTCGGCGGCGAGGCATAGCCGTCGGCGCCACAGCTGCACCAAAGGCATTGACCTGCGGGAATTTCGACCTCTGGTGAGAGTATTCTTTGACGGTTCTTCCAACCTAGAGTCGCCAGCTTTGGCGGTTGCGGCGTAATGATGAGGTCTTATGGGTGAGAATGCCGCCGTGACAACGGGTAACGTCGGCCCGCTGCGGCCGCCGCTCGAGCTGACCGACGGACCGGACCTGCTGCTGGGATGTGCCCGCGCGAAGGACTTGGTCGACATCGTGCGTCAGTGCCAGGACCCAGAGACCCAACGCTGGACACTCGTCCCAGTGCCGTATGGGGAGGGCGACGCGCTGCGATTCGTATCGCAAGTAGCCGAGGGTTGGCGGAACGGCACGCGGGCGTCGTTCGCCATCTTGCACGAGGGGCGCTACGCGGGCAGCGCCTCACTGACAATGAACGGGCCAGGTGGTGCCGAAGTGGGCTACGGGCTGGGACCGTGGGCGCGCGGCAAAGGTGTGATGAGCCGCGCGCTGCGGCTGTTGCTGGCCTGGGGCTTCGACGAGCTGGAACTCGACGTGGTGCACTGGAAGGCGCGCGTCGGCAACTGGCCATCACGCCGTGCGGCCACCCGCTGTGGGTTTCGGGTGGAGGGCACGGTGCGGGGCCTGTTGGAACAGCGCGGAGAGCGACACGACGGCTGGATCGGCTCACTGCTCCGCGGCGATCCGCTGACCGGCGAGCCGGATACGGACCGGTCCTAAAAAGCCGGACCAGCCCGGCCGTTTTATGTCGTAGCCACTGATGCGGTGGTGTAGGTCGCGGCCGAGCACTGCATTCGGCAATCGGTGGTCAGCGGCGCGGATTTCAGCCCGGGTTACCGCAGGAGGCTGCCGGTTCGCCTGTCATGTTGTTCCCGCGCGGGTGTCATCTGGTAGCCGGGCGCGCCTGTGTCGGGCGCGTCGCACAGTTTGACGCCCGACAGTGACGATTTCTCTGAGCATTCCAAACATCTGATCGGGGTTGTCGCGCAATGTTCGCGCCGCGGCGCGCACAGCCCTTGTCGTCGTGAACAACTCAGACGGGCGGACCTCGTGGTTCAGCACACGGAGAAACGTTCGGACCTCCTCCGTGTCGCTGGCGATATCTCGCAGCACGCCGACGTTCAGAGGTGTGGGAACCCCAGGGGCGCCCAAATCATGAGCGAACCAATACATCTCGTAGGCGTCCTTGTCGCGCCAGCGCCACCACCGCGTCATATACAAGTCGAGGCTGGTCTCAACTCCATGCTGAATGGCCTCAGCCAGCCGGACGGTCTGGCGCAAAGCGTCTGATATGCCTTGCCCTGGCGTGGGGTCCTTGAAGTGACCGGCGTCGCCGACCAAAACCCATCCAGGGCCGGCGGCTTGTCGGAAGTAGCCGTACCAATTGGTGACTACCCGGATCGGCCCGACGCGTCGAGCGCCCGCGAGTACATCGGCCAACTCCGGCCAGGCTTGCATACCAGCAGTGAAGTAGGCGTCGCGGTCGGCCTGGAATTGCGCCCGCTTAGCGAAACTGGTCGTGATGGCGACCATGTACAGACCACCGTCGGTGGGGGCGGCCAAGTAACCCAAGTCTCCGATCCGGCCCATCCACGCGTGGCCGTTGCAATCAGTCACACCTTCGAAATACGCCCAGGCTGCCAGCCTGCCAGGCGGGGCGACGTGGTACTCGGACGCGCCGACCAACGAGGCAATCGTCGAGTGGCGGCCATCAGCGCCGACCACCAGTTGCGCGTGAATCTGTTCGCCGTCCGTCTCGACCCCGACCACACGACCGTCGTCCATCACCAGTCGGTTGACCCGCGAACCAGTGCGCACGTCCGCACCCGCGTCGCGGGCAGCTTCAACCAACAGCGCATCCAGTGTCACCCGACGCACACACAATCCTGGGTACCTGGTTTCGCCGGTCGCCTCAATGCGCACGTCTCCCACGACCATCGTGAACCTGTCGAGCGGGACCGCCCCTGCCGTCAAGATCGCATCAAGCACTCCCATCCGATTCAAAATCTCCACACCACACGGTTGAATTACGTGAGTAGATGGGGTCTCGGACGGAAAGCGGGCGCGGTCAAGCAGGCAGACGTGGAAGCCATGTCGCGCAAGCATCGTTGCCAAAGGGGAGCCAGCACAGCGCGCACCGACGACCGCCACGTCGAATCGATCCATGCCCCTCCATTTGGTGGTAACCGCCGGCTAGCCAAGTTTGGTGTGCGGCAACGTAAAAATCAACGGCAGGAACCTTTCACGGGCACGATAGCTGGAAGATGAACTGATCGTCTCCTTTCTTTAGTTGTGAGACGAGCGTCGCGAGTATCACATTGCCAGGCGAAGTGCCACGTCGCACTTTCCCAGAAGTGCCTCAAAAGACTTGTCGCACAACGGTCGTTTCGCGAGTTCTGAGACAACCGCCATCGCCACAGGTGTTCAACTCGGCTACGCGAGGTTGAGCACCGGCCATCAGTCGCTCGACCAACGACTTAATGCGCTCACCGCAGCCCGAGTGGACCCGAAGCGGGTATACCGCGACAAGCTGTCCGGCACGTCGACACGGGAGCAACGGCCCGGCCTAGCCGCGTTGCTTGACGACGCACCAGCGGGTGGCGCAATCGTCTGGTCGGGCTAGTCATTGGGCCGCAACGCCGCCGAAGTCATGACGACGGTTCGCGAACTGCTGATCCGCGATTGCCAACACCCTCGGCGTGAGTAGGGCAACGGTATACCGAGTGCTTTCCGAGAATGCGGATTGACGCTTTGGTGCGGAAACGTCTACTGATCTAGTGACTCACTAGCTTGTTCGAGTTCTGTTCGGGCCTGGTCGATTTGGTCGTAGGCGTAGGTCGCCATGGCGGCGGTGGTCATCGTTTCGCCTTTGCGGGCGAGCGTTTCGTAGGTATGGCCGCCGAGGACGCCGCGCAGGTGGGCGATCGCGGTGGTGATTTTGGGGACCCCCGACGCAGAGAAAGGACTGAGCGCGAAGCCGGCGATAGTCGCCGCCGGTTCGTAGCGTCCGAGCCTGTCGAAAAGAACGGCGAGGACGGCCAGCGGGACGCGGATCGTCGTGCTGTCGCCCGCGTTGTGGAAGTTGCGGATCGCCAGAGTGAGGTGATCGAATGCGGATACGGTGTCGCCGTGTTCGGCCTCAAGTCGTGCCAGACCGTTCGCCACGGCTGCCGCGGCAGCGCGGTTGCCGCTGTCTTGAGCGATCACCAGACCCCGGCCGAGGGCGTTAAGCGCCCCGACGGGATCTGCGTCACGAAAAGCCACACCGTAGGCGAGAAGCGCCAACGCGAGCAAGTACGGGTTGCCTGTTGCCTTCGCAGCCTCGATCAGGCCATCGGCGGAATCCATCGCCTCCCCACCGGAACCGGCCAATGCAAGGGCGCTAACCAGCCATGCCCGGAGGTGCACATCGTTGTCGCGGCGGCGTGCGAGCTGGGCGCGGCACAACTCGGCCAACCGTTCGGGCTGCCCGATGGCCAGGTATACAAGTCCAAGCCCGGCTTCGATGCCGTACGGCAGCGCATCGCGGCTCCTGTCGAGGACGATCTGCCCGGCGTCGCAATAGCCGAGAGCCGCCTCGATTCGTCCGGTCGTGAAGCAGAACGACGCAATCACGTACAGGAATGCCAGCCGGGGGTGGTCGACCGCGCGGGCGGGCTCGATCAGCTCTTCAGCCCAGGCGACCGGCTCAAGGGTTTGGACCCCAACGCCGAGCCACCCCGCATAGGTGGCGAGGGTGGCGGCGACATCCAGATCGCCGTGGTCGGCGGCCCAGCGAAACGCGGTGCGCAGATTGGCCAGCTCGACGCTGAACCAGTCGTAGGCGTCACGTTGTCGGGGGCTGTCCCACAGGGCCAGGATGTCGGCGTCGCGTCCGGCGAAGTAGCGCGAGTGGGCGGCCCGAATCTCGGATGCGTCGCCGCCGGCGACGAGTTGTTCCTCGGCGAACTGGCGGATCGTCTCCAGCATCGCAAAACGGGTCCGGCCCGAGGACCGGTCGGCGATCAGCAGCGACTTGCGCACCAGCGTATCCAGCAGATCCAGGGTCGCGAAGTCATCCTCGAAACCCCTGACGGCGCAGGCGCTTTGGAGGTCGAATCCCCCGGCGAACACCGAACACCGCTCCAGCAGCGCCTTTTCCGCGTCATCGAGGTGGTCATAGGACCACGCCACCGCATGGCGCAGGGTCTGGTGGCGTGCCAGGCCACGCCGGGAGCCGACCAGCAGCCGGAACCGCTGATCCAGGCGATCACGCACCTCGCTGGCGGTCATCGACGCCATCCGCGAGGCCGCCAACTCGATGGCCAATGGGATGCCGTCGAGTCTGCGGCAGATTTCCACTACAGCGTCCGCCTCGCCGGGCTGGGCCAGCGAGAAGTCCGACACGACACTGTGGGCACGGTCGACGAAAAGGTGCACGGCGGCGGATTCGGTTCCGGAGGTGACGTCGAGCGACGGGACACGCCATAACTGTTCTTCGCTGACCCCCAATCCTTCGCGGCTGGTCGCCAGAATCGTTACGGTCGCCGA
The DNA here is from genome assembly GCF_049802695.1 of Mycobacterium sp. Taxonomy (GTDB): domain Bacteria; phylum Actinomycetota; class Actinomycetes; order Mycobacteriales; family Mycobacteriaceae; genus Mycobacterium. The sequence continues at coordinate 12,750 of NZ_JBARMY010000355.1, forward strand.
GGCGGCGAGGATCGCCTCGACCAGATCCGCGACACTGTCGACCACGTGCTCGCAGTTGTCGAACACCAGCAGCCGGACTCTCCCCTCCAACGCGGCGGCCACCGACTCGCTCACGCTCTTGCCCGGCTGTTGGATGATGCCCAATGCCGCTGCGACGGCGTCGGGCACCGCCGCGGGGTCGGTGACTGCGGCCAGCTCGAAAAACCAGACCCCGTCGGGAAATTCATCGGCCAGCCGCGCGACTTCCAGCGCCAGGCGCGTCTTGCCGACCCCACCTACCCCGGTCAACGTCAACAACCGAT
>NZ_JBARMY010000356.1:0-2713 GCF_049802695.1 Mycobacterium sp.
CGCGAGTCGGGTGCGTCGAAGAACAACTCCTTGCGCACCGACCGCGGAATCTCGAACTCCTTGAAGAACCTGCGCCTCGGCACGACGATTGCCTGGCACAGCAACCGCATGATGATCGGCACGTACAGCGACAGCACGAACCGGCTGCGCCGCAGCAGACGCGGGACACGCTTGTGCAGATATTCGTAGGCAAATGCGATGTGGCGGGCCTCCTCGGCGACGTGGATCGCCATCACACTCTGCATGATGGGGTGCCCCGACTCGTCCTCGCGCAACACGTTCTTGTGTATGTGGTCGATCGGCATCTCACCCGCCAGGACTCCGAAGAAGAACGTGCTCGGCAACGGCCCGGCCCACACCGGGAACTGCACCGACAGCCAGCGCAGCCAACGCGGCATGCCCGGAACATCCATCCCAATGCGGTTCACCACTTCCTGAAACATCATGGTGTGGTTGCACTCTTCGACCGCTTCGTGCAGGCAGTAGCGGTATTCGGGCGATCCGTTGGGTAACCAGAACGCGTATTGCATGAGGCCGCGAATCAGAAGGTTCTCTAAGTGAATAGAAACCTTCGCGGCGTTGGCCTGACGCCACATCCCGATCGCGATCTGCTTCTCCAGTGGTTGCGCCTGGTACCACGGATGACGTCCGAGCGGATCGGTCACCGACAATACCCACCGTGGGTCGTTCGGCGTCACGGAGAACTCCGGCGCTTTCCAGTCGATGTCGGTGTACGGATTGAAGTGGCGGCGCACGGAACCCTCCGAGAGGGTTGAGAGCGTCTCAACGTACTGAACGTCATCGCTGACGTTCATGCTGCGTTTCCACCGCTTCACCACGCGCAGCACAGCCAGCAACACCAGGCCGGTCGCCAGCAGCAGGGCGCCCAGCACGCAGCAGACGGCGACCAACAAAGTCGGCACCCGAACCCTCCCCGCCTCGTGGTCTGCGTCGATGCGCCCGATGTACACAGACGGTACGGCACCTTACCGGGGTGAAGGCGAAACAGATAGCACCGACGGCTGATCGAACGGTCTTGTTACTATTTGGACATCGAAGCGGCTGACAGCGCCCGCGGTCGGCGCCTGCGCATGGCATTGTACAGCGAATATCCCTCTGACCTGGGGCTTGATCGGCGGAGAGAGCCGTCGTTGATGATCAACCGTGAGGTACCGTCTATTGCTTATGGGCGTGCAGCACTACGACGTGGTCATCGTCGGGGCAGGTTTTGGCGGCATCGGTGCCGCGATCCAACTCAACCGGCTGGGCTACGACAACATCGTGATTGTCGAACGCGAGAGCGACCTGGGCGGAACATGGCACGTCAACCGCTATCCCGGTCTGACCGTCGATATACCCTCGACGACGTACTCCTATTGGTTCGAGCCCAACCCATACTGGTCACGGCTGTTTGCGCCGGGCGCTGAACTGAAGCGCTACGCCGAGCATGTCGCCGACAAGTACGACGTGCGCCGCTACATGAGGTTCAACACGACCGTCGAAGGCGCCCGGTGGGACGAAGACGCGCAAGCCTGGCGGATCGCGCTCGCCGGCGGGGAAACCTTGAGCGCACAGTTTCTGATCGCCGCGACCGGCTTCCTGTGTCAACCGCGAACTCCGGACATCCCAGGTGTCGAAACGTTCAGCGGGCGCATCCTCCACACCGCCGACTGGGACGACAGCTACTCGTGCGACGGACGTCGCATCGCAGTCATCGGAACGGGGTCCACCGGCGTGCAGGTCATTCCTGAGCTGGCCAAAGAGGTCGCGGAACTGACCGTCTATCAGCGCACACCGATCTGGGTCATGCCCAAGCTCGATGTCGGGTTCCCGCCCGTGGTGCAACGACTCTTCGCCAGGGTGCCGATTCTCCAGCGCCTCGTGCGATGGTTCACGGATAACGCCACGGAGTTCATGATGGTGATCGCGATGTGGAAGTTCGTGTATTTCAAGCGAGTTAATAAGGCCGCCGCGGATCTTTCCAAACTTCATCGGTTGCTGTCGGTGCGCAACAGGGAGCTGGGGCGCAAACTGAATCCTGATTACGACTTCGGTTGCAAGCGGCCGACAATGTCGAACTCCTATTACCGGGCGTTCACCAAACCGCACGTGCACCTGGAGACCAACGGTATCGAGCGGATTGAGCCTGACGGCATCGTCGCCTGCGACGGCACCAAACGGTTCATCGACACGTTGGTCCTGGCGACCGGGTACGACGTGTGGGACGCCAACTTGCCGGCGATTGAAGTTATTGGCCGGGAGGGCCGGGACCTCGGCAAGTGGTGGCGAGAAACCAGGTTCCAGGCGTATCAAGGCGTCACGGTGCCTTACTTTCCGAACTTCCTGACGTTGGCCAGCCCGTACGCGTGGCTTGGTCTGTCCTGGTTCAACACGGTCGAGTATCAGATGCGGCACATGGATCGGCTGTTCGGCGAACTACAACGGCGTGATGCTCGTACATTCGAGGTAACTGAATCGGCTAACGCGCGCTTTCTCGACCGAATGACCGATCTGCTCGGCAAATCGGTCTTCTATGCCGGCAACTGCCTCACCTCGCGGTCCTATTGGTTCAACCACAGCGGGGAAGCACCGCTTTTCCGGCCGACGTCAGTGCGAAACGCCGTCAAGGAACAGGACCGCTTCCCATTGTCGGATTACCAGATAGCGTGACCACTTCGCGGTTGCACGGCGCGCGGGCTGTGCACTGGCCGTT
>NZ_JBARMY010000357.1:0-22536 GCF_049802695.1 Mycobacterium sp.
CATCATTCCCGAGCTGGGCGAGCGTAGCGCCGGCGCGGGGCTGATGTTCCCGGCGCTGGCGTGCACGGTATCGGCGGTAGCCGCCGCCATCGGCGTCATCGACCCGCCGCGCAAATCGCTGGCAACGGCCACCGACGAGGAACTGAGCAATCCCTATCGCCGCACGAGCGTGCTGCGGCGGATACATGCGGCCTCGGCGCTGCTGATGATGCCGCAGACCGTGACGGTGACGTTCATGCTGGTCTGGCTGATCAACAACCACGGCTGGGAAATTGAGTCGGCCGGTGTCCTGGTCACGGCGTCGCAGCTGCTCGGCGCGGTTGGCCGCGTCATCGTCGGCCGTTGGTCGGACCGGGTCGGTTCTCGGTTGCGCCCGGTACGCATCGTGGCCGTCACCGGCGGGCTGGCCCTACTGGCGCTGGCTTTCACCGATCACCTGGGCTGGGCGATCGCCGTCGAGCTGATGATCGTCGCCGCGGTGATCGCCGCGCTCGACAACGGGCTGGAGTCGGTAGCGATCACCGAATACGCCGGACCGTTCTGGAGCGGACGTGCGCTCGGCGCGCAGAACACCTTTCAGCGACTCGCGGCGGCTGCCGGGCCGCCTGTCTTCGGCGCCGTGATCACCGCGGCCGGCTACCCGGCGGCGTTCGCGTTGTGCGGTCTATTCCCGCTGGCGGCAGCACCACTGGTGCCGGCCGAGGTGGTACCGCCCGGACTGGAGATCAGAGCCCGCTGGCAATCCGTTCGCCGACTTCGGCGGTGGAGAGCCGTTCGTTCCCTCGATTGGCCAGAAAATCCGCAACAGCCCGATCAACGCGTCCGGCGGCGGCGTCTTCGCCGACGTGAGAAAGCAACAACGCCACGGACATGATCGCCGCCGTCGGATCGGCGATTCCCTGACCGGCGATATCCGGCGCGCTGCCGTGCACCGGCTCGAACATCGAGGGGTTGGTCCGCGTGGCATCGATGTTGCCGCTGGCGGCCAGACCGATACCGCCGCACACCGCGGCGGCCAGGTCGGTGATGATGTCGCCGAACAAGTTGTCGGTCACAATGACGTCGAAGCGACCGGGGTCGGTGACCAGGTGAATCGTCGCGGCGTCGACGTGCTGATACGCCACCTCGACCTCGGGATGTTGTTCCGCGATCTCCTGCACGGTTCGCCACCACAACGCTCCGGCGAAGGTGAGCACATTGGTCTTGTGCACCAGGGTGAGGTGGTTGCGGCGCTGACGGGCCCGCTCGAATGCGTCGCGCACCACCCGTCGCACGCCGAAGGCGGTGTTCACGCTGACTTCGGTGGCCACTTCCTGGGCGGTGCCGACTCGGATCGCGCCGCCGGTGCCGGTGTAGGGGCCTTCGGTTCCCTCGCGCACCACGACGAAGTCGATGTCGGGTTGGTCAGTATCAGCCTTCAGCGGGCTGCTCACCCCGGGGTAGAGCCGAGCCGGTCGCAGGTTCACGTGATGGTCGAGCTCGAAGCGCAGGCGCAGCAGCAGCCCGCGCTCGAGCACCCCGCTCGGGACCGAGGGATCACCGATCGCGCCGAGCAGGATCGCGTCGTGTGCGCGTAGTTCACCGAGGACCGACTCCGGCAGAGTTTCACCGGTCGCGTGGTAGCGCCGCGCGCCCAGGTCGTAGTTCGTCTTCTGCACGCCGGGCAGCACCGCGTCCAAAATCCGCACCGCCTCGGTGGTGACCTCGGGGCCGATGCCGTCGCCGGCGATGATCGCCAGCTTCACCGGCGCTCCTCGGCGGTCATGACAGGTCGACCACTTCGAGTTTGTTCGCGTTCACCGCTGCGCTGATCTCCGATCGCACTTCGGCGGGCACGTCGCGGTCGAGGCGCAGCAGGATCGTCGCGGCCGGCCCTTCGGCGTCCTGAGAGAGCTGCGCGGCGTAAATGTTGACCCCGGCTGTGCCGAGCAACGTACCGATCTTGCCGAGTGCCCCCGGCTGATCGGTGTAGTTGATGACGAGGTTGGTGCCCTGCGCGCGCAGATCGAAGTTGCGGCCGTTGATCTGCACGATCTTCTCCACCTGCTGCGGCCCGGACAAGGCGCCGGCGACGTTGACCGACGACCCGTCGGCGGCCACCGCCCGCACGTCGACGACGCTACGGTGATTGGGGCTTTCCGACGCTGTGCTGAGCTCGGCGGCGACGCCGCGTTCTTCGGCGATTGCCGGAGCATTGACGAACGTCACCTGGTCCTCGATGACCGCTGAGAACAACCCACGCAGCGCCGAAAGTCGCAGCACCTCAACGTCTTCGGAGGCAAGCTCGCCGCGCACCTGCACCGACAGCGACACCGGCAGCCGGTCGGACAAGGCGCCGGCCAGCAGACCGAGTTTGCGCACCAGGTCCAGCCAGGGCGCCACCTCTTCGCTGACCGTTCCGCCGCCCACGTTGACCGCGTCGGGAACGAACTCGCCGGCCAATGCCAGTTTCACGCTCTCGGCGACGTCGGTGCCCGCGCGGTCTTGCGCTTCGGCGGTGGAGGCACCCAGATGCGGCGTGACCACCACTTGGGGCAGGTCGAACAGCGGGCTGTCGGTGCACGGTTCGCTGGCGAACACATCGATACCGGCGGCCCGCACATGGCCACTGGTCACGGCTTCGGCCAGCGCCGCCTCATCCACCAGGCCGCCGCGGGCGGCGTTGACGATGATAACGCCCGGCTTGGTTTTGGCCAGCGCCTCTTTGTCGATGAGGCCGGCCGTCTCCGGCGTCTTGGGCAGGTGCACCGAGATGAAGTCGGCGCGGCCGAGCAACTCGTCGAGTGAGAGCAGCTCGATGCCCAGTTGGGCGGCACGCGCGTGCGACACGTACGGGTCGTAGGCCACGATGTGGGCGTTGAAAGCGGCAAGGCGCTGGGCTACCAGTTGTCCGATGCGGCCCAGTCCGACGATCCCGGCGGTCTTGCCGAAGATCTCGGTGCCGGAGAACGACGACCGCTTCCAAGTGTGGGCACGCAGCGAGGCGTCGGCCTCGGTGAGCTGGCGGGCCGCGGCCAGCAGCAGCGCCAAGGCGTGCTCGGCGGCGCTGTGAATGTTCGACGTCGGCGCGTTGACGACCAGCACGCCCCGTTCGGTGGCGGCGTCGACGTCGACGTTGTCCAGTCCCACACCGGCGCGGGCGACGATCTTCAGCTTGGGTGCCGCGGCCAGCACCTCGGCGTCGACGGTGGTGGCCGATCGGACCAGCAGCGCGTCGGCGTCGGGAACCGCCGCCAGCAGTTTGTCCCGGTCGGGACCGTCGACCCAGCGGACTTCGATCTGGTCGCCCAGGGCGTCAACGGTTGATTCGGCAAGTTTGTCGGCGATGAGAACAACTGGCAGGCTCACCCGGCCAGCCTAGTGGGGCCCGCTGAACCGCTGAACGCGGTGGGGCGCCCGCACCGCGCCGAACGTCACGCTGGAGTGGCACTGCCCGGCCACGGCCACGCTGGCGTGACGCTCGACGCGGATCAGGCCGTTTCAGTGATCGGCCGGTCGACCCAGCTCATCAAGTCACGCAGCTTCTTACCGGTGACCTCGATGGGGTGTTCGGCGCTGCGCTTGCGCAATTCGTGCAGCTGCTTGTTGCCGTTCTCGACGTCGGCGACCAGCTTCTTGACAAAGGTGCCGTCCTGGATGTCACGCAGGATGTCACGCATCCGCTCCTTGGTGTCAGCGTCGATCACCCGCGGACCGGACAGGTAGCCGCCGAACTCGGCGGTGTCGGACACCGAGTAGTACATCCGGCCGATGCCGCCCTCATACATCAGGTCGACGATCAGCTTCAGCTCGTGCAGCACCTCGAAGTACGCCAATTCGGCGGGGTAGCCGGCTTCGACCATCACCTCGAAGCCTGCTTTGACCAATTCTTCGGCCCCGCCGCACAACACGCTCTGCTCGCCGAATAAGTCGGTCTCGGTTTCGTCTTTGAAGGTCGTCTTGATGACGCCGGCGCGGGTGCCGCCGATAGCTTTGGCGTAAGACAGCGCCAGCGCCAGACCTTCACCGGTCGGGTCTTGGGCAACCGCGACCAAGGCCGGCACGCCTTTGCCGTCGACGAACTGCCGGCGCACCAGGTGACCGGGCCCTTTGGGTGCCACCATCGCCACGGTGACGTCGGCGGGCGGCATGATCAGATCGAAGTGGATGTTGAGCCCGTGGCCGAAGAACAGCGCGTCACCTGAATCGAGATGCGGCTCAATCTCATTCTTGAAAATGTCGGCCTGCGCGGTGTCGGGAGCCAGCAGCATGATGACGTCCGCCCACTTGGCCACCTCGGCGGGTGAGTCGACGTCGAGCCCCTGCTCGGTCACCTTATCCCGGGACTTGGAGCCTTCTTTCAGGCCGACCCGCACCTGCACACCCGAGTCCCGCAAGCTCAGCGAGTGGGCGTGTCCCTGGCTGCCGTACCCGATGACACCGACCTTGCGGCCCTGGATGATCGACAGGTCGGCGTCGTCGTCATAGAACATCTCCACTGCTTCTGCTGCCACGTCAGTTATCTCCTTTTTTCAACATCAATGTTTGTCTGGCTCGAGAGTTATTTGGCGCTGCCCATGCCGCGTGGTCCGCGCGACAGCGATACCAGGCCGGATTGGACTATTTCGCGGACACCGTACGGCTCCAGCACCCGCAGCAGCGCCTCGATCTTCGCCGGCGTCCCGGTGGCCTCGATGGTCAGCGACTCGGGCGAGACGTCGATGACCTTGGCGCGGAACAGGTTCACCGCTTCGATGACCTGACTGCGGGAGCCGGCGTCGGCGCGTATTTTGATCAACGCCAACTCGCGGGCAACCAGGTTGTCCTCGTCCTGCTCGACGATCTTGATGACGTTGATCAACTTATTGAGCTGCTTGGTGATCTGCTCCAGTGGCGTCTCCTCGGCGGACACCACGATAGTCATGCGCGACATGTTCTTCTGCTCGGTGGCACCCACGGCCAGCGATTCAATGTTGAATCCCCGCCGGGAGAACAGCGCCGCCACTCGGGCGAGCACACCGGGTTTGTCCTCGACGAGAACCGAAAGCGTGTGCGTCGGCGATGTCGTCGACCCGCTCATATGCGCCGCTCCTTCTCATCGCTACGCTCTGCATCGTCGCCGGCGCGCATCAGGCGTGGCCTTCGCTCTCGTCGTCGAACAGGGGTCGAATGCCGCGCGCCGCCTGGATTTCGTCATTGCTGGTTCCGGCGGCAACCATGGGCCACACCTGCGCGTCGGCACCGACGATGAAGTCGATGACCACCGGGCGGTCGTTGATGGCCCGGGCCTGTTTGATGACATCGACGACGTCTTCCTCACGCTCACAACGCAATCCGACGCAGCCGAGCGCCTCAGCCAGCTTCACGAAGTCGGGGATGCGGTGGGAGTGGGTGGCCAGGTCGGTCTGGGAGTAACGCTCCTCGTAGAAAAGCGTCTGCCATTGGCGCACCATGCCGAGGTTGCCGTTGTTGATCAGCGCGACCTTGATCGGCGCGCCCTCGATCGCGCAGGTGGCCAACTCCTGGTTGGTCATCTGGAAGCAGCCATCACCGTCGATGGCCCACACCTCGGCCTCGGGACGGGCGAGTTTGGCGCCCATGGCCGCCGGGACGGCGTAACCCATGGTGCCCAGACCGCCGGAGTTCAGCCAGGTGCGTGGCTTTTCGTAGCTGATGAACTGGGCCGCCCACATCTGGTGCTGACCGACGCCGGCGACGTACACGGCGTCGGGCCCGGCGATGGCGCCCAGCGTCGAGATCACGTACTCCGGACTCAGGCTGCCGTCGCTCTGCGGGCCGTAGCTCAGTGGGTAGGTCGACTGCACACCATTCAGGTAGTCCCACCATTGCGCGATGTTGTCGTTTCCGACGCTGCCGGGGGCCGCATCGTGGTGCAACGCGGCGATCAGTTCGGTGATCACGGCTTTGACGTCACCGACGATCGGCACGTCGGCGTGGCGGTTCTTGCCGATCTCCGCCGGGTCGATGTCGGCGTGGATGACCTTCGCCTCAGGGGCGAAGGAGTCGAGTTTTCCGGTGACCCGGTCATCGAAGCGGGTGCCGAGCGCGATCAGCAGGTCGCTGCGCTGCAGCGCCCCCACCGCCGCGACGGTACCGTGCATGCCCGGCATACCCAGGTTCTGCGGGTGGCTGTCGGGGAACGCGCCACGGGCCATCAACGTGGTGACCACCGGGATACCGGTCAGCTCGGCCAGTTCGCGAAGCTGCTCTGTGGCGTCGCCGCGGATCACTCCTCCGCCGACGTAGAGCACCGGCTTGCGCGCGCCGGCGATCAGCTTGGCGGCTTCCCGGATCTGGCGGTTGTGCGGTTTGGTGTTCGGCTTGTATCCGGGCAGATCCATCCGCGGCGGCCAGCTGAAGGTGCACTGGCCCTGCAACACGTCCTTGGGGATGTCGACGAGCACCGCGCCGGGTCTGCCGCTCGCCGCGATGTGAAAGGCCTCGGCGAGCACCTGGGGTATTTCATCGCCGCTGCGCACCAGGAAGTTGTGTTTGGTGATCGGCATGGTGATGCCGGAGATGTCGGCCTCCTGAAAGGCGTCCGTCCCGATCAGCGAACGCCCGACCTGCCCGGTGATGGCGACGACGGGGATGGAGTCCATCTGCGCGTCAGCCAGCGGTGTCACCAGATTGGTGGCGCCGGGTCCGGAGGTGGCCATGCACACTCCGACCTTGCCGGTGGCGTGCGCGTAGCCGCTGGCGGCGTGACCAGCACCCTGCTCGTGCCGGACAAGTACGTGGCGCAGCTTCTGGGAGTCGAACAGCGGATCGTAAACGGGCAGTACGGCGCCGCCGGGGATGCCGAAGATCACCTCGACGTCGAGTTCCTCCAACGACCGGATCACCGACTGTGCGCCGTTGAGTTGCTCCGGCGCAACGGTTTTGCTGATTGGCGGTGTCGGTCGGGATCCAGGCGACCGCTGCGATTCTGCCGCCACCGCCTGGGCGGCCTTCACTGACGCCGGCGCGCCATTGGCCTGCTGCGGCCCGTCCGGTGCAGTCGACGTTTGTCGAGTAGTGGGTGCGCTCACTGTGTCCTCTTACGTCCTTTTGAGTCAGCTCTGGGTGTGCTCGATCGCGATGTGCCGAAGCCGGGCAACAAAAAACCCCCGTCAGCTCAGCTGCTGCACGAGGGTTGCGCGTTGGTGCTGGACCGCTTCAAATGCTGAAGGCCTGCTTCGGCTGGTCAGACACCAACGCGCCGACCAAGTACTACAAGCATTTTACGGGTCTCCACAGCGTTCGACGGTAGTCTCCGCACAGGTCAGCAGTCAAATCCGGGCAACCGGGCCGCGCCGCAAAAGCTGTCGCCCGGCAAGTGAAATGATGCATGCGTGACATCCGGGTCGTCCGAAGAACATCCCGCGCCGTCGCCGGTGGTCCTGAAGATCTCACCGATGGCGCACTTCGCCGTTGGCTTCTTCGCCCTGGGACTGTTGATCCCGGTGTTCACCTGGCCGCTGACTGCACCGCTGCTCGCGGTGCCGGTGATCCTGTCCGCAATGATCATTCGGTTGCGCACGGTCGCTGGCGACCAGGGCGTCACGGCGCGAACGCTGCTGGGCAGCCGGGCATTGCGCTGGGCGGACATTGACGGGCTGCGGTTCAGCAAAGGTTCGTGGGCGCGCGCACAACTCACCGACGGCACCGAACTACGGTTGCCAGCGGTGACTTTTGCGACGCTGCCGCTGTTGACCGAGGCCAGTGCCGGGCGGGTGCCCAACCCGTATCGCTGAACGACGTGGTCCATTCGCGGCGACCCGCTGCACTCGGCTAGGCCGACTTTGCGGTCGCCGCTACGCCACCGGGTTGGCGCCGTTGAGCAACACCCAGACCGCGATGCCCCCGGCGACGCCCACCAGCAGCGCGGCCATGGACCCGATGAACGGCCGGCGCGACCAGCCACGCCCGGCGTCGAAGCCGTACCGGCCGGGCCCGACCAAGATGACCGCGACGGTGGCGACGATCAAGGTTAGTTCGTATTCGTGGCCGTTGGGCAGAAAGAACGGGAACGATCGGCCGTTCTGACCGGCCATACCGGCGACCAGACCGTTGATCAGGTAGGCCAGTGCACCGGCGGCGGCCAGCGGAGTGAACAGTCCGAGCACCAGCAGCACTCCGGCCGCTATTTCGCCGCCCGCCGCGCAATAGGTGAGGATGTCGGCGTGCTGATAGCCGATATCGGATAGCGAGTTACGGAATCCGGCCAATCCCTCGCCACCCCACCAGCCGAAGAGTTTCTGCAGTCCGTGCGCGACCAGCACCACGCCCAGGCCCATCCGCAGGACGAGGAGGCCAAGGTCCTGCGTACCTCGCCGACCGTCGAGCCGTGCCCGGTCATGCTCGAGGTCCGCGTCGCTATCGGCCGGCCCGAACGCCGCGTCGTGTTGCTCGGGCGATGACTGCGCATACGGCAGCGATTCGTGAGTGTTTGCCAGGCCGTACCGAGGGAGCGCCGCATTGTCCGTCCGGGCGCTGTAATACGGAATTGTGGTGGTCTCGTAATCGCCTGCATAGTTGGCTGACGGCAGGTCGTCTTCGGGGTCAACCAGGCTTGCCCCGGCCGGGCGTCCCGCTGTTGGCGCCGAGGACTCGTCCGGCCGCCGCCACGTAGCGTCATGAGAATGACTGGTCACGCGTGTCAGGTTAAGGGCATTCGCTGCTGAATTGGGGATTTGAGCGGCGCTTTTGCCGATTATTCCGCGAGTCGCGCCATAGCTGTGACCCAAAACGGGGCCGGGAAGCGGCAAACCTGCGGCACCCGTCGTCGGCAACCGAGTCCGAATATCCGTAATCTTGCGGTCATGCTGTTGCGGTGGCCGGGTCGGCGTGGGTTGGCTGCCCTGTGCGCGCTGCTGCTGTTCGCCGCCGGCTGCGCGCGTTTCGACGACAACCAGTCGCAGCCGTTCACCACCCAGCCGGAACGTCAACCGCAGCAGACGTCCAAACCGCCGCCACCGCCGCCGCTACCGCCCAATCCGTTTCCCAAGGAATGCCCCGCACCTGGCGTGATGCAGGGCTGCCTGGAAAGCACCAGCGGGCTGATCATGGGCCCCGACAGCAAATCGGCGCTGGTGGCCGAGCGCGTCACCGGCGCTGTGAAAGAGGTTTCGGTCAACGCGGAGCCGAAGGTCAAAACGATCATCCCGGTCGATCCGTCCGGCGACGGCGGGCTGATGGACATCGTGCTGTCACCGACGTACTCGCAGGATCGGCTGATGTACGCCTACATCAGCACGCCCACCGACAACCGGGTCATTCGCGTTGCCGACGACGATATTCCCAAAACCATCTTGACTGGCGTCCCGAAGGGCGCCACCGGCAATACCGGGGCGTTGATCTTCACCAGCCCGACCACGCTGGTCGTGCTCACCGGCGACGCGGGCAGTCCGGCGCTGGCTGCCGATCCTGCCTCGCTGGCAGGCAAAGTGTTGCGCATCGAACAGCCGACCACCGTCAACCAGGCGCCACAGACCACCGCGCTGTCCGGCATCGGCGCCGGCGGTGGTATGTGCATCGACCCTGTTGACGGCTCGCTGTACGTCACCGACCGTGCGCCCGACGCGGATCGCCTGCAGCGCATCACCAAAGACTCGAAGGTGTCGACGGTATGGACCTGGCCGAACCGGCCGGGCGTGGCCGGCTGCGCGGCGCTAGACGGCACCGTGCTGGTGAACCTGATCAACACCAAACAGACAGTGGCGGTGCGCCTGGCGCCGGCAACCGGGGCCGTCACCGGGGATCCCGACGTGGTCCGCCAAGACACCCATGCTCATGCGTGGGCTTTGCGAATGTCTCTGGACGGCAACGTCTGGGGCGCGACAGTCAACAAAACGGCCGGCGACGCGGAAAAACTCGACGACGTTGTATTCCCGCTCTTCCCGCAGGGCGGCGGGTTCCCCCGCAACAACGACGATAAGACCTGACCCGGATTCGCGACTCTGGCCAGCCTGTTCTGAACCGCTCAGCTGCAGGCGGCGAGCACCAGTTCACGCACCCGCGCCGCATCGGCCTGACCCTTCGTCGCCTTCATCACCGCGCCCACAATGGCGCCTGCGGCTTGCACTTTGCCGCCGCGAATCTTTGCCGCCACGTCGGGATTGGCAGCTAGCGCTTCGTCGACGGCGGCTTGGATCAGCGAATCATCTCGGACCACGGCCAGTCCCCGTGTGGTCATCACCTGCTCGGGTTCGCCCTCGCCGGCCAGCACACCCTCAAATACTTGGCGGGCCAGTTTGTTCGACAACTTGCCCTCGTCCACGAGTACCACGACCGCGGCGACCTGTTCCGGAGTGATGGCCAGCTCGTCGAGGCCAATGCCGGCTTCCTTCGCCTTCTCCGTCAGGAAGTTGCCCCACCAGGCGCGTGCCGCCTCGCTCGACGCGCCCTGTGCCACGGTGGCCGTCACCAGCTCCACGGCGCCGGCGTTGACCAGATCACGCATCACTTCGTCGGATACGCCCCACTCTTGCTGAATCTTCTTGCGGCGCAACCAGGGTATTTCGGGGATGGTCTGGCGCAGCCGCTCGACGAGTTCAGCACTGGGCGCGACGGGCTCTAGGTCGGGCTCGGGGAAATACCGGTAATCCTCAGCGGTCTCCTTGGTGCGGCCGGGACTGGTGTACCCAGCCTCGTGGAAGTGGCGGGTCTCCTGCGTGATCCGGCCACCGGATTCCAGAACTGCCCCTTGGCGCTGCATCTCGAATTGCACCGCGACTTCAACACTTTTCAGCGAGTTGACGTTCTTGGTCTCGGTGCGGGTGCCGAACACGATCGCACCGGTCGGCTTCAGCGACACATTCGCGTCACAGCGCATCGAGCCCTGATCCATCCGCACATCTGATACACCCAACTCGCGCAATAGATCCCGCAGAGCGGTCACGTACGCTCGCGCGATCTGCGGCGCCCGTGACCCGGTTCCCACGATCGGTTTGGTGACGATCTCGATCAGCGGCACGCCGGACCTGTTGTAGTCGATCAGCGACGTCGTCGCGCCGTGGATGCGGCCGGTTTCGCTGCCCACGTGGGTCAGCTTGCCGGTGTCCTCCTCCATGTGCGCGCGTTCGATTTCCACCCGCCAAGTGCTGCCATCGTCCAGCGGCACGTCCAGGTAGCCGTTGACGGCGATCGGCTCGTCATATTGCGAAATCTGGTAATTCTTCGGCATGTCCGGATAGAAGTAATTCTTCCGGGCGAACCGGCACCACGGCACGATTTCACAGTTCAGTGCCAAGCCGATCCGGATCGCGGACTCCACTGCCGCCTCGTTCAGCACCGGCAGCGAACCGGGCAGACCCAGGCAGACCGGGCAAACCTGAGTGTTGGGTTCGGCGCCGAATGCCGTAAGGCAGCCGCAGAACATCTTGGTGACCGTCGACAGCTCGACGTGCACCTCGAGGCCCAGCACCGGGTCGTAGCGTGCGAGCACCTCGTCGTAGTCGAGCAGCTGGGCCTCCGACGCCCTGGCGGCAATCGTCATGGAGCCGATTCTAGTTGGCGGACCATCGCTGGGATCGCTGCGTCCTGTTCCGCCGGCGCAACAGGACAGGTGAGACGAATCAACCGAAGAAAGCGCTCGCGTCGTCGTACCGGCTCTGCGGCACCAGCTTGAGTTGGCGCACCGCGTCGGCAAGCGCCACCCGGCCGATGTCCTGGCCGCGCAGCGACACCATCATGCCGTACTCGCCGGTGTGCGCGGCATCGGCGGCGTTGACCCCGAACCGGGTTGCCAGCACCCGGTCATAGGCAGTCGGCGTACCGCCGCGTTGCACATGGCCCAGCACGGTCACGCGGACGTCCTTATTGATGCGTTTCTCCACCTCCGCCGCCAACTGCGCGGCCACACCGGTGAAGCGCTCATGACCGAATTCGTCGAGTCCGCCCTCGGCGAGTTTCATGGAGCCCTCCGCCGGTTTGGCTCCTTCGGCCACCACGCAGATGAAGTGAGAGTCGCCGCGCTGAAAACGCCGCTTGACCGACCGGCACACCTCTTCGATGTCGAAGGGCTGCTCGGGGATGAGCGTCATGTGCGCGCCGGAAGCCAACCCGGCGTTCAGGGCGATCCAACCGGCATGCCGGCCCATCACCTCGACCAGCATGACCCGTTGGTGTGATTCGGCGGTGCTGTGCAACCGGTCGATGGCATCGGTCGCGACCATCAACGCGGTGTCGTGTCCGAAAGTCACGTCCGTGCAATCGATATCGTTGTCGATGGTTTTGGGCACACCGACGACCGGGACATTCTCCTCGGACAGCCAGTGCGCGGCGGTCAATGTTCCCTCACCGCCGATCGGGATCAGCACGTCAATGCCGTTGTCGTCCAAAGTCTGCATAATCTGGTCCAGGCCGGCTCGAAGCTTGTCGGGATGAACCCGGGCGGTGCCCAGCATCGTGCCGCCCTTGGCGAGCAGCCGGTCATTGCGTTCGTCGTTGTGCAGTTGAATACGACGATTTTCCAGCAGTCCACGCCAGCCGTCCTGGAATCCGACCACCGATGATCCGTAGCGCGCATGGCAGGTGCGCACTACTGCCCGGATGACCGCGTTGAGCCCCGGACAGTCGCCGCCGCCGGTGAGAACTCCGATGCGCATGCCTTCATCTTGCCCCCTGCGGAGACTTGCGGCAGCGGATCCCAGTCCGGCGACGATGCGGGCGGGCACGGCCCGAGGAGGAGCCGGACAATCGAGCCTAGATCGGCGAGGGCAACGGTCCGCGAGCGACTTCGTAGGCGGCGCCCACGCGGTAGATGCGGTCATCGGCGAGGGCGGGCGCCATGATCTGCAGCCCGACCGGCAGGTTGTCGTCCGGCGATAATCCGGACGGCACCGACATGCCGCAGTGACCGGCCAGATTCAGCGGCAGGGTGCACAAGTCGAATAAGTACATCGCCAGTGGATCGTCGACCTTCTCGCCCAACCGGAAAGCGGTGGTCGGCGTCGCCGGTGACACCAGCACATCGACGGACTGGTAGGCCTGATCGAGATCGCGGGCGATCAATGTACGCACTTTCTGCGCCTGGTTGTAGTAGGCGTCGTAATAGCCCGCGGACAAAGCATAGGTCCCGATCATTATGCGCCGCTTGACTTCCGGGCCGAGCCCGGCGGCGCGGGTCAGCGCCATCACCTCTTCGGCGCTGTGCGTGCCGTCGTTGCCGACCCGCAGCCCGTACCGCATCGCATCGAAGCGGGCCAGATTGCTCGACACCTCTGACGGCAAGATCAGGTAATACGCGGCCAGTGCGTAATCGAAATGCGGGCAGTCGACTTCGGACACCTGAGCGCCCAGCGCGGTGAGCTGCTCGACGGCGCTGTTGAACGACGCCAGCACCCCGGGCTGATAGCCCTCGCCGCGTAATTGTTGCACCACACCGATTCGCACGCCGCGTAGATCGCCGTCCGCGCCCGTCCGCGCCGCGCCAACCACATCGGGCACCGGCGCATCGACCGAAGTGGAGTCGCGGGCGTCATGTCCGGCGATCACCTGATGCAGCAGCGCGGTGTCGGAAACCGTTCGCGCACACGGACCGCCCTGGTCCAGTGACGAAGCACAGGCCACCAGGCCGTAGCGCGACACCGTCCCGTAGGTGGGCTTGACCCCGACGGTGGCAGTCAGTGCGGCGGGCTGGCGAATCGATCCGCCGGTGTCGGTTCCGATGCCCAGCGGAGCCTGGAATGCGGCCAGTGCCGCGGCGCTACCGCCCCCCGAGCCGCCGGGCACCCGTTCGACATCCCACGGGTTGCGGGTCGGGCCGTAAGCCGAGTTCTCGGTCGACGAGCCCATCGCGAACTCGTCCATATTGGTCTTGCCCAGGATAGGGATTCCCGCCGCGCGCAACCGCGTCGTCAGTGTGGCGTCGTACGGGGAACGCCAGCCTTCCAGGATCTTCGATCCGCAAGTCGTGGGCATGTCCACGGTGGTGAACACGTCTTTGAGCGCCAGCGGTACGCCGGCCAACGGCGACGGTAGCTGCTCACCGGCGGCCAGCGTTTCATCGACGGCGGCTGCGGCTGTCAGCGCTTCCTCGGCGGCCACGTGCAGGAACGCGTGGTAACGATCGTCAGTCGCCGCGATCTGGTCCAGGCAGGCCTGCGTGACCTCGGTGGACGACAGCTCTTTGGCGGCGATCTTGGCGGCCAGGGTCGCGGCATCCAGCCGGATGAGGTCTGTCACTGGCTTTCCCCGAGAATTTGCGGAACCGCGAAGCGTCCGTCGACGGCTTCGGGCGCCTCAGCCAGCGCCTCCTGCTGGGACAGGCAGGGGGTGGCTTCGTCCGGGCGGGTGACGTTGACGTCTTTGAGCGGGTTGTCGGTCGGCTCGACGCCGGTGACGTCGACGGCCTGGATGGCACTTACGTGGGTCAGGATGGCGTCGAGTTGTCTGGCGTAGCTGTCCAGTTCAGTGTCGGTCAACGCCAGCCGGGCCAGCCGCGCCAGGTGGGCCACCTCGTCGCGGGAGATCTGGGACACGAGGGAAAAGCCTAGCCCGGCGACGATGCCCGCCGCCCAGCGGCGGGAGGAGGAGCCGGGCAATCACCCCTGGCCCGGCGACGATGCCCGCCGCCCAGCGGCGGGAGGAGGAACCGGGCAATCACGGAAATGCCATGCGCGCGCTGCTGTGCGACAGTGTTGCCCGTGTCCTCTTATCTGCTGCGCGTTCAGCTGGCTGACCGGCCGGGCAGCCTGGGGTCGCTGGCGGTGGCGCTGGGATCGGTCGGCGCCGACATCCTGTCGCTGGACGTGGTTGAACGCGCATCCGGGTATGCCATCGATGACCTGGTGGTGGACCTACCCCCGGGAGCGATGCCCGACAGTCTGATCACCGCGGCAGAGGCGCTGCACGGTGTGCGGGTGGACACCGTGCGCCCGCACACCGGTCTGCTGGAAGCTCACCGCGAGTTGGAGCTCCTTGACCACGTCGCCGTGGCCGACAAGGACTCGCAGCTGCAGGTGCTCGCCGACGACGCGCCGAGGGTGCTGAGGGTGGGCTGGTGCACCATCGTGCGCAGCGTTCACGGCGGGATACAGAGCGTCGTGGGCAGTCCGGGCGCCCCGGAGACCAGGCTGAACGCGACCCCCTGGATGCCGCTGGAGCAAGCCGCGGCGCTGGACGCGACCGACGACTGGGTGCCGCAGGTTTGGCGCGATCTGGACACCACCCTGGTCGCCGCCCCGCTGGGAGCGCCCGATCTGGCGGTGGTGCTGGGCCGGCCCGGCGGCCCGGAGTTCCGGCCGTCCGAGGTGGCTCGGTTGGGCTACCTGGCCGGGATCGTGGCGACGCTGTTGCACTGAGCCGCGACCGACGCGGCGCTTTGCCCGGTGATGTCGCTGAATGTCAGTTCAGTCCGGTGACGTCACGGCCGCTGGCGGACCGTGCGTCAACAGCTCTCGGAAGCCGTCCTCGTCGAGGATCGGCACACCGAATTCGACGGCCTTGTCGTATTTCGACCCGGGCGAGTCGCCGGCGACCACGTAGGAAGTTTTCTTCGACACCGAGCCGGCGGCCTTGCCGCCGCGGGCCACGATGGCCTCCTTCGCGCCGTCACGGGAGAAGCCGGTCAGCGAACCGGTGACGACGATCGTCAGGCCCTCCAGCGTGCGCGGCACGCTCGCGTCGCGTTCGTCGGCCAACCGCATACCCGCGGCGCGCCACTTGTCGACAATCGCACGATGCCAGTCGACGGTGAACCATTCGGTGACCGCCGCGGCAATCGTCGGTCCGACGCCTTCGACCGCGGCCAACTGCTCGGTCGACGCGGCCGTGATCGCCTCCAGGCTGCCGAATTCCGTTGCCAGGGCACGGGCAGCGGTGGGCCCGACGTGACGGATCGACAACGCCACCAGCACCCGCCACAGCGGCGCCGCCTTGGCCTTGGCGAGATTTTCCAGCAGGCGTCGGCCGTTGGCCGACAGTTCACCGGCCTTCGTCCGGAAGAGCTCGGTGCGCAGCAGGTCGTCTTCGCTCAGGCTGAACAGGTCACCCTCGTCGCTGATGACGTCCGCCTTCAACAGTGCGACGGCCGCCTCATAACCCAGCCCCTCGATGTCGAACGCACCGCGGCCGGCGACGTGAAACACCCGCTCGCGCAACTGTGCCGGACAGGACCGGGCGTTGGGGCAACGGATGTCCGCGTCACCTTCCTTGGCCGGCGCCAGCGTGGTGCCGCACTCAGGACATTCTGTGGGCATGATGAATTCACGCTCAGACCCGTCGCGCAGATCGACGACAGGCCCGAGCACCTCGGGGATGACGTCGCCGGCTTTGCGGAGCACCACGGTGTCGCCGATCAACACTCCTTTGCGCCTGACTTCCGAGGCGTTGTGCAAGGTGGCCAGCCCGACAGTGGACCCGGCCACCTTCACCGGCGTCATGAACGCGAAGGGAGTCACCCGTCCGGTGCGCCCGACGTTGACCCGGATGTCGAGGAGTTTGGTCTGCACTTCCTGCGGTGGATATTTGTAGGCGATCGCCCACCGGGGCGCGCGAGAGGTGGACCCCAGCCTGCGTTGCAGCGCCACGTCGTCGATTTTGACCACCACGCCGTCGATTTCGTGCGCCACGTCGTGCCGATGCTCACCCCAGTAGTGAATGCGGTCCAGGGCCGCTGCCGCATCGTTCACCCGGGTGGTGTGGTCGGAGACCGGTAGCCCCCATGCGGCCAGCGCCAGATAAGCGTCGTGCAGAGTGGGCGGCCGGAACCCCTCGATATGTCCCAGCCCGTGGCAGATCATCCGCAACTTCCGGCGGGCGGTTACCGCCGGATCCTTCTGCCGGAGCGACCCGGCGGCGCTGTTGCGCGGGTTGGCGAACGGCGTCTTTCCGTCCTCGACCAGTGCGGCGTTGAGCGCCTCGAAATCGGCCAACCGGAAGAACACCTCACCACGCACCTCGAGGACTTCGGGCAGCGGATAGCCGTCGGCGGGCGTCAGCCGCTCCGGGACGTCGTCGATGGTGCGCGCGTTCAATGTGACGTCCTCGCCGGTGCGGCCGTCACCCCGGGTTGCCGCTCGAACCAAGCGGCCGCCGCGGTAGACCAACGCCAGTGCGACACCGTCGATCTTGAGCTCGCACAGGTATGGCACGTCTTGAGAACCGGAGACGCCGACCTCGGCGCGGATGCGGGCTGCCCAGGCGTCGAATTCCTCGGCGCTGAACACGTTGTCCAGCGAAAGCATCCGCTCGAGGTGGTCGGCGGAGGTGAAGTCGGTGCCGAAGCCGGCACCGCCGACCAGCTGGGTCGGCGAATCGGGCGTGCGCAGCTCGGGGCGCCGGTCTTCGAGCTCGGCGAGCCGCCGCAGCAGCTGGTCGAAGTCCGCGTCGGAGATGACCGGCGCATCGCGCACGTAGTAGCGGAACTGGTGTTCGCGCACCTCATCGGCCAGTTCGCGCCATTGCCGCCGCACCTGGGGCTCGACGGGGTCGGCTTCGGGTGAGCTCACCTTGGCAGGCTATCGGAGCCCCCAGACAAGCAGCGGACGAGCTTTGCGCGACAGGCCACGACGATCTCAGCCGCAAATCGGTCAGACCGTCACGCGTCATCCTCGACGTACGCGCGTAACCCTTCGATAGCGCTATCCCAACGACGCGACAGCTGCTCCAGGTAATCGCTGGCCTGAGCCAACGGTTCGGTATGTACCGTCCAAATGCGTTCCCGTCCCCGGCGGCTGCTGCGGACCAGACCCACGGCCGCCAGCAGATCCAAATGCTTGGTGGCCGCCTGTCGCGTGATCGGAACCGATGCCGTCACGTGTGCTGTGGACCCGGGACCGCCGTCACACAGCCGCGCGATGATGCGCAATCGGTTCGGATCCCCCAGAGCGTCGAAGAGCGGCGCCGCCCGCTCGACTGCGCTCGCCCCGGTCATACTTTGTGCCACGCCAGGTATCTGCGGACCAGTTCGGCTTGCTTGGCCCAGCCGTCGCTGTTCGCCTCGAAGGCAGCGCCCCTTCGGGAATCGGGTAGTGCGTCGAACCCGGATTCCACGATCCTCAGCAGCACACCGTCGGACGTCTCGGACAGGGTGAACTCCACCAGGGTGGTGGACTCGCGGTCATAGTCGATGCCGCGATCCACGGCGAACGGATGCCAGCGGTAGGCGAACCGTCGCTGCGGTTCGACCGCGACGATCTGCCAGGTACTTGGCTTTCCGGTATCCGATTCCTGAAGCTTGGCCACCTCGTCGTCGACGAGGGTCGGAACGATCGTGGCGGTGACCGACGTCCCGGCGACGAAAGGGCCGTCGAAGCGGACCCCGAACCACCGCCCGAATTCCTCGGCGTCGCTGATCGCCCGCCACACCCGGTCCAGCGGCGCGCGCAACGTCACCTGCTTCTCGATCCGGTCTGTACTCATATGCAACCTCCTGGTTGCATATGAGTACAACATCCCGAAGCACTTAGCGCAACCAAACGGTTGCCTACGGGGTTCAGATCGCGTCGGGGTCTTCGGCGACTACCTCGGCGGCCCGGCGGGCAAGTTCGATCGCCGTGCGCGCCCACTGCGGCGTCGCACCCGCCAAGCCGCAGGCCGGCGTGATACCGATCCGATCCCGCAGCGCCGCGCGGGCGAAGCCGATCCGATCGGTCACCGCGACGGCGGCGGCGGCGACTTCTTCCACCGACAAACGCCGCCCCGGTTCAGTCGCCGGCACCACGCCCAGCATGACCGTGCGGCCGGCTTCGACGAACTCACCGAGGCCGTCGAGATCGGCGGCCCGCAGCGTGCCCGCGTCCACTGATATCGAATGAATCACACTCTGCTGCAACACCTTCCACGGTAACTCTGCAGCGCAGCTGTGCACCACTACCTCGGCGCCTGCCGCAGCGACACAGGTGTCGAGCAGTGCGGTGGCCAATGTCTCGTCAATCGCTTCGACCGGGCTCAACGCAGTCACCCCGGACAGCCGGCCGGCCAGCGCGGTCGCCAGTAACGGCTCGTCGAACTGCACTGCGACCGGCGTGTCGAGCCGGCGAGCGACCGTCGCGCGGTGGACAGCCACCCCCTCGGCCAGCGATGCACCGATATCGCGGACCGCGCCCACGTCGGTGATCGCCCGGTGTCCGTTGCTCAGCTCCAGTTCCGCGGCCAGCGTGATCGGGCCGGGCGCCTGGACCTTCACCGGGTGCTCTTTGCCGCGCAAGCCGGCCAGCTCCCACGCCTCTTCCAAGGCGTCGATGTCCTCATCGAGCAGGCTGGCCGCTCGACGTGCCACCGCCCCGGGACGGGCCACGATGCGATAACCCCGCGGCACCGTGTCGATGGCCACGTCGACCAGCAGTGCGCCGGCCCGCCCGATGATGTCGGCCCCCACTCCCCTGGCCGGCAGCTCGACGACGTGGGCCAGCGCGTCGGCCAGCTCACCGACGACCACTTCAGCGGCCTGCCGGGGCGCAGTGCCCGGCCATGATCCGATGCCGCTGCCCGTCGCGAAAATACTCATCGGCCAACAGTATTCGACCGGCCGCCACCGGCTCGGCCAGGGTCTTCGCTGGTCATGCGCCGAGCGGATGGCCCGGCTAGACTCGAGTGGAATACATCCGCAGGGCGGGAATCCGGGCATGGCGTACAGGGCGAGAGGTACCCGACGGCTGCTCTGGTGCGGCGTCGTGTTGCTCACCGCGGCCTGCACCCGCGTCGTGGGCGGCGCGGCGGTGCCCGGGTTCGGCGAACTGCCCCATTCGGGTGTCGACGTCGACGAGGTGCTGTTGGATCAAGTGGGAATGCGGGCCATCACCGGTGCCGGTGATGACTTGACGATCGTTCCCTCCATGGACGGCACGAGCCCGGTGGACGTGGACAGCCTGGCCGATGAGGTACCGCCGCAGTGCCGGTTCGTCTTCGCGGAAACAGCGACGTTCGGGTCTGAAATCGAGCAGTTCCACAAGACGACGTTTCAGGACCCACCGAAGAGCGCTCTGATCTCCGAGGGCGCCGGCGGCTATCGGGATGCCGGCACCGCTCAGCACGCTTTCGACGCCCTGGTCGCAAGTGTCGACGGCTGCGCGACCAGTTCGAAGGGATCGCTGCTGATCGGCGAGTGGAGCGCCGACGAGCAGTCGTTGCATACCCGCCCGGGCGGTTGCGGGCGCGACTACCGGGTCAAGTCGACGGTTCTGCTGGAAGTCACCTTCTGCGGTTTCCCGGGGTCGGTGTCCGACATCGTGATAACGAACATTGCGGCCAAAGTGCCCGACTGAGGGGCCGGTTAAGCCGCCACGCCGGCGATGGTCGCGCTGCCGATCACCTCGTCGCCGGCGGGATCCGGTCGGTACAAGACCAGCGTCTGGCCGCGCGCCACTCCGCGCAGCGGTGCCCGCAACTGTACGTCAAGTTTGTCGCCACTCAATTCCGCTACTGCGCCAACGGTTTCGCCGTGTGCCCGCACCTGAACGACACACTCCACGGGGCCCGTCGGCGCCGCTCCGGAGGTGAACACCGGCGAATGCCCGGTCAGTGTCCACACATCCAGTGCAGCCGCGTTGCCGACATGCACGGTGGCGGTGTCGGCATCGATGGCGGTCACATAACGCGGACGACCGTCCGGTCCGGGGCCGGCGATCCCCAGCCCCTTGCGCTGGCCGATGGTGAACCCGTGCACCCCGTCGTGCTCGGCGAGCACGGTCCCCTGCGCATCGACCACCGCACCGCGGCGTACGCCGATCCGCGCGCCCAGGAAAGCCCGGGTGTCGCCGGACGGAATGAAGCAGATGTCGTGGCTGTCGGGCTTGTCGGCGACCGCCAGGCCGCGACGGGCGGCCTCCGCGCGGATCTGCGGTTTCGGGGTGTCGCCGATCGGAAACGACGCGTGGCGCAACTGATCAGCAGTGAGCACGGCCAGCACGTACGACTGGTCCTTGCCGCGGTCGACGGCGCGACGCAGCCGGCCACCGGACAACCGGGCGTAATGGCCGGTTGCCACCGCATCGAAGCCCAGCGACACGGCTTTGGCCGACAACGACGAGAACTTGATCCGCTGATTGCAGCGCACACACGGGTTGGGCGTCTCGCCCCGGGCGTAGGACGACACGAAATCGTCGATGACGTCTTGCTGGAAGCGCTCGGCGAAGTCCCACACGTAGAACGGGATGTTCAGCACGTCGGCCACCCGACGGGCATCGCCGGCGTCTTCCTTCGAGCAGCAGCCGCGCGACCCGGTGCGCAACGTGCCCGGCGCCGACGACAGCGCCAGATGTACGCCGACCACGTCGTGCCCGGCGTCGACCATGCGTGCCGCGGCCACCGACGAGTCCACCCCACCGCTCATCGCGGCCAGCACCCTCACGGCGAGACTCCCGCCGCGGCCAGGCTGGCTTGCCGCGCACGGGCCACCGCTGCGGGCAGCACCTGCAGCACCGCGTCGACATCGGCATCGACACTGGTGTGTCCCAACGACAGTCGCAACGACCCGCGAGCGCTGGCCGCATCGCTGCCCATCGCGATCAGCACATGCGACGGCTGCGCCACGCCGGCGGTGCAGGCCGACCCGGTCGAACACTCGACGCCGTTGGCGTCCAACAACATCAGCAACGCATCACCTTCGCAGCCGGCGAAAGAGAAATGGGCGTTGCCGGGCAGCCGCAGCGCGCCGCGGGCACCGTTGAGGTGCGCGTCGGGAATCTCGCGCAGCACACCGTCGATCAGCCGGTCGCGCAGCAGACGCAACCGCGCGCTGTTCGCCTCCAGCCCGTCGACGGCGATCTGCGCCGCCGTCGCCATTCCCACCGCGCCGGCCACGTCAGGGGTGCCCGAGCGGATGTCGCGCTCCTGACCGCCGCCGTGGTAGAGCGGCACACAGTCGACGTCCCGGCGCAGCAGTAAGGCACCGACTCCCGGCGGACCACCGAACTTGTGCGCGGTCACACTCATCGCCGACAGCTCGCTGACGCCGAAGCCGACCGGCAGCTGCCCCACCGCCTGGACGGCGTCGCTGTGCATCGGCACACCGAATTCGGCTGCCACCGCCGCCAACTCGGCGATCGGCATGATCGTGCCGACCTCGTTGTTAGCCCACATCACCGAGACCAGCGCGACATCGTCGCCGGCCTTCAGCGCGTCGCGCAAGGCCGCCGGCGACACCGACGCGTCCGGGCCGGTGGGCAGCCAGGTGATTTCGGCGCCTTCGTGTTCGGCGAGCCACATCACCGAGTCGAGCACCGCATGGTGTTCCACCGCGGTGACGATGATGCGCCGGCGATGCGGCTGGGCGCCGCGGCGGGCCCAGAAGATGCCTTTGACGGCGAGATTGTCGCTTTCGGTGCCACCGGCGGTGAAAATCACCTCTGAGGGCCGCGCGCCGAGCTTGGCCGCGATCAGCTCCCGGGACTCCTCCATCCGCCGCCGCGCCGCCCGCCCCGTGGTGTGCAACGAGGAGGCGTTACCGACGGTTGCCAGCACAGCCGTCATCGCCTCGATGGCAGCGGGATGCATCGGGGTGGTGGCGGCGTGATCGAGGTACACCATGACGACATCCCGCGTGGCGGCGGGCTCAGCCCTTACGGGCCTTGACCGCCTCGGTGAGCTGCGGAGCCACCTTGAACAAGT
>NZ_JBARMY010000358.1:0-2908 GCF_049802695.1 Mycobacterium sp.
GTGCGTAGCATCCCCGGAGGGTTCGCCGGTATCCGCCTCCGGCACGGCGGCATCGCCGCTGCCTGCCGCGTCAGTAGCCGGATGTCCGTTCATCGATTGGCCCCCGCGGGTGCGGCGGCGGGACCGGTTGCTCTTGCGCGGCGCCGGTCCGGAACGCTGCGGCTCACCGGCCGCCCGCTTGCCCTGCGTCGGGCGCCTGTCGCCCACGGTGCCGCGAGCCTCGCCCGGGATGCCGAGCTCGGAGTACAGATGGGGCGAACTGGAGTAGGTCTCGGCGGGGTCGGGGCAGCCCAGGTCCAACGCTTTGTCGATCATTGCCCAGCGGGCCAGCTCGTCCCAGTCCACCAAGGTGACCGCGACGCCGGTGCGCCCGGCGCGACCGGTGCGCCCGATACGGTGCACGTAGGTCTTTTCGTCGTCGGGGCACTGGTAGTTGATGACGTGGGTGACACCCTCGACGTCGATGCCGCGGGCGGCGACGTCGGTGGCGACGAGCACGTCGATGCTGCCGGTCCGGAAAGCCTTGAGGGCTTTCTCCCGAGCGATCTGGCCCAGATCCCCGTGCACGGCCCCGACGGCGAAGCCGCGCTCAGCCAGCTCGTCGGCCACCTTCTGGGCGGTGCGCTTGGTACGGGTGAAGACCATGGTGGCGCCGCGGTCACGCGCCTGCAGTATCCGGGTGACCAGTTCCGCCTTGTCCAGTGCGTGAGCGCGATAGACGAACTGCTCGGTGAGGTCGTGAACCGCCGAGGATTGCGGCGCCTCGGCCCGGATGTGGGTGGGCTGGCGCATGAAGGTCCGGGCCAATGTGATGATCGGGCCGGGCATGGTCGCCGAGAACAGCATCGACTGCCGCTCGTCGGGAATCTGGCGCAAAATTCGCTCGATGTCGGGCAGGAAGCCGAGATCGAGCATCTCGTCGGCCTCGTCGAGGACCAGCACCGACAGGTCACCGAGCTTCAGGTGACCCTGCTGGGCTAAATCGAGCAGCCGGCCGGGCGTTCCCACCACGACGTCGGCGCCCGCGCGCAGCGCTTCGATCTGGGGTTCGTAGGGGCGTCCGCCGTAGATGGACACCACCGACAGCCGCCGCTCGCCGTCGGTTCCAGCGGTCAGGTACTTGGCCGCGCCGGTCAGGTCGTTGAAAACCTGCAGGCAGAGTTCGCGGGTGGGGACCACCACCAGCGCGCGGGGAGTGCCGCTGAGCGGCCGGTCGCCGTTGGCGATGCGCTCCAGCAGCGGCACGCCAAAGGCGAGGGTCTTGCCCATTCCCGTGCGGGCCTGGCCGATCAGGTCGTCGCCGTCAAGCGCCAGGGGCAGGGTGAGTTCTTGGATGGCAAATGGGTGTTCGATGCCCTTTTCGCTGAGAGAGCGGACGATTTCGTCGCGAACTCCGAGCTGGGCGAAGCTGAGTGGGTGGGTGTTGAGGATAGGGGACATGCTTGGGCGATAGGCCTTTCGGTAACAGGGCGGTCATTCTCGTCGCGGTTCGTCGAGTCCTGCGCGCACGAGTTTTGACTCCGAAGACGTCGCCGATTCGCATGGCCCCGCTCCGCTTGAGGCGGCGGGCCAACTGCGTGCACGCACACATTCAGGTAGCCAACGAGCCACTACCTATTACCAGCATAGCCGGTCGGAGGTTGCGTCCGCTGGTAGCGCCGGGCGCAGCGGGTCACCACCGTCCCGCATCGTGGTGATCGCCAGCGCGGCGTTGCCGGGCGCAGCGGGTCACCACCGTCCCGCATAGAGTGATGTTTATGACTTCGCGTCCGCCTGCCGAACAGCAGGCCGACGTGTCGGTGCCGGGGCAGGCCGCAGACCATCCCGGCGTCACCAAGCTTCTGACGCTGCTGGCCTACGGTGAAATCGCCGCGTTCTACCGGCTCACCGACGAAGCGCGCATGGCGCCCAACCTGCGCGGCCGGATCTCGATGGCCAGCATGGCGGCCGCCGAGATGGGTCACTACGACGTGTTGCGTGAGGCGCTGGAACGCCGCGGTGTCGACGTGGTGGCGTCCATGGCGAAATTCGCGCCGGTCATCGACAATTATCACCGCCTGACCACGCCGAGCACCTGGCTGGAAGCGCTGGTCAAGACTTATGTCGGTGACGCCCTGGCCGCCGACTTCTATCTGGAGATCGCCGACGGGCTGCCCGACGAAGTGGCCGACGTGGTACGCGAAACGCTGTCCCAAACCGGGCATTCGCAGTTCGTCGTCGCTGAAGTGCGCACAGCCGTGACCAGCAGCGCCCGCCAACGCGGCCGGCTCGCGTTGTGGTCGCGTCGGCTGCTCGGCGAAGCCATTACCCAGGCCCAGTACGTGCTGGCCGATCACGACGATCTGGTCGGGCTGGTGATGTCGGGAACGGCGGGCCTGCCGCAGCTCGCCGATTTCTTCGAACGCCTGCAACACACGCACGGCGAACGGATGCGTGAACTCGGCCTTTCCTAGGTCGAGGCGAGCAGTCACAGAATGTGCGGGTTCGCCCGCCTTCGAGCGATTAGTCGTCGCCAGCACCGACTACCGAGTGCAGGTCGCGATCATCGCGTTGTCGGCCGACGCTATGACGGTCTGACCCTCGGCGTTGGTGGTCGCGCAGTTGAGGTGGCCGCCCAAGCTGGTGGCGATCACAGATGTGAGCTGCACCCCCGGCTCCAAGACGACCGTCTTCGACCACGGCAGCGCCACGTTGAAGTCCGTGTGCGGTAAGCCACGCGCGTCGGTGTAGACGATGCTGACGAAGTCGAGCAGTTGCTTGGTGCCGGTGACTCGATACACGACGGTGCGCGGGTTCAGCACTGGCACAGACGACGGAGGTGTCGGCGGCACAGTGGGTACTGGGGCTGTCGTCGGCAGCGCGCTCGGTGGCGGCGGCACCGTCGTCACGGTCTCGCGCGGGAGCGGGG
>NZ_JBARMY010000359.1:0-7026 GCF_049802695.1 Mycobacterium sp.
CATTAATGCCGAAGCTGAGCGCGCCGCCCGAGGTGCCTGAGGTTGAGAACAACCCGAGGATTCCCGACAGCGGCGTCGACGCGGCCGCGGCCTGGTTGGTGGCTTCGGTTGTTCCGTATGAACCGGCGCTGGTGCCCAGGGTGCTCACCAGCTGCTGATGTATCGCCTGAGCCTGGGCACTGACCGACTGGTAGAGATTGCCGAATGCGGTGAATTGCGTCGCCTGGAGCGCCGACACCTCGTCGGCAGCTGCCGGAGCGATCGCGGTGGTGGGCGCGGCGGCGGCCGCATTTTGAGCGGCCATGCCGGAGCCGATGCCCTCGAGTTTTGCTGCTGCGGCGGCCAGCTCCTCCGGCAGTGTGGTTACAAAAGACATGCGCTCCTCCTCATGTGAATAGACCGACCCGCGGTTGGGGGCCGGTCCGTGCGGCGTCGCGCGACCCGATCACGCCCACCCCACGGTTGCCCGAACAGATCTCATAGTGATCCTTCGTTAACGAGTTTTTAACGTCTGCCGACGGCTTTTTTACAAATTCCATGACGCATGCCAGCGGCCCCCCAGGTTTTAGGCGCATCGGCGGGTCGTCTGGGCCTGCCCAAGGCCCATCCGGCCTGTGCGGCGCCGGTTCAACGGCATCGTTAGGCTCAGTCCTAAAAACGTGCGTGGGCCAGCACGGTGCGGAGCGGCATCCAGTGCGCCGCGCTAATGCCCGCCGAGCCCCCATAGCCCAATTGGCAGAGGCAGCGGACTTAAAATCCGTCCAGTGTCGGTTCGAGTCCGACTGGGGGCACTGCTGTCACGCACGCTTTCCAAGGGCTCGGCAGCGACTGATCAGCGCCGTTATCGCCTTGAGTATTCGCCTTGTTCCCCCGGCATCGTGAGCCCGGTATCTGCCGACACAGGGGCTATGCGCAGAAGACATGCTCGGTGCGTTGCTCCGGTCCGGGCTGGGCCTGCGAGCTCCGGCCTAACGCTCCACTCGGCTATCGAGGCGACCGTGCAACACGCCGTCGCAGGACCTGTCGTGTTACATAAGGAAGAACGACGTAATGCATCCGTCATCATATTCCGGGGCTAGCGGGCCAGCCGCCGTAGGCAACTGGCCTTTCACCTCGCCTGTGCGCGGCTCGCCGGGAAATTCTTTCTAAGAATGTTCTGTGGCTGCGGCTCGCCTGTTAGCGGCAGCACCATTGCACCTGGAAATACGCACACATCGCTGTCGTTGTCGATAGATCCGCGACAGCAGTGACCCGGTTTATTAAGCGCTGCCTGAGTTGAGGGTGTGACCACGGTGGCAACTGTGGCAACAAGTCGGGTTCCCTCGCATGTTCGGTGGCTACCCTCGGCCGGGACCTGCGCTCAAGGCGCCGTCGACGACGTAAGGCTGGTATCGGTGTGAGTGTTGTGCGCGAAAATGATGGATTTTCGGTTATCGCAGAGATAGACGTCAACAACGGCCCCATCGGCGGCATTGCCGCCTCCGAAGACGGCAAATGCGTGATGGTGACCAATCGCAGCGGCGCCAGTGTCTCCATAGTCGACACCGACGCCCGCGCCGTCGTCTCGACCATTTTCGGCACACCGGAGCCATTCGCCATCGCCGTCGGCGGGCGAGACCGCGCCTGCGTCAGCAGTGCGTCGGCGACCTGTGACGCGATTGCAATCCTCGACCTGCGAGCCAACAGGGTCGTCGCGGTTCATCCGGTGGCTTTCCACGCGACCGATGTGGCGTTGAGCCCGAATGCGAGGCAGGTGTACTGCGGCGCGACCGCAGGCGGACGCGCCAGCGTGGCCGCGCTCGACACGACGACCGGCGCGGGCGATATTGTCACAATCTCAGCGCCGGGAACCACGGCGGACAGCGTGCGGATCAGCCCGGATGGCCGGCGACTCTACGTCGCCGCGCACGGACCCAGCAGTGACCAGCTTGTGCTGATGGAAACCCGTCACCTGCGCGTCACCGGCTCCATAGAGATCGGGTCGCCGATTCGCGACGTCGCGGTGAGTTCGAACGGCGACACCGTGTACGTCGCGAGCTGCAGTCCCGACTTCGGTGCAGTGCTCGACGTAATAGACACCCGCAGCGGCATGATTGCCGGCACCGCGAAGATCACCGGGGCAGGCGGATTCGTGACGCAGCTGGCCTTGAGCGCCGACGGTGAGCGGGCATACCTCGTCAACGACCACGGCGTTACGGTGTTGTCCACCGTGACGCTGGACGTCATCGGCAGCGTCGCCATCGGCGGTTCGCCGTCATGTGTGGTCGAAAACGCCGGCGGAACTCGCCTTTGCGTCGCCGATTACGCAGGGGTGGTCACCGTGGTGTCAACCCCGTCGACCGGTGTCCGCGCTGACGACGACATCACTGCCCGCCATGAATGGGCGGTGCCCGAGCTGCTCGATCTCGCGCCGGCGATGGCGTAGGCGCTGAAGCCGGCTGCGCATCGGAGCCTCCTGCCGGAAGTGCCAAACGAAGCCGCGCGGCGTTAGCATTCGCGACTGAGTGGCCATGCTGCGCCGAGGACTTGAAGGCGGTACGTCGATGTACGGCACCATGCAGGACTTCCCGTTGACCATTACCGGCATTCTCCGGCACGCCGCGCGTGTTCATGGAACGCGCACCGTCACCACCGCGACCGGCGACGGCTACCGCCGCTGCACCTACCACGACCTCGGCGGCGAAGCAGCGCAACTGGCGAATGCCCTGCGCGGTCTGGGAATCACTGCGGACCAGCGTGTCGGCACGTTCATGTGGAACAACCAGGAACACCTGGCCACCTATTTGGCAGTTCCCGCGATGGGCGCGGTGCTGCACACCCTCAACATCCGGCTGTTCGCCGAGCAGATCGTGTTCATCGCCAACGAGGCTGAAGACCAGGTGGTGCTGGTGGACACCTCATTGGCCGCGTTGCTGGCGCCCGTGCTGGGTGAGCTCGACACGGTGCACACCGTGATCGCGGTCGGTGATCAAGACATCGCACCGCTGGAAGGATCGGGCAAGACGGTGCTGCGCTACGCCCAGCTGGTGGGCGGTGAGTCGACCGAGTTTGATTGGCCCCGGATCGACGAGAGTTCCGCCGCTGCGATGTGCTACACCAGCGGCACCACGGGTAATCCCAAAGGCGTTGTGTACAGCCATCGTTCGAGTTATCTGCACACGATGGCGACTTGTACGGCCAACGGGATCGGCATCGGCTCCACCGACCGCGTGCTGCCCATCGTGCCGATGTTCCATGCCAACGCGTGGGGACTGCCGTATGCGGCGTTGATGGCGGGGGCCGACCTCGTGCTACCCGACCGTCACCTGGGCGCTAAAGCAGTGATCGACATGATCGAGAAGCTGCGGCCGACGGTGGCCGGCGCGGTACCGACCATCTGGAACGACGTCATGCATCACCTGGAGAAAGATCCCGCACATGACTTGTCGTCACTGCGGGTGGTGGTGTCGGGCGGCTCCGCTGTTCCGGTATCGCTGATGCGCACTTTCGAGGAGAGACATGGCGTGCAGATCCGGCAGTTGTGGGGTATGACGGAAACCTCTCCGATGGCCACCATGGCGTGGCCGCCGCCGGGGACCTCGGACGACGAGTACTGGACCTTGCGTGCCACTCAGGGCCAGCCGGTGTGTGGGGTTGAAGCCCGGATCGTTGAGGACGACGGCACGGTGCTGCCCAACGACGGCAAGGCCGTAGGGGAGTTAGAAGTACGCGGCCCATGGATTACCGGGTCCTACTACCGGGGACGTGACGAGTCGAAGTTCAAGTCGGGGTGGTTGCGCACCGGCGATGTCGGCCGTATCGACGACCGGGGCTTCATCACGCTGACGGACCGGGCCAAGGACGTCATCAAATCCGGCGGTGAGTGGATCTCGTCGGTGGACTTGGAGAACTGCCTGGTCGGTCACCCGGACGTGGTCGGGGCCGCCGTGGTGGGGGTGCCCGACGAGCGTTGGCAGGAGCGGCCCCTGGCGGTGATCGTTCTGAAGGAGGGCGCCGCCCCTGATGCGGCCGAACTGCGAAACTATCTGGCCGACAAAGTGGTTCGTTGGTGGTTACCGGAACGGTGGACTTTTGTCGACGAGATTCCGCTGACCAGCGTAGGCAAGTACGACAAGAAGTCGATCCGCTCTCGGCACGCGGGGAACGGCTATAAGGTGACTGAGGTGCGCGACTGAGCGGTAGCCATGCAGCGCCCGGCACACACCGCCGGAGGAAGGATGGTGTTCGTGACCCTACGAGTTGTGCAGTGGGCCACCGGGTCAGTGGGGATAGCCGCGATCAAGGGCGTGCTGGCCCATCCTGAGTTGCAACTCGCGGGCTGCTGGGTGCATTCATCGGACAAAGTGGGCAGGGACGTCGGCGAGATTATCGGCACGGCGCCGCTCGGGGTCATTGCCACCAATTGCGTGGACGAGGTGCTCGGGCTCGACGCTGACGCGGTGATCTACGCGCCGTTGCTGCCCGATGTTGAGGAGGTCGCCGCGCTGCTGCGGGCCGGCAAGAATGTGGTGACCCCGGTCGGCTGGTTCTATCCGGGTGAGAAAGAAGCCGCCCCACTCGAGGTTGCCGCACAGGCCGGAAACGCGACGCTGCACGGCGCAGGCATCGGGCCGGGCGCGGCCACGGAGCTGTTCCCACTGCTGTTGTCAGTGATGTCGACCGGAGTGACATTCGTTCGCTCCGAGGAGTTTTCGGATCTGCGGACGTACGATGCACCCGATGTGCTGCGCCATGTGATGGGTTTCGGCGGAACACCGGACCGCGCGTTGAGCGGACCGATGCAAAAGCTGCTCGACGGCGGTTTCATCCAGTCGGTGCGGCTGTGCGTGGATCGTCTGGGTTTCGCCGCCGACCCGCAGATCCGTCCGTCGCAGGAAGTGGCGGTCGCCAGCGCGCCGATCGACTCGCCGATCGGTGTCATCGAGCCAGGACAGGTCGCCGGGCGCCGCTTCCACTGGGAGGCGCTGGTCGATGACACCGTTGTGGTACGGATTACGGTGAACTGGCTGATGGGCGAGGAGAACCTGGATCCACCATGGTCGTTCGGGCCGGCGGGAGAACGTTACGAAATCGAGGTGCGGGGAGAACCGGACACCTTCGTCACGGTCAAGGGCTGGCAACCGGAGAGCGTCGAAGCGGGCCTGCAGAGCAACCCGGGAATCGTCGCGACCGCGGCGCACTGTGTGAATGCGGTTCCCGCGACGTGCGCGGCCCCGGCGGGCATTCAGAGCTTTTTCGATTTGCCGTTGATCACCGGGCGGGCCGCCACCGGGCTGGCAGGCTGATGGCAGCGCAGTTGCCCGTCGAGCTGGCCGGCTGAGATATGTGTCGACTCTTCGGACTTCACGCCGGGTCCGACGTCATCACCGCCACCTTCTGGCTGTTGAATGCTCCCGACAGTCTCGTGGCGCAGAGCCGGCGGAACCCGGACGGCACCGGGTTAGGTGTTTTCGATGACCATGGTCAGCCCGAGGTGCATAAGGAACCGTTAGCCGCTTGGCGAGACGCCGATTTCGCAACCGAAGCGCACGACCTGAGCGGCACTACCTTCGTGGCCCACATTCGCTATGCCACCACCGGAGTGCACGCCAAGGTCAACACCCATCCTTTTCTGCAGGACGGCCGCATCTTCGCGCACAACGGCGTGGTCGAGGGTTTGGATGCGCTCGACGCGCGGCTGCGTGAACTGGGAGTTGCCGATCTTGTTCTGGGACAGACTGATTCGGAACGGGTTTTTGCACTCATCACCGCCTTGGTTCGCGCGCACGGGGGCGACGTGCAGGCCGGTCTGGTCGACGCAATGCAGTGGCTGGCGGCGAACGTGTCCATCTACGCGGTGAACGTTCTGCTGAGCACTGCCACTGACATGTGGGCGCTGCGCTACCCGGAACCCAATGAGCTGTATGTGCTCGACCGCCGCCGAGCCGCGCCGGACCGGGAGTTCCACCTGCGCACCAGACGGATCTCGGCCCACTCCGGACACTTGCGGAATCGACCGTCGGTGGTGTTCGCTAGCGAACCGATGGACGGTGACTCGCGGTGGCGCCTCATCGCGCCGGGGGAGTTGGTGCATGTCGACGCCGGACTTCACCTGAGCAGCCACCACGTGCTACCGGACCCGCCGAAACACCAGCTGCGTCAGGAGGATCTGACCCTGACCGCGGAGGCGGCGAACACGTCGGACCAAGAGCCGTGACGGCTCCACGTGCGCTCGTGCTGGCGGGCGGAGGGGTGGCCGGAATAGCCTGGGAGACCGGCATTCTGTACGGGATAGCAGACGAGTCGCACAGTACTGCCCGGTGGCTGCTCGAGTCTGACGTGCTCGTCGGGACATCGGCCGGTTCGGTGGTCGCCGCGCAAATCGGCAACGGCTGCCGCCTCGACGACCTGTTCGCCCGGCAAGTGCAAGAGGCGTCGGCGGAGCTCGACCCCGGCGTCAGTATCGAAGACATCACCGAGCTGTTCCAGACCGCCCTCACCGAGCCGTTCGCGCCGCTGCAACGGAAGTTGCAGCGCATCGGCGCACTCGCCTTGGCGAGTGAAACCGTGGCCGAACCAGTGCGCCGCGAGGTGATAGCCCGTCGCCTGCCCTCGCATGTCTGGCCGGACCGGGAACTTCGGGTTACCGCGATCGAGGTGACCACCGGGGAGCGCGTCGTGTTCACCGGCGATTCGGGGTTTGATCTGGTCGACGCGGTGGCGGCGAGTTGCGCTGTGCCGGGAGCGTGGCCGCCGGTGACCCTCGGTGACCGGCGTTACATGGACGGCGGAGTCGGCAGCTCGATCAACCTGGATGTCGCTCAAGATTGCGCCACGGCAACGGTTTTGGTACCCGCGGATGCATCCGCCCCGTCACCGTTTGGCTCTGGTCCTGCTGCTGAGATCGAAGCGTTCGGCGGCGCTGCGGTGGCGGTGTTCGCCGACGACGACTCGCTGAGTGCCTTCGGCTCCAACCCACTCGATCCGCGCTGCCGGATCGCCTCGGCGCGGGCGGGCCGTGCTCAGGGTCGCCGCGAGGCCGAGCGC
>NZ_JBARMY010000360.1:0-4959 GCF_049802695.1 Mycobacterium sp.
GACCAGCGCCGGCACCGTCAGGCCGGTCAGGCTGATGTGACGGCGACCCACCCCGGAAGCCAGCATCTTCGCGCAGCCCCCGCGGCCGGCCGGCGACGTGGCTGTGAACAGCTCGTAGACGAGGGCCGCGACGGCCGGGTCGGCCTGCGCACCCACGGCCAGCATTCTGACGAAAGTACGCGTCGGGCGCCCGAAGGCGTTCGGCATGTCGAAGGAACCGAATGTATTGATCAGTTGCCGGGCCGCCAGCGCGCGAGCCGCCGACAGCTGTCGCGGCATGGGCAGCAAGTCCACTTCGCGCAGCAAGTCCCCGTTGGTGGTGTTGAGCAACGCCACGGCGTCGACGCGCTGCCCGACTTTGTGGCGGTAACGGTCGGACCACGCCATGACGGCCATGCCGCCCATCGAATGCCCGGCGATGACCGCGGTTTCGCGCGGCGCGAGCGTCGCCTCCAGCACCGCGTCGAGGTCGGAGGCCAGATAGCTCAAACTGTAGTTGCGGCGCGGCGGGACGCCGCTGCGCCCGTGGCCGCGTTGGTCGTAAGCGATCACCCGGTATTCGGCGGCCAGGTCGGCGATCTGGTCTCGCCACACGCCGGTGGCGCAGGTGAATCCGTGCGCCAGCACGATCGGGTAGCCGCCGGGTGGGCCGTAGATTTCGGTGTGCAGTGTGGTGCCGTCCGCGGCGCGGACGGCAAGGGTGCGCTGCGGCGCGACCTCTCTGGGCGTCAAGGTCGATACACTGCCGAATTCAGGCCGCCGAGAATTCATGGCCGCTTCCCCTCAGCTGCGGCATCGTCGCCACACAGGCTAAGCTTACGATTTTTTTAGCTTTCTGGAGCGCTATTCGGATTCTCGGCTCGGCGGGCCGTCAGAGCTGGGCCCAGAACGACTTGGTCTTCAGGTAGGCCTCGATGCCCTCGCGGCCGAACTCGTGACCCCAACCGGACTGCTTGTACCCGCCGAAGGGCACGGAGTGATCGAAAACCAATTGGCAGTTGACCGTCACGGTCCCGGCCTGCAGCCGCTTACCGAGGCGGTGAGCGCGGCTCAGGTTATTGGTCCAGGCAGTGGCCGCCAGCCCGTAGGTGGTTTCGTTGGCCATGGCGACGGCTTCGTCGTCGTCGTCGAACGGCAGGACAGTAACCACGGGTCCGAAGATCTCCTGCTGATACAGCCGCATACCGCGGTCGACGTTCGTCAGCACGGTCGGGTGGACGAAGTAACCCTTCCGGTCGAGCCGGTGCCCGCCGGTCACAACCTCGACACCACCGGATTTGCCCTCGTCGATGAAACCCATGACGCGGGTGAGCTGCTTGGCGCTGATCAGGGGGCCGATCATGCTGCCTTCTTCTCTCGGACCGCCCAGCTTCAGATTGTTCGCCACCATCGCGATGCCTTCGACCACCCGGTCGTAGACGCCGCGCTGCACGAAGATCCGCGACCCGCACACGCAACCCTGACCGGAGTGCACGAAGATGCCCATCGCGGCCAT
The DNA here is from genome assembly GCF_049802695.1 of Mycobacterium sp. Classification (GTDB taxonomy): domain Bacteria; phylum Actinomycetota; class Actinomycetes; order Mycobacteriales; family Mycobacteriaceae; genus Mycobacterium. The sequence continues at coordinate 1,496 of NZ_JBARMY010000360.1, forward strand.
CATGATGGCCTGGTCCAGGTCGGCGTCGTCGTAGATCAGCACGGGCGACTTGCCGCCGAGTTCCAGCATCACCTTCTTGAGGTTTCCGGCCGAGGCGCGCACGATCTCCTTGCCGACCTCGGTCGACCCGGTGAAGGCCACCTTCTCGACGCCGGGATGGGCGGTGATGGCCGCACCTGCGGTGTGCCCGTAGCCGGTCAACAAGTTGACCACGCCGTCCGGGGCCCCGGCCTCGGCGATGATGCGGTCCAGAAGGAGCGCTGAAAGCGGTGTCTCCTCAGCGGGTTTGACCAGCATGCTGCAGCCTGCGGCCAGCGCTGGCGCGAGTTTCGCGCACGCGTTGAACACCGGGCCGTTCCACGGGAAGATCAGGCCCACCACGCCGTAGGGCTCCTTGATGGTGTAGGCGTGCATGTCGACGTAGGTGTCCGAGGCGATCCCGCTGGTTTTCACGTCGTAGGCGTCGCCGTGCACCTTGGTGCACCAGCCGGCGTAGTACCGGAAGAATTCGGCGCAGGTGGGTACCACCAACCGTGCCTGCATCAACGGCATGCCGGTGTTGAGTGAGTCGAGCTCGGCGAGTTCATCGGCATGCTCGTCGATCAGATCGGCGATGCGCCACATGATCTTGGCCCGCTCACGCCCCGGCAGGTTGACCCAGACGCCCGCGTCGTACGACGCCTTCGCACGGGCGACCGCTTCGTCGACTGCTTGCTCGCCACAGTCTTTGAACTCAGCAATCGGCTCTTCGGTGACCGGATCGATGATCGGTATGACGTCGCCCGTGCCAGGGCGTTCCCGAATGTCGTCCAATACCGCCTGCACCGTCATCGCTGATTCCCTCCTCGTGCCGAGCGTCCAAACGCCGCGTGCTGAGCACTTGCTTAGCAGTGCCGCTGCGGCTTGGTCAAGGTCGACACTGCTGTTGAGCCGCCTCAGCTTGCGGTTTGAGCGGCCGCCAAAGACCCCGACCTGTGGCGCGCCGGCCACAGCCTTCCCGGCCAGACGACGGCAGTTCGCGGTCGAGGGTTTTCCCGGCCGCTGCTTGGGAAAACACTCGGGGTGCAACGCCCCGATGATTCGCCCAACTCACCACCTCGCGTGGTCGTGCTCGGAGACAGTGTGCTCGACGTGTGGCTGTCCGGGGCGTGCCGGCGCCTGTCCCGGGAAGGCCCGGTCGCGGTCGTCGATGTCGAACACTCCACCGCTCAACCCGGTGCCGCCGCCAACACGGCCGCGAATCTGGCGGCTCTGGGTGTGCGCGCCGAGCTTGTGACGGTGATCGGCGACGATGATGTCGGCGTCGCACTGCTCCGTGGTCTGCACCGCCACGGCGTCAACACCGACCACGTGCGGACCTCCGCAGGTCGGACCGCCAGCAAGAATCGCGTCGTCGCCGGCGATCGGGTCCTGCTGCGCTTCGATCAGAAAGCCGACCAGCCGGCGTGCGCCAGTGAGCACCAGCGACTGGCCGAGCGCCTCGCCGACGCGCTGCGGACGGCGGACGCGCTGGTCATCTGCGACTACGGCGCCGGCATCGCCCACCCGTCGATCCTGGCCGCCGTTGCCGAGGCAAGGCCTGCCCTTCCGCTTCTCGTAGTCGACGGCCATGACCTGACACCCTGGCGGCCGCTGCGGCCGGACCTGGCGACGCCCAGTGCGGCGGAGGCGCTATGCCTGCTGTCCCCGCAAAACCGAGACGCCCACCGCAACGGTGAAACGCGGGCCGATTTCTTCGTAAAGCATCGACGAGATCTGGCACAGGCGACCGGCGCCGCAGTCGTCGCCGTCACGCTCGACAGCGACGGCGTGCTGCTTCTCGACGGTGACCGCACCGGCTACCGCACCGCGACCCGGCCGGCGCGAGAAGAAAACTGCGCCGGCGCGGGTGACACCTTCACCGCCGCCATGACCGTCGGCCTGCTGCAAGGTATGTCGGCCGTAAAAGCCGTCCAGTTCGCCCAGCTGGCCGCCGATGTCGTGACCGCGCAGCCCGGCACATCGGTATGCACCAAGGCCGAACTGGCGGACCGGATTGCCGCGGCCGAAGGTGTGCCGACTGCGCAGGATGAGCTGATTCGCCGGGTCGTTTGCCACCGTAAGGCGGGCCGGCGCATCGTGTTCACCAACGGCTGCTTCGACGTGCTGCACCGCGGCCATGTCGCCTACCTCAAAGAGGCCAAGCAGGCCGGTGATGTGCTCGTCGTGGCGATCAACAGTGACCAAAGCGTTCGCCGCCTCAAGGGCAGCGATCGACCGATCAACAGCGCCGCCGATCGCGCAGCGGTGCTCGGTGAACTGTCGTGCGTGGACTATGTGACCGTGTTCGACGGTGACACTCCCGCGCCGTTGATCCGACAGCTGCAGCCCGACATCTACGTGAAGGGCGGCGATTACACCGCCGACATGCTTCCAGAGACGCCGGTGGTGCGAAGCTACGGAGGCGAGGTCCGCATGCTGGGCTATGTCGCCGATCATTCGAACACCGACACCATCGCGCGCATCCGCGCATCGGTGGACTCCGTCGGCAACGGTCAGGCCAGCAGGTCGCGCACCTCGTGCAGTACCGCGTCAGGCAAGATGTCAGCCACGAACGAGACGTCGTGACCGCAGCCCGGCGCGTCTGCCGACACGCAATCGCTGTCGCACACCGGGCAGCGAGTGGTCCAGGACATCAACGCGCGGTCTTTTGAGCGGCCGAACGGGCCGTAGTGAATGAGATTGCTGGGCAAAAAGATTCCGACAGTCGGCGTTCCGACTGCCTTAGCGAGGTGTCGGACACCGCTGTCGTTGCCGACCAGCACGTCGCACCGGGCCAGCACTCCGCACAGCCCCGAATAGTCCAGCCCGCACAGTACGGCGACCGCGTCGCCTTCGGTTGGGGAAAGCTCCGCACGAGCCCGCTCGGCTACGTCGCGCATCAGCCCTTCCTCGCTGGGTGTCCCGACGATGACCGCACGTGCCCCGCCCTTCACACAGTCAATTACGACTGTGGCGAAATGCCTTGTCGGCCAACGGCGGCGAGCATCTCGGGCACCCGGATGAATGCCGACCACCGGACCGGATGGCCAGGGCAGCACCCGCTGCGCACACCGACGATCTGCATCGGTGACCGCGACGGACGGTTCGAACGTCACCGGCGGCGCCCCGGCCAGCCCGACGACTTCCAGCCACCGCAACACCTCATGCTGATACAGCCGGTAGGGGATGCATCGGGTCAGCGGTTCGGCGTCCTCGGCGCGCGTCCCGACCGTCCAGGTCGGAGTCAGGCTTTTGATGAACGGGTTCGACGCCGCGCCGCCGCCGTGCAGCTGGACACCTAAATCGATCGGATGGTCTCGCACCCAGTCCTGCAAAGCGTTGCCGTCGAGAGGATCACCGCCGTCGACCGCCGGCTCGTAGACGCCCGGCGTCGGGGGCAGCGGCAGCGCCCGGCTCACCGGCGACGGGCGGCCGGTCAGCAG
>NZ_JBARMY010000361.1:0-1827 GCF_049802695.1 Mycobacterium sp.
CGCTATCCTCGTCACGCAGGTCCACTACCGGAAACTCGCCCATGCCGCTATCGGGCAGGTTGGCATGGATGCGGGCGGGCCGGATCTCGTCGACGACCCAGTACTTGGACACGACCTGCCGTAGTTCCTCTTCGGTAACCGCGTTGATAGGACCTTCGGGCATGCCGGCGCGGCCGAAGACCAGCACGAAGTAGCGGGCGCCGGGTGCCGCGGCGCGGACGATCGACCGCTGGTAGCCGTCGCGCAACTCGACCGGCATGGAGTGGGACAGCGTGCTGTCCACGATCGTGTCGAATCGGCCGTCATAGCCGGTGAACGAGGAGATGTCGGCGACCTCGAAGGAGGCGTTCTCCAATCCCTGTTCGGCGGCTTTGGCCTTGGCCAGCTCGATCGCCGTAGGCGACGCGTCGAGGCCGACGGTGCGATGCCCCGAAGCGGCCAGGTGCAGGGACAGTGCGGCTTCACCGCAGCCGGCGTCGAGCACCTCGCCGGTCATCAGACCCTGATCGATCAAAGCCGCGATCTCCGGCTGCGGTTCGCCCAGACTCCACGGCGGGCGGGCCCCCGCTCCGAACTCGGCGGCTTCACCGCGGTAAGCCGGCTCGAAGTCGAAATCGAATTCCTGTATGTCAGTCATGTTCCAGATATATCAACTTGCCTGATATGTGTCAAGGATGTTGATATAGGCGGTGTCAGGCCGGCGCGGCGATGTTCGCCCACGGCCGGGCCTGTTCCAGCTCGTAAGCCAATTCGAGCAGCCGCGCTTCGTGGCCGATGCCGGCCGACAGCATCATGCCCACCGGCAGGCCGGCCGCTGACTGCGCCAGCGGCAGCGAGATCGCCGGCTCTCCGGTGACGTTCTGCAGCGGGGTGAACGCCACCCAGCCGATCAGCCGGTCCATGATCTGCTCGTAGTCGGCGGTCGGATCGAGGTAACCCACCCGCGGCGTCTCGTCGGCCAGTGTCGGCGTCAGCACGGCGTCATAGGTGCGGAATAACCGCGCGGTGCGCCGCCGAAGCGCCCGCAGCCGCAGGATCACCGCCGGCATCCGGTGCAGGTTACGACTGGCGCGCCGGTCCAGGCCCAGGGTGAGGTTGTCCAGCAGTGCGCGATCGAACGACGCGCCGAAAGCCCGCTTTCCCATCCGGATCTGCGCCGTCGCGAGCAGCGCCCAGTACAGCACGAAGTCGGTGGCGAAGCTGGCCGGCACGGGCGGGGTGTCGATGCGTTCCACATGGTGGCCGAGCTCTTCGAGCAGATCGGCGGACTGCAGTGTCAAGTCGCGGACTTCCGGACTGCATTCGCGTTCCACCGAACGGGTGAGCACCGCGATCTTGAGCCGTTGGCTGCCCGGGCCGGTGATGTCGCCTATGGGCCGCAGTCGCCGAGACGGAGAAAGCCGCTCGGCTTCGCGGTAGAAGGCCGCGGTGTCGCGCACCGTTCGGGTCAGCACGCCGTTGGCGACGATCCCGACCGGCATCCGGCGCAGCTCGGCGTCCAGCGGCAACCGGCCACGCGACGGCTTGAGCCCGACCAGCCCGTTGCAGGCCGCCGGAATACGGATGGACCCGCCACCGTCGTTCGCGTGCGCGATGGGCACCGCTCCGGCAGCGACGAAGGCGCCCGATCCTGACGACGACGCCCCGGCGGTGTGTTCGGGGTTCCACGGATTGCGCACCGGCCCCAACCTGGGGTGCTCAGCCGAGGCGCTGAACCCGAATTCGGACAGCTGAGATTTGCCCAGCGCGATCAGCCCGGTGCCGAGGTAGAGCCGCGCGAAGTCGCCGTCGGCTCGCGCCGGGTGCGGTTGCCACGCGTCGGAACCC
>NZ_JBARMY010000362.1:0-9218 GCF_049802695.1 Mycobacterium sp.
TCACCCACCACCCGGATGTGCGGCGCAGTCTGATGACGCAGAAGGCTTACGCCGAAGGTCTGCGCGCGCTGTACCTGTACACGGCGACCTACCAGGACGCCGCGGTGGCTCAGGCGGTACACGGTGTCGACGCCGACCTGGCGGTGCGGGTCAACGACCTGATGTTGCCGGTCGTCAAAGGCGTGGGGTCCGAGCAGACCTACGCCAAGCTGACCGAGAGCCTGCAGACCCTCGGCGGCTCAGGCTTCCTGCAGGACTACCCGCTCGAGCAGTACATCCGTGACTCCAAGATCGACTCGCTCTACGAAGGCACGACCGCGATTCAGGCGCAGGACTTCTTCTTCCGCAAGATCGTCCGTGACAAGGGCGTAGCCCTGGCGCACGTCGCCGGGCAGATCGAGGAGTTCGTCAAGAGCGAGTCCGGCAACGGCCGGCTGAAAGGTGAGCGCGAGCTGCTGGCCACCGCACTGGCTGACGTGCAGGCGATGGCGGCCTCGCTGACCGGCTATCTGATGGCCGCACAGGAGGACACGTCCAGCCTCTACAAGGTCGGCCTGGGCTCGGTGCGCTTTCTGATGAGCGTCGGTGACCTGATGATCGGTTGGTTGTTGCAGCGCCATGCCGCAGTGGCCGTGGAAGCCCTCGATGCCGGCGCCAGCGGCGCTGACCGGGCGTTCTACGAGGGCAAGATCGCGGTGGCATCGTTTTTCGCCAAGAACTTCCTGCCGCTGTTGACCAGCACCCGTCAAGTGGTCGAGACGCTGGACAACGACATCATGGAACTCGACGAAGCAGCCTTCTGATCTGATAGAACGCGAGATCCCCGGCACACCGTGCCGGGGATTTCGCATCTGCTGGTCGTGTGCCAGGCAAAGGGGCCGTCGCTGCATCCCCTCTGCGCAGCGGCGGCCCCTTAGCCCGACACGGCCTGGACGGTCGATTCAGGGATGCCCCGCGTTGCCATCGGGTCGGGGGTCGGACGACAACGCGGAGCTATCCGGCCAATCGGCTACCCGTCCACTTCTGTTACCAAACCGCCGGCGACGATGCAGAGCGCAGCGATGAGGAGGAGCGGCGCACCAAATCGCCGGCGACGATGCAGAGCGCAGCGATGAGGAGGAGCGGCGCACCAGACCGGCCGGACCGGCCCCGTCAGGCTTCCAGGATGGCGGCGACGCCTTGACCACCGGCGGCGCAGATGGAGATCAGGGCGCGCACCGGAGCATCTGTCGAACCGCTTCGCTCGGCCTTCTTCGCCGCGACCTGCTTGGCCGCCTGAGCAAGGATGCGTCCGCCGGTGGCGGCGAAGGGGTGACCGGCGGCCAGCGACGATCCGTTCACGTTCAGCTTGGAGCGGTCGATCGAACCCAACGCGGCGTCCAGCCCGAGCCGCTCCTTGCAGTATTCGTCGGACTCCCAGGCCTGCAGATGCGCCAAGACCACCGAGGCGAAGGCCTCGTGGATTTCGTAGAAGTCGAAGTCCTGCAGGCTCAGGCCGTTGCGGGCCAGCAACCGGGGCACCGCATAGGTCGGCGCCATCAACAGGCCGTCTGCGCCGCTGACATAGTCGACCGACGCGGTCTCGGCGTCGACGAAGTAGGCCAGCGGCGTCAGCGCGTGCTCAGCGGCCCAATCTTCGCTGGCCAGCAGAGCAACCGAGGCGCCGTCGGTCAGCGGCGTTGAGTTGCCGGCGGTCATCGTGGCGTCGCCCGCCTTCACCCCGAACACCGGCTTAAGCTTCGCCAGCTTCTCCACCGAGGCGTCGGGGCGCAGGTTGTCATCGCGGTAGAGCCCCAGGAACGGCGTCACCAGGTCATCGAAGAAGCCGCGGTCGTAGGCAGCAGCCATGTTGCGGTGGCTGGCGGCAGCCAGCTCGTCCTGCTCGACGCGCTTGATGCCGAACTGCTTGGCCGTGATGGCCTGGTGCTCGCCCATCGACAGGCCGGTGCGCGGCTCGCTGTTGACCGGGATCTCGACGCCCAGGCTGGCGGGCAGCTTGCCAACCAGCTTCAGCCGCTGGACGTTGGACTTCGCGCGACGCAGGCCGAGCAGGTTGCGGCGCAGGTTGTCGCCCAAACCGATCGGCGCATCTGATGTGGTGTCCACACCGCCTGCGGCAGCCACCTCGTAACGGCCGGCGGCGATGCCGTCGGCCGCCGCGATCGCGGCCTGCAGGCCGGTGCCACAGGCCTGCTGCAGATCGAACGCCGGCGTGTACGACGACAACGCCGAGCCCAGCACGCACTCGCGCGTGAGGTTGAAGTCACGGCTGTGCTTGAGCACTGCACCGCCGATGACGGCGCCCAGCTTCTCGCCGGAAAGGTTGAAGCGGTCGATCAGTCCGCCCAGGGCCGCGGTGAACATGTCCTGATTGGACGCCTCTGCATAGGCACGGTCCGAGCGGGCGAACGGAATGCGGTTTCCGCCCAGCACCGCGACGCGTCGCCTGGACTGCAGGCTCTCCTTGGCAGGCGGGGTGGTCGTGTTTGATGTATCGGGGGCCACGTTTGTCTCCGTCAGTTGGGGTTATCCGCGGATAAGGGTCATACTACCCACTGTTCTTACTCTCCAGTAAGTTCGGTCCTTCGGTACGGTCGCCGATAGACGGCACGCTCGACAGGGAAGGCAGCAACGCAGTGGCGCCCAAGGTTTCATCGGATCTCTTCTCCCAGGTCGTCAACTCCAGTCCCGGGTCGTTTTTGGCAAAGCAGCTCGGCGTTCCGCAGCCCGAAACACTCCGCCGTTATCGGGCCGGCGACCCGCCCCTGAAGGGGTCACTGCTGATCGGCGGTGGAGGCCGGGTGGTGGAGCCGCTGCGGGCGGCGCTGGACGCGGATTACGAAGTGGTGAGCCACAACCTGGGCGGCCGCTGGGCTGACTTGTTCGGCGGACTGGTCTACGACGCCACCGGTATCACTACCCCGGCCGGCTTGAAGTCGCTGTACGAATTCTTCACCCCGCTGCTGCGAAACCTGGGCGCTTCCGGCCGGGTAGTCGTCATCGGCACTACTCCCGCCGAGGCCGACAGCGCCGACGAGCAGATCGCGCAGCGTGCTCTGGAGGGCTTCACCCGCTCGCTCGGCAAGGAGCTGCGGCGCGGGGCCACCGTTGCGCTGGTCTATCTTTCGCCGGACGCCAAACCGGCCGCCACCGGCCTGGAGTCGACGTTGCGGTTCATCCTCTCGGCCAAATCTGCCTATGTCGACGGCCAGGTCTTCTACGTCGGCCCGGCCGACTCCACCCCGCCGGCCGATTGGGACCGTCCGCTCGACGGGAAGGTCGCGATCGTGACGGGCGCCGCCCGCGGCATCGGGGCGACGATCGCCGAGGTGTTCGCCCGGGACGGCGCCAAGGTCATCGCGATCGACGTCGAGGCCGCCGCCGAGGCGCTCGCCGAAACGGCCACCCGGATCGGCGGGACGGCGCTGACGCTCGACGTCACGGCCGACGACGCTGTCGACCGGATCACCGAGCACCTGCGTGAGCACTACAACGGACGCGCCGACATCCTGGTCAACAACGCCGGAATCACCCGCGACAAGCTGCTGGCCAACATGGACGAGGCCCGCTGGGACGCGGTCGCCGCCGTCAACCTCCTTGCGCCGCTGCGTCTCACCGAGGAATTGGTGGACAACGGCATCATCGGCGAAGGTGGTCGGGTGATCGGGCTGTCGTCCATGGCCGGTATCGCCGGCAACCGTGGACAGACCAACTACGCCACCACCAAAGCCGGCATGATCGGGCTGACGCAGGCGCTGGCGGCCAAGCTGGGCGAGAAAGGCGTCACGATCAACGCCGTCGCACCGGGATTCATCGAAACTCAGATGACCGCGGCGATACCGCTGGCCACCAGGGAAGTCGGCCGCCGGCTGAATTCGTTGTTCCAGGGCGGCCAACCGGTGGACGTCGCCGAGACCATCGCCTACTTCGCCAGTCCGGCGTCGAACGCAGTGACCGGCAACGTCGTTCGGGTCTGTGGCCAAGCCATGCTGGGTGCCTGAGGAGATTACCGTGACGCAACCAAGCGGATTGAGAAATATGCTGCGCGCAGCGGCGGGCTCATTGCCCTTCGTGCCGCGCAACGACCAGTTGCCCACCCGAACGGTGACCGTCGACGAGTTGCCCATCGATCGCGCGAACGTCGCCGCCTACGCCGCGGTGACGGGGCTGCGTTTCGGCGACACCGTCCCGCTGACGTATCCCTTCGCGTTGACGTTCCCGACGGTGATGTCGCTGGTCACCGGATTCGACTTCCCGTTCCCCGCCATAGGCGCAGTGCATACCGAAAACCACATCGCGCAGTACCGGCCGATCGCGGTCACCGACACGGTCGGCATCTCCGTGCACGCCGACAACCTTCGAGAACACCGCAAAGGCATCCTGGTGGACATGGTGACCGACGTCAGCGTCGGCCACGACACCGCGTGGCACCAGGTCACCACCTTCCTGCACCAGCAGCGCACCAGCCTGAGCGATGAACCGAAGCCGCCGCCGCAAAAGCAGCCCAAATTGCCGCCACCGACCACCGTGCTGAAGATCACACCGGGGCAGATCCGCCGTTACGCCTCGGTCGGCGGCGACCACAACCCGATTCACACCAACTCGATCGGCGCAAGGCTATTCGGGTTCCCGACCGTCATCGCACACGGAATGTTCAGTGCCGCAGCAGTACTGGCCAACATTGAGGGGCAACTCGGCGACGCCGTGACGTACTCGGTGCGGTTCGGGAAACCGGTGCTGCTGCCCGCCACCACCGGGCTTTACGTCGACCGCAACGAGAGTGGTTGGGACCTGGTGCTGCGCAACATCTCCAAAGGATACCCGCACCTCACCGGCACGATCCGGAATCTGGATTAGCCGGAGCCGGCGGCGGCGGTTGGCGCGGAGTCGACGACGTCGCGGTCGCCGGGCGCGCCTTTGAGTCCGCGCCAGAACAGGTTGATCATCAGCTCGGCCGCTCCGTCGACGTCGGTGTCACCGGTGCTGAGCCGGGTGGCCACCGCCTCGCCGGCTCCCACCAGAGCCACGGCCATCATGTCGAAGTCGGTGCCCGGGTCGGGGTTTCGGGTACCCGTGCGCAACAGCCCGGCGACCAGTTCGTTGATCCGCTCGCGGCCCTCGCGCACGGTGTGCGCGAACGTCTGGGAGCTGGTGGCCTGGGTGTACATCACGATCCAAGACGCCCGGTTCTCGTCGATGTAACGCATGAACGACAGAATCGCGTTGCGCAGCAGATCTTTAGCGTTTTGATGCGCGTCGATGTCGGCGCGCACCGCGTCGATGAACCGGGTGATCTCACGGTCGAGACAAGCGCCGAACAGATCCTCTTTCGAGCCGTAGTACAAATACAGCATCGGTTTGGAGATCTCCGCTCTGGCCGCAATCACGTCCATGGATGTCTCGTGATAGCCGTTGACCGAGAACATTTCGACGGCGGCGTCGAGCATCTGCTGCTCACGAACAGCCCGCGGCAGGCGCTTGCTTCCACCTGCCATGATTCGTCCTCTTTGAGCTCTTCGCGCCGTGGCTCGGCGTGTACCTCATTCAAGGGTAAGCACTGCGGTCATTCCGCACACATCGGGAGAACTCGTCTCAGTGGCTGCAGGACGCGTTCGGCCCCTTCACGGCAGCCATCCGCAACACCGAGGCATCGACGGCCGGCATCGCCAACTCCCCTGCGGCGACGGCCTTCTGCAGTCGGTCCAAGACGGCGGACACCTCGTCGGTGGTGACCCACAGCGCGACGTCGCTGCCGGCCTGCAGCGTGCGCAACACCGCTTCGGCCACGCCGTACCGGTCGCTGACCGCTGCCATGCTGGACACGTCGTCACTGATCACCGGCCCGTTGAACGGCGGAGCGCCGTAGCCCGTTCCGTCGCGCAGCAGTTGAACCGCGGGCCGGCTCAGACTGGCCGGATCGTTGCCGGTCAATCCGGGAACCTGCATGTGACCGATCATGACTCCCACTGGAGACGTCGTGACCAGGGTGCGGTAGGGCACCAGATCGTTGCTTTGCAGGTCGGTGAGCGGCGGGGTGGTCACCGCACCGGTGTGCGAATCCCCGGAGCCGTGCCCGTGGCCCGGGAAGTGCTTGAGCACCGGCAACAACCCGGCGTCGCGCAGTCCGCGCGCGTACGCGCCGGCGTAGGTCGTGACCACCGCCGGGTCGGCGCTGAACGAGCGGTCGCCGATCACCGTGTCGTCCGGGGCGTTGCTGACGTCGACCACGGGCGCCAGGTCGATGGTGATACCCAGCCCGCGCATTTTCCGGCCGCGCTCCAGCGCCAGCTGGTACACCTCGTCGGCGCTTCGAGTCTGCGCCAGTACCCGCGCCGACGGAGCCGACCCGATCAGCGACGACAGCCGCGACACCCGGCCGCCCTCCTCGTCGACGCTCACCGCCAGCGGCAGCGGGCCCGCCTTGCGCGCGATATCGGACAGCGAGCCGTCGGTCAGCATCGACAGGTTGGTCTTGCTGCCGATGAAGACGCCGCCGACGTGGTAGTCACTGATCACCGACCGGGCGTCGTCGGCGTCACGCACGCCGACCATCAGCAGCTGGGCCAATTTATCGTGCACCGACAACGCGGCCACCACGGCGGCCGGATCACCGCAGGCCGGCGGGATCGGCTTGGCAGCCGGCTGGCGGGCCGCCGCGGACGTGGACTTGGGCGACTTCGACGACGTCGAAGCGTGGCCGCAAGAGACCATTAGCGCCGCCGCGGCGAACACGGCGAGGGTGCGCGGAAAAGGCATCCGCCCATGCTGTCACGACACCGTCCGCTGCCCGCACCACCCCGGATGCCGTTCCGGCGGGCGAAAGGCTCAGCCGTCCCCCAAGCTCAGTTTCCGGTACGTTGGCGACGAGCCACACCAACCCGAGGAGCCTTTTCATGACCCGGTTCCTGCTGCCCGTCGGGGCCAGCATCGCAGCCGGCCTGATGCTCGGCGCGGCAGCTGTGTTCGGAGTCACGTTGGTCGTCCAGGGTGAGCCCCAACCGCTCGATCAGCGGTACGAACAGTCGGTCGAAGCCAACCAGGTGCAGTACGGCGACCGCTGCGATGACGACGATGACGAGGGCTGCTTCTCGTCGAACCACGTCCGGCACGGAAACAGCATCCTGCCCTGATGCGGGTTTGCCGCGCGACGGCGTAGGGCACGCAAGCGGGCGTTGACCGCGATTCTGCTAAGTTGGCGGCAACCACGATCGCCAGGCCTGAGGAGAGCCACCGATGAACCGGTTCGTTGCGCCCGCCGCAGCCAGCATCGTGGTCGGCTTGTTGCTGGGCGCCGCCGCGATCTTCGGAGTGACGCTGATGGTGCAGCAGGACACCAAGCCGCCGCTACCCGGTGGTGACCCGCAGTCGTCGGTGCTCAACCGGGTCGAGTACGGCAACCGCACCTAACTGGCGACGATGCGGGCCGCGACGGCCCGGGGAGCAGCCGGGCAAACCGGGTATCGCCTGGTCACGACACAGGCCGCCGCTACGCAGGCGGCATCGCCAGGTGGACAGCCGGTACCACGGCGCCGGCTATGGCTGGTCGCGACCGCGGCGCTGATCCTGAGTTTCGCGCAGTCACCCGGTCAGATCTCCCCCGACACCAAACTCGACCTCACCGCTAACCCGCTGCGGTTTCTGGCTCGGGCCACCAACCTCTGGAACAGCGAACTCCCGTTCGGGCAGGCGCAGAACCAGGCGTACGGCTACCTGTTCCCGCACGGCAGCTTCTTCCTTCTCGGCCACCTGCTCGGGCTGCCCGGGTGGATCACCCAGCGGCTGTGGTGGGCACTGCTGCTCACAGTCGGATTCTGGGGGCTGCTGCGGGTCGCTGAGGTCCTGGGCATCGGCAACCCGGCCTCCCGCGCGATTGCCGCGGCGGCGTTCGCACTGTCGCCCCGGGTGCTGATCACCCTGGGATCGATCTCGTCGGAGACGTTGCCGATCATGCTGGCGCCGTGGGTTCTGCTGCCGACCATCAAGGCGCTGCGCGGACATTCGGAGAACTCGGTGCGGCGGCTGGCCGGCCAAGCCGGACTCGCGGTGGCGTTGATGGGAGCGGTCAATGCCATCGCGACGCTGGCCAGCTGCCTGCCCGCGGTGATCTGGTGGGCATGTCACCGCCCCAATCGACTGTGGTTGCGCTACACCGGATGGTGGTTATTCGCGCTGCTGCTGGCGACGCTGTGGTGGCTGCTGGCGTTGATCCTGCTGTTCCACATCAGCCCCCCGTTCCTGGACTTCATCGAGTCCTCCGGCGTGACGACACAATGGTCGTCGTTGGTGGAGGTGCTGCGCGGCACCGACAGCTGGACGCCGTTCGTGGCACCCAACGCCACCGCGGGCGCGCACCTGGTCACCGGGTCGGTCGCCATCCTGGCCACCTCCCTCGTGGCCGCCTGCGGGTTGGCAGGTCTGGTGGTGCTCGCCGGCGAAGAAACCTCGGGCACCGGTCGGCTGGTGACGATGCTGTTGACGGGAATCGGCCTGTTGGCTGCCGGCTACGCGGGCGGGCTGGGCTCCCCGCTCGCGCACCACGTGCAGGCGTTCCTGGACGCCGACGGGGCTCCGCTGCGCAATGTGCACAAGCTGGAGTCGGTGATCCGGATCCCGTTGGTGCTCGGTGTGGCGGGACTCTTGGGCCGCATCCCGTTACCGGGCAGCGCTCCGCGCCCGGTGTGGCTGCGTGCCTTCATGCATCCCGAACAAGACAAGCGGGTCGCGGCCGGAGTCGTCGCCCTGGTCGCCCTGGTGGTCGGCACGTCGCTGGCGTGGACCGGGCGGCTGACGCCGCCCGGAGCGTTCAGCGCGATACCGCAGTACTGGCATGACACCGCCGACTGGCTCACCGAGCACAACCGCGGCGCACCGACCCCCGGGCGGGTGCTGGTCGTGCCGGGCGCGCCATTCGCCACCCAGGTGTGGGGCAACAGTCACGACGAGCCGCTGCAAGTCCTCGGCGACAGCCCCTGGGGGGTGCGCGACTCCATTCCACTGACACCGCCGTCGACCATCCGCGCACTCGACTCCGTGCAGCGCCTGCTCGCGGCCGGACGGCCGTCGGCAGGGCTCGCCGACACCCTGGCCCGCCAAGGCATCAGCTATGTCGTCGTCCGCAACGACCTGAACCCCGACACGTCACGCTCGGCGCGCCCGCTGCTGGTGCACCGCGCCATCGCCGGATCGCCCGGCCTGCAGCCAGTGGCGCAGTTCGGCGC
>NZ_JBARMY010000363.1:0-2792 GCF_049802695.1 Mycobacterium sp.
CACCAGCGCAGCACCGCTGACCCGTTCCGCCACCGACGTCGACGCGCCGACCAGAGCGCTGCGGCTCAACGTGCTGTCACCGACGCGCACGGCGTCGCCGATGTCGGCCGCAGCGGTAACAGCAGCGGGGTTCAGCGAGGCCAGCAGCACGTGGGAGAGGCTACCCGGCAAGCCCGATCGCCAGTCCGGGCCGTCGCCGTGCGGATCGTCGTGGCGAGCGAGTTGTGACCCGGTCTGCAATGTTTTCGTGACGAAATCGCCACCTGGCCTTAGTAGCTTCCCTGCTGGAATAACCCGCCTGAACAAAGGAGTTGCGCCTATGGTCGAAATCCCGCCGATGATCACCGACTTCGACGTGGATGCTGTTGCTGAAAGCTTTTTGTGCTCCCCGTACTCCGGTCCGAAATACGTCGACTGGTCTCTGGATCGACGCATCGACACCTTCTTGCGCCGGCATGGGTTCACCTGGATCGCCGACGACGGAGATGTGTCAAGCACAGTGCTCTACCGCATCATGACGTTCGGCGGGCGCCAGACCACTGCATGAGCCCTCGCGGTGCGGACCCTTGCCTGCTCAGGGCCGCAGTTCTTTCTTGAGCACTTTCCCGGTCGGGCCGGTGGGCAATTCGTCGATGATCCTGACCTCGCGTGGGTACTTGTAGGCGGCCAGGCTTTCCTTGCAGTGCGCGATGAGTTCCTCGGGTTCGACGCTGGCGCCGTCTTTCGCGACGACGAAGGCCAGCACCTCCTGGCCGAGTTTGTCGTCCGGCTTGCCGATCACCGCGGCGGCGGCGACGGCGGGGTGATCGAACAGGACTTCTTCGATCTCGCGGGGGTAGACGTTGTAGCCGCCCCGGATCACCAGATCCTTTTTGCGGTCGACGATGAAGAAGTAGCCGTCCTCATCGCAGTAGGCCAGGTCGCCGGTGTGCAACCAGCCGTCGCGCAACGCCTCGGCGGTCGCTTCCGGTTTGTTGTAGTAGCCCTTCGTCACGTTGTGCCCGCGGACGACGATTTCACCGACATTGTCTTCGCCGGGCGGCAATTCGGCGCCGTTCTCGTCCACCACCTTGACCGACACACCCCAGATCGGTTTGCCGATCGAGAGTACCTTGCGCTGTTCGGCGTTGATGTTGAACGTCGTCGTCGACGCCGTCTCGGACAGACCGTAACCCTCCAACACCACGACGCCGGGAAATTTTTCCTCGAAGGACCGGATCACCTCGCCGGGCATCGCGGCGCCACCGGATACCCCGACCCGCAACGCCGACAGGTCATGGCCTTCGGTGTCGGCTTCCAGCAGCGCGAAATACATTGTCGGAACACCGGAGAAGATGGTGCAGCGGTGGTGGGTGAGTTCGTCGACGACCGCCTTCGCGTCGAAACGCGGCACCAGCACCATACTCCCGCCGTAGCGGACGGTAACGTTGAGCACACTGGACAAACCGAAGACGTGGAAGAACGGCAGCACCGCCAAACCGACGTCATCGTCCTGGAATTCAAACAGCTCGCCGGCCACCGTGCAGTTCATGAACAGCTGAAAGTGCGTCAGCTCAGCGCCCTTGGGTTTCCCGGTGGTCCCTGAGGTGTAGATGATCACCGCGGTGTCGTCGCCGTTGGTCGGCTCCAGGTCACCGATGTCGTCGGCGAAGTAGAGTTCATCAAAATGCTTTGTGCCGTCCGGACGCTGGTCGTTGCCGGGAAGGTTCACCACGTAGGTCTGCAAGCCTTCGATGTCACGCGCGCCGTGCATCGCCTCTTCGGCGAAGGTCTCGAAGGTGATCAGCAGCCGCGCCTGCGAATCCTGCAGGTGATAGCGGACTTCCGGCGCCCGCAGCAGCGGGTTGAGCGGCACCATCACCGCGCCGGCCTTCAGGATGCCGAAGTAGGAGAACAAGAACTGCGGCAGGTTGGGCAACTGGACCGCGACTTTGTCGCCGCGGCGCACGCCCAGGTTGCGCAGGCTGGTGGCGAGGCGCCCCGAGATCTCGTCGACCTCGGCGTAGCTGAAGGAGCGCTCACCGATGTGGCAGAGCGCCTTGTCGGGATGCGCGGCGCGGGATTCGGCAAGCATGACGGCGAGATTGAATGTCATCGCTCGGTCCTCAGTTCGTGTCAGGCAAGGTGGATTGCACATGGTTTGGAGCGCTACACTCGCGCAGCGTCTCGGGTCGTGGGAACAACGGGCGTAACACTGCCGGCGGCCGAAACGGCGCCCATTCGCCCTGCGGCTGCGCCAGCCGGTCCGCGATCGCCCAGATCACCGCGGGGTTGTGGCCGAAGCCGAAGTGGCTGCCGATCACGGCGATGTTCTCCGCGGTCGGCGAGCGCAGGTCGAGACACGCCTGCCACGCCACCACGCCGTCGTACTTGGAGTAGATCGAGGTCGCCGGCACCGAAAGCGGTTCGGTCTCCAACTGCAGTGGCACCGGGGCCCGCTCGACATGCAGGTGAGAGAACCGCTGGAAGGCCGCGCCGGCCCGGGTCTGATTGTGGTTCGTGAGGCGAAACGGGCTGCCCAACGTGATCACCTGCCGCACTGCTGACGGGGCGCGGCGGCCGATTCCGCGCGCGAAGATGCCGCCTAAACTCCAGCCGATCACGCTGACCGGGGCGTGGTATCGGCGATCCAGGTCCTCCAGTCGCTCAGCCATCCCGGCGACCGCCTTTGCCGTCGGACCGATGTTGCGGCCAAGGCGCCAGCCGTGGACTTGATAGCCCAGGTCCCGCAGGATGCGCCGCAGCGGCCGGGTCGAGCCGTCGCCGGCCAGCAACCCCGGCAGCACCAGCAC
>NZ_JBARMY010000364.1:0-7855 GCF_049802695.1 Mycobacterium sp.
CCGACGCGCTGGCTGACGTCGAAACCTGCGGCGAGCCCGCTGTCGGTGTCGACGCCGGCGCACAGCAGCGGCTGTGGCGGGTTCGCGAGTCACTCGCCGATGTGTTGGGTGTTTACGGGCCGCCGCTGAAGTTCGACGTGTCACTCCCGCTGTCAGCGGTCGAGAGGTTCGCCGGCGACGCGCGCAAGCTGGTCCACCGGCATGCGGCCGAGGCCTTTCCGGTGTTGTTCGGCCATATCGCAGAGGGCAACTTGCACCTGAACGTGCTGCGCTGCTCGCTCGACGCCGAAGCTGACCTGTACGCCGCGATGATGGACCTGATCGCCGACTGCGGCGGCAACGTCAGCTCCGAACACGGTGTGGGCACCCGCAAACGCGCGTTCGTCGGGATGTCGCGTGAGCGTGCCGACATTGCGGCGATGCGCACCGTGAAGTCGGCGTTCGACCCGACCGGTTATCTGAACGCCGCGGTGCTGTTCGACCAGTAGGCAATCAGCCGCCCTGAGACGATGCGGGCCGGCAGGCGCGAGGAGGAGCAGGGCAATCAGCCGCCCTGAGACGATGCGGGCCGGCAGGCCCGAGGAGGAGCAGGGCAATCAGCGTGGGTTGATGCCCACGGCGTGCCGCAACTGCGCCAAAAAGTGATCGGCGTCGTCGCTGCGCACCATGTAGTGCGAGAGCGCGACCCGGATCGCCGTCGCCGCTTTCACCGCGCCGCCCGGGCCGGGCAGTAGACGTTGGAGTCCCTCCCGCATCTGCGGTAGGACGTGAGAGAACTGCGCGATGACGTGCTCGGGCTCGATGTCGACCATTCGCACGCCCGAGTATGAGTTCTGGTACTCGACGATGAACTGCAACGCGGCGTCGAGCTTGTCCACCCCTTTGAGACCGGCCGTGGCCATGGCCAAACCGCTTTCGAACGTCTGACGTTCATAGTGTGAGAATGCTGACAGCAATTCCTCTTTGGAGGCGAACCAGCGGTACAGCGTCGGGCGTGAGACGCCGGCTTGCGCGGCCACATCCGACAGGCTGAGTTTCCGCTTGCCGTTGCGGCTGAGCACCTCGGCGGTGGCCGCCAGGATCCGCTGCTGTGTCGAAGTGTCACCCTCGCGGGCCGACGTGCGATCCATATCTAAACTTTACGAATCATGTCGAATTGTCTCGGTGTTTCGCGTCAGCCGGACCGGCGGCGCATCAACACGGACTGCTGAATCCCGCCGATTGCGCCACGTTCATCGAACAACGTCCCGATGGTCGTGCCGATCCCGTCCGGCCCGTAATTGGTCTCCGCGCGGATACCGGTCCACTCTCCTTCAGGGATCCGGTGCACATGCACGACCAGATCGGTGTTGAGAAACGTCCACTTGGTGATGTCCAGCTTGCTGCCAATGCCGTTGGCGTCGTCGGCCACCGTGAACAGCCGTTCCAGCTGCGACATGGCCTCACCGTGCACGAGGTTGACCGTCGGCTTTATCCAGGATTCACCGGCGCCGGCGTTCAGCGGTTCGGTGAGCCAGCGCCAGTCCAGGCTGTGCACGTAATTGCGGTCGAAGTTTCGCTCCAGGTTGCGGCTTCGGCCTTCGCTGACCGGCGGAAGAGGCGGTGCCGCCGCGTGGGCTACGTTGGCGGTGTCCAGCTGCTGCAACCGCCATCCGCTG
Source organism: Mycobacterium sp. (assembly GCF_049802695.1). Lineage (GTDB taxonomy): Bacteria > Actinomycetota > Actinomycetes > Mycobacteriales > Mycobacteriaceae > Mycobacterium. The sequence goes on from NZ_JBARMY010000364.1 coordinate 1,659, forward strand.
GCGCGTGCCACCGGGCGGGGTTGGCCGTCCGGGCCCACACCCAGCATTTCGGAGCTGAGCAGCTCGATTTGTCTGCCGGGCCGCTGCATCTGCGCGCTCACCCAGAAATCACCTACGGCCGGCACCGGACCCAAGAGGTCGACGACTACGCGGCTCAGCCGGGTGTCGTCGCGCGCAGCGCACCGCTCGAGTGCGCGGACCAGCAGCGCCGACACCGGTGCGGCGTGCTGGATGGCGGCCGACCAGGTGCTGCGCACCAGGTCGGTGGCTCGGAATTTCTGGCCGCGGGGATCGGCGTCGTCGACGAGCTCGTAATACGAGTCGGTCATCTTGCAGCTCTCACGGCAGTCCGGCGCCCGCAAAGTCCACGGTGACGGTGTCGATTCGCGAAAGCCGGGTGCCTACCAGCCGCTTGGGGTAGGCGTCGCTGCTCGACACGAGGAACAGCGTGCGGCGCCCGGGACCGCCCAGCGTGCACGCGATCGCGGCGCGGTCGCCGATGTCGATGCGGTCGGTCACGGTGCCGCCGGCCACGATCCGCTGGAATTGGTGAGCCAGCGTCATCGCCGCCCACACGCCCCCGTCGGCGTCGAGTGTGATGCCATCCGGCGGTCCCTCGAGGCTGTCGGCGAAGACGCTCCGGTCGCGCAGTGAGCCGTCCTGCCCGATACGGAAGGCGGTCAACCGCCGGCCGACGGATTCGGCGACGACCAACGTCGTGCGGTCCGGTGTGATGACCATGCCGTTGGGGAAGTCGAGCCGGTCGGCCACGACGGTGATGCTGCCGTCGGGATCCACCCGCATGATCACCCCGCCCTCGAATGCCTGCGACCCGATGTAGGCGCGCCCGAGGTGATCGACGACCATGTCGCCGAGGTTGGCCGGTGTGCAGTCGGTCAGGTCGGCGATAGGCGCGACGGTGTCGCCGTCGTAGCGCAGCAGCCGGCGGGTTTCGGCACACGTGATCAGCAGCGAGCCGTCGGGTCGGAAGCCCAGCCCCGACGGGGCATGCCCGGGCAGCTTCAGCGTGGTCACCGAGCCGGCGAGATTGACGGTGTGCACCGCCTCGCCGAGCATGTCGGAGAACCACAGCAGTCCCTCGAACCAGCGCGGGCCTTCACCGAAGCAGAAACCTTCGACCAGCGGTGCGAGCGTCTCAACGGTCGACAACATCTGATGCTCCCAAGTCGTCACGATTCCTATGTCACGCCCAACTGCTCCACCCCTTTATCGTCGTTATAGAACCGCTCGCACGGCCATCCCGCTAGCTTTACAGAATATCGATAGAGTGTCATGCCCTTAGTGTGATGTCCGTACGATCGGCCACCAGCCCAGGAGCGGCAGATGCGGTTCACCATCACCCACCCGATGCACCGCCACCCCTACGATCCGGAGCTCGTCAGCGGCGAGGGCATCGCCGCGGTCGCCGCGGCCGCCGAAGCGGCCGGTATCCACGGCTTCGGTTTCACCGACCACCCGGCGCCCAGTCAACGGTGGCTGGAAGCCGGCGGACACGACGCGGTGGATCCGTTCGTGGCGATGGGATTCGCCGCGGCCTGCACCACGACCTTGCGGCTCATTCCCAACATCGTCGTGCTGCCGTACCGAAATCCGTTCGTGGTGGCCAAGTCCGGGGCGACGCTCGACTTACTTTCGGGCGGCCGGTTCACACTCGCGGTGGGGGTCGGATATCTCAGACGCGAATTCGCCGCTCTCGGCGTCGACTACGAACAGCGCGCCGAACTCTTCGACGAAGCCCTTGACGTGATCCGCGCGATCTGGACCACCGATGACATCTCGTTCGAGGGCAGAAATTTCACTGCCCGCGGCATCACCGCGCATCCGCGACCAATCAGCGAGCCGCACCCACCGATCTGGATCGGCGGCAACACCGGCGCGGCCCGCCGCCGCGTCGCCCTCAAAGGTGACGGTTGGTGCCCGTTCGCCGCGCCGGCCGCGCTGGCTCAGACCGCCCGCACGGCAACGCTCGACTCGCTCGAACGTCTCGCCGACGGGATCACCGACCTGCGCCGCCGGATCGACGACGCGGGCCGCGACTGGTCGACGATCGACATCGTGTTCAGCAACATCGAGGGCGGTGATCCGGCCGCCGACGATTTCAACGCCGACGCTTACCTCAGCGCATTGGACAAGCTGGCCAGTCTCGGCGTCACCTGGGTGCAGGTTGGGCTGCCGGGCGACAGCCTGGCGCGCGCGCTCGAGATCATCGAGCGTTTTAAGACTCTGGTCATCGAGGCCGGCTGACACCCGGCAACGCTGCGGGCGAGGCTTTACAAGATTCGTTGAGAATGTCACTCTCGCTAAGTGACAACGGAATCTCAGCAGACGCACTGGTCGGTCGCTGACCTCCTGTATTTGTTCGACGCGCGACCCGGAGAGAAGCCCGACAGGTTCAGCGGCGACACCGGGATCGCCGGCGACGACGAGCGCCAGGTGGTGGAAGGCACTCAGCTGCTGGCGCAGGCGATTGTCGTGGTGGCCAAACGGTTCCCGGACAAATCGGTCCGCTCTGCGCATGCAGTGTTCGCCCGCGCGGTATTGGTCGGACCACCCGTGGACTTCAACATCGACGTCCTGCACGAGGGCCGCTCCACCGCCACCGCGGTAGTCCATGTGGTGCAGAACGGCCGCCGCTGCATCGCTGTGACGACGCTGCTGGACGTACCGTCGCCGGACGTCATCCGCCACCACCTACCGCGCCCGGACGTCGCCGCGCCCGTCGATGCCAACGCCTCGCCGATGCCGATGACCGGTCGGGAACTGCGGCTGGTCGACGTGGTCGACGTCAACAGCCCCGACGAGGTGGGGCCGCCGGAGCTGTACGCCTGGCTGCACTACGACCCGATCCCCACCCGAGACGATCTGGCGAAGGCCCTGATCGCCTACTTCACCGGCCATCTGGGCATCTCGACCACGATGCGCGCGCACGAAGGCATCGGCACCAGCCAGTCGCATGTGACGGTGTCTACCGCGCCAATGACGGTGACGGTCAGTTTCCACGAGCCGGTGACCTGGACCGGGTGGTTGCTGTACACGCACGAGAGCACGCAAGTGGGCGCGGGCATGTCGTATGTGCGTGGCGCCGTGCACACCGAGGAGGGTGAGCTGCTCGCGTCGTTCGCCCAGGAGGCGTTGATCCGCCCACTGCGCACCAGCGATACCGCAATCAAAACCGAAGCGCGGCTGTAGCCGGCAGCAACACGACGCCGCCGATGGACTTCTCATTCGTCGAACTCCCCAGCGAGGACCGCGAGTTCCGCGACCAGTTGCGTGACTTTCTTTACGTGCACGTCACCGACGAGGTGCGCCGCCGGGATCGGGAAACCGGCGAGAACTTCGACGAGGCCGTGCATCTGGCACTGGGGGCCGCGGGTTACCTGGCAGGCGACTGGACGCCGGAAGCCGACGGCGGGTTCAGCGCGCTGCGCCGTCGGATCTGGAACCTGGAGATAGCCCGGGCGCACACCCCGTGGTTTCACTGGGGCACCACGGGCATGGTGGCGCACACGGTGCAGCAGTGCGCGTCCAGGGACCTCATCGAGGAGGTGCTGCCCGGTGTGCTGACCGGCCATATTCGGCTGTGCCTGGGCTATACCGAACCCGACGGCGGCTCCGACATCGCGACGTGTAAGACCCGCGCGGTACGCGACGGCGACAGCTGGATCATCAACGGCGCCAAGATGTTTACCTCCAACGCCCACAACGCCGGCTACGTCTTCCTGGTGACCAACACCGACCCCCGGGCGGCCAAGCATCAAAGCCTCACCATGTTCCTGGTGCCGTTGGGTTCGCCGGGTGTCGTGATCCAGCGCATCCGGACCGTCGACGGGGACCGGACCAACGCCGTCTATTACACCGATGTTCGGGTCAGCGACAGATACCGCATCGGAGAAGTCAACCGAGGCTGGGCGGTGCTGCGGGACGCGTTGAACGCCGAACACGGCACGGTGGAACGCGACGCCGAGGGGCTGGAGGACATTGCGGCAATGGCCGGACACGGCACGCTGATGGCCGAAGCGGTCGACACCGCCGTGAGCATCGCCGCGCAGAAATGTCCGGACGGCCGCCGGCTGCTCGATGACCGGTCGGTGGCCTACCGGCTGGGCCGCGACATCGCCCGCCTGGAGGCGGCGCTGAGCAGCCCGGGGCCACTGGGACGGGTGGCCATCGCCCAGACCATGCGGGACGTCGCGCCGGATTTGATGGACGTGCTGGGTGCAGCGTCGGCCCTACCGTCCGGCACCACCGGGGCCGCCGATGACGGGGCCGCGGAGTACCTCTTCCGACTGGCGTCGCCGATGGGCATTTACGGCGGCACTCTGGAGGTGTTCCGCAACATGATCGCTCAGCACACGTTGGGGCTGGGGCGGCCGAACTATTCGCCCCCGAACTCCTGAGCCACCGCGGGCAATTCGGCGAGAACGTCGGCGTGGGCGGCGTCGAAGCTGAAAAACCCCGTGATCGGCCGGGTTTCGGGCGGTGGATCCAGGTAACTCCAGGCCACGTCGTTGACGACCGTGTCGCCGATTGCGGCCGACCAGTAGGTCGCCACGCCTTTGTAGTTGCAGTAGGTCGACGTCTCGGTCTGCCGCAGCAGGTCGGTGCGCACATGCCTCGGATCGACATAGAGGCGAGGTTCCAGGGCGGTCTCGAAGACGATGACGGTGTCTTCGGTGTCGACCAGCGTGGTACGGGCGACCTCGACCCGCAGCCGCCGGGTGGTCGGGCGACAGTCGACCCGGTGGTACGGGTTGGGCGGGTAGTGCACGAGCTCGCGGCCCTCTTCCAGCCAGGTGTCCACCGCATCCCACGGGACGTGGACGAAGCCGGCTGCCTCGGGCACCGGTCGACTGGGCAGACCGTTGACGTCGTCGGCGGGAAATGCGTAGGACAGCGGGTGGTTTCGCCGATGCACGAGCAACGCGCGTTCGGTGTCGATCACGGACTGCCCGCCACGCAATGCCTGAACCCGCCGGGGATGAGGTTCGATGTAGACCAACTCGGCGGGTAGCGGGGGAGAGAACCATCCGACGGGATCATTGCCCAGCGGACCGCGCCCGGCGACCAGGGTCATAACTCAGTCACCTTTTCCGGTCAGCGATACTGCTGGCAGAACTCCGCGTGCCCGTTTCGTTCGCCGAGGCAGTGCTGATAGTCCTCGTTGAATACTTCCGTGCCGAAGGCGAGCCAGATGATGAACGCGCCTGCGGCGACGGCGATCACGCCGAGAACGATGCCAATCAGCGCAGCGCCGGCGCCGGTGGCTTCGCCGCGCTTCACGCGCCTGCGCGCGACAAGCCCTAAGACCACGGCGGTGACACCGAGGATGACACCTCCGAAAATCGACAGCGTCGCCAGCAGGGCGACCAGGCCAACCAATAGGGATGCGGTACCAAGGCCGTTTGCGCGACGGGGAGGCGGCGGCAGGAAACCGGGGGGGTACGGCGGTGGCGGTGTGCCATAGCCACCCGGCGGACGGGGGCCGGGCCACGGGCCTCGCGGAGACTCCGGTTCGCCGACCGGTGTGCCCGGGGGCTGGCTCATGATTCGCATTCCTCACGGGGACGGTGAGAACTGACGGTACTCCGGCGGGGACCTGGTAAGGCTCACAACTGGAGTGCTTATGTTGCTGTGGCGGAGTCGACGAGAGGATGCCGAGTATGCCCGGACCGCTGGACGGCGTCAAAGTCGTCGAACTCGGCGTGTGGGTGGCCGGTCCGGCAGCGGCCGGGATCCTCGCCGACTGGGGTGCAGACGTAATCAAGATCGAGCCGCCGGCCGGTGACCCCGCCCGCAGATTCGGCACGATGTTGGGCCTGGATCTGGATCTGAACCCGCCGTTCGACTTGGACAACCGCTCCAAACGCAGCATCGTTCTGGACCTCGGCGTCGACGAAGACCGTCGTCATGCACATCAATTACTCGCCGCTGCCGACGTGTTCGTGACCAACGTGCGGGCCGGTGCGCTGCAGCGGCTGGGATTCGACTTCGGTTCGCTGTCGGCCGACTATCCACGGTTGGTGTACGGGTTAATCACCGGCTACGGCGAAACCGGGCCGGACGCGGACCGCGCCGCCTATGACGTCGCGGCGTTCTGGTCCCGCGCCGGGGTTGCTCACCTGCTCACCCGGCCGGGCGACTCCCCGCCGTTTCAACGCGGCGGCATGGGCGACCAC
>NZ_JBARMY010000365.1:0-32252 GCF_049802695.1 Mycobacterium sp.
TGTCAGGCCGCAGTCGGCGGCGACGAGGCTGACCTGCTGGTGGGCTCGGTCGGCGCCGGAGTCGGTGCACGCGCCGGTGTGCTCAAGGGTGGTGTGGGCACCGCGTCGACGACGCTCGAGTCGGGCGTGACCGTCGGCGTGGTGGTCGTGGTGAACTGCGCGGGCGAAGTCGTCGACCCGGCCACCGGCCTGCCCTGGCTCAGCTATCTGGTCGACGAATTCGGCCTGGCGCCGCCTTCCGGTGAACAGCTCGCCGCCTACGCCGGGCTCGAACCCCGGCTGGGTCCGCTCAACACGACGATCGCGGTGGTCGCCACTGACGCCGCGTTGAGTCCTGCTGCATGCCGGCGGGTTGCGACCGCCGCCCATGACGGACTGGCCCGCACTATCCGCCCGGCGCATACGCCGGTTGATGGCGATATGGTGTTCGCGTTGGCCACCGGGGCGGTCGAGGTGGTGCCCCCGGTCGACGCGCCGGCTGCCTTCTCGCCGGAGACCAAGTTGGTGACCGCGGTGGGTGCCGCGGCGGCCGATTGCCTGGCCCGCGCCGTGCTGGTCGGTGTGCTCGCCGCGGAGTCGGTTGCCGGAATACCTACTTACCGCGACATGTTGCCGGGAGCATTCGAAAGAAGCAGAAGGGACAGCTGAGGTGCTGCTGATCCGCGCGGACCTGGTCGAAGCAATGGTCGCTCACGCCCGCGCCGACCATCCCGACGAAGCGTGCGGTGTGCTCCCCGGCCCGGAAGGCTCCGACCGTCCTGAGCGTCACGTCCCGATGGCCAACGCCGAGCGGTCGCCCACCTTTTACCGTTTCGACTCGCAGGAGCAGCTCAAGGTGTGGCGCGCGATGGACGACGCCGACGAGGTCCCCGTCGTCATCTACCACTCGCACACCGCCACCGACCCCTACCCGAGCCGTACCGACGTGAGTCTGGCCGCCGAGCCGGATGCCCACTACGTGCTGGTGGGGACCCGCGATCCCGATCAACACGAGCTGCGCAGCTACCGGATCGCCGATGGAGTCGTCACCGAGGAACCTGTCAAGATCGTCGAGCAGTACCAGCGGAGTGAGCCCCGAACATTGCCGAACCTCGGAAGGAAGGCCCAATGAGTGTCACCGTGTCGATTCCGACCATCCTGCGGACCCACACCGGAGGCGAGAAGCGCGTCGCCGCGGACGGCGCGACCCTGCAGGCCGTCATCAGTGACCTGGAGGCCAACTACTCGGGTATTTCGGAGCGTCTGATGGATGACGGCAAGCTGCACCGGTTCGTCAACATCTACGTCAACGACGAAGACGTGCGGTTCTCGGGTGGATTGGACACCGAGATCGCCGACGGTGACTCGGTCACCATCCTGCCCGCCGTCGCCGGCGGTTGAGCGGCGCCCATGAGTCGGTACGACTCGCTGCTGGCGGCCCTGGGCAACACGCCGCTGGTCGGTATGCAGCGGTTGTCGCCACAGTGGGAGGACGCGCCTGAAGGCCCCCATGTACGGCTGTGGGCCAAACTCGAGGACCGCAACCCCACCGGCTCCATCAAAGACCGGCCGGCCCTGCGGATGATCGAGCAGGCCGAGGCCGACGGGCTGTTGGCGCCGGGGGCGACAATTCTCGAGCCCACCAGCGGAAACACCGGAATTTCATTGGCCATGGCGGCGCGCTTGAAGGGCTACCAGTTGATTTGTGTGCTGCCGGAGAACACGTCGATCGAACGTCGCCAGCTGCTCGAACTGTACGGTGCGCGGATCATCTTCTCGCCCGCCGAGGGTGGTTCCAACACCGCGGTCGCCCAGGCTAAGCAGCTGGCCGAGGACAACCCGTCGTGGGTGATGCTCTACCAGTACGGGAATCCGGCCAACACCGACGCGCACTACCACGGCACCGGACCTGAGTTGCTCGCCGATCTGCCTGGGATCACCCACTTCGTCGCCGGGCTTGGGACTACGGGCACGCTGATGGGGACCGGTCGATTCCTGCGTAAGTATGTGCCCGGCGTCGAGATCGTCGCCGCCGAACCCCGCTACGGCGAGGGCGTGTATGCGTTGCGCAACCTCGACGAGGGATTCGTGCCCGAACTTTATGACCCCGAGGTACTGAGTCGGCGGTACTCGGTGGGCTCGGTGGACGCGGTGCGCCGCACGCGCGAGCTGATCAATGCTGAAGGGATCTTCGCCGGCATCTCCACCGGTGCGGTGCTGCATGCCGCCCTCGGCCTCGCGGCGAAAGCCGTGCAGGCCGGCCAGCGCGCCGACATCGCGTTCGTCGTGGCCGACGCCGGCTGGAAGTACCTGTCCACCGGCGCCTATGCCGGTACCTTGGACGACGCCGAGGAAGCTTTGGAAGGTCAGCTATGGGCGTGAGCGGACATCCGGCTACACCGGCGGGGCGGGCGAACAAACGTTCTGCATGGGTGGTCGGCGGTGCCACCATCACCAGCTTCGTGGCCCTGCTCTATGTCGCCGAGCTCGTCGATCAGCTCAGCGGTCACCGGCTGGACGGAAACGGCATCCGGCCGCTGGAGGCTGACGGGTTGTGGGGCGTCCTCTTCGCGCCGCTGTTGCATGCGAACTGGGCGCATTTGATGGCCAACACCGGCCCCGCGCTGGTGCTGGGTTTCCTGGTCGCCCTGGCCGGGTTGTCCCGGTTCGTCTGGGCGACCGCCATCGTGTGGATACTGGGCGGGTTCGGCACGTGGCTGATCGGTGACATGGGATCGCCGTGCGGGCCGACCGATCACATCGGTGCCTCCGGCTTGATCTTCGGTTGGCTCACATTCCTGTTGGTGTTCGGGTTCTTCATCCGCTCGGGTTGGCAGATTGCGATTGGGATCATCGTGCTGTTTTTGTACGGCGGGGTGCTGTGGGGAGCGGTACCGGTGCTCAATGTGTGCGGTGGCGTGTCCTGGCAGGGTCATCTGTGTGGCGGCATCGCCGGGATCCTGGCCGCCTATCTGCTGTCGAAGCCCGAACGTAAGGTCCGCGAACTCGGCCGCGGGGGGCCCCGCCGGTCCGTGGCGCGGTGAGCGGAATGAGTAGTGCGCTGGCGCCCATCGGCGTCTTCGACTCCGGTGTCGGAGGGCTTACCGTCGCGCGCGCGATCATCGACCAGCTGCCCGACGAGGACATCGTCTACGTGGGCGACACCGCCAACGGGCCCTACGGTCCGCTCACCATCCCGGAGATCCGCGCGCATGCGCTGGCCATCGGCGACGACCTCGTCGACCGCGGTGTGAAGGCGCTGGTGATCGCCTGCAACTCGGCGTCCTCGGCCTGCCTGCATGACGCGCGGGAACGCTACGACGTGCCGGTCATCGAGGTGATCCTGCCTGCGGTGCGGAGGGCCGTCGCGGCAACACGTAATGGCCACATCGGGGTGATCGGCACCCAGGCGACCATCGCCTCGGGTGCCTACCAGGACGCGTTCGCGGCCGCGCGTGACACCGAGATCACCGCCGTGGCCTGCCCGCGCTTCGTCGACTTCGTCGAGCGCGGCATCACCAGCGGTCGCCAGGTGCTCGGCTTGGCGGAGGGGTACCTCGAGCCGCTCCAACGCGCCGGGGTGGACACGCTGGTGCTCGGCTGCACGCACTACCCGTTGCTGTCCGGGCTGATCCAGTTGGCGGTGGGCCAGCACGTCACGCTGGTATCCAGCGCCGAGGAGACCGCCAAGGACGTACTGCGCGTGCTCACCGGGCTCGACTTGCTGCGCCCGCACGACACGCCGCCGGCCGCCCGAATCTTCGAAGCCACCGGCGATCCGGCCGCGTTCACCAGGCTGGCGTCACGCTTCCTGGGACCCGCGATAACAGGGATCGCGCCCGTTCACAGTCACTCGCCCGCGCGGTAGCGTTTCAGTCGGATAGCAAAGCGGCGATGTTTTCGCCAACAGGGCATCCGACATGGCACAGTGGTGAAGTGCGAATGACGGTCCTCGGCTGCTCGGGCAGTGTCGTAGGCCCGGATTCGCCGGCCTCGGGTTATCTGTTGCGCGCGCCCGGCACGCCGCCACTGGTGATCGACTTCGGCGGGGGAGTGTTGGGCGCGCTTCAGCACCAGACCGACCCCGGTTCGGTGCATGTTCTGCTGTCGCACCTTCATGCCGACCACTGTCTTGATCTGCCCGGCCTGTTCGTCTGGCGGCGATTCCACCCGACGCCGCCCGAAGGCAAGGCGCTGATGTACGGGCCGAGCGACACCTGGTCGCGGTTGGGCGCCGCCTCATCGCCCTACGGCGGGGAGATCGACGACTTCTCCGACATCTTCGACATCCGCCATTGGGTGGACGGCGAGTCGGTGGCAGTCGGAACGTTGACGGTTCTGCCGCGCATCGTGGCCCACCCGACCGAGTCCTACGGGTTGCGGTTCACCGACGAAGCCGGGGCGACGTTCGTCTACAGCGGCGATACGGGATGCTGCGAGGCGCTCGTCGAGCTGGCCCGCGGCGCCGACGTGTTTCTCTGCGAGGCGTCGTGGACACACTCGCCGCACCGCCCGCCCAATCTGCACCTGTCCGGCACTGACGCGGGTCGGGTCGCGGCCGAAGCCGGTGTGTGCGAATTGCTGCTCACCCACATCCCGCCCTGGACGTCGCGCGAAGATGTGATCGGCGAGGCGAAAGCGGAATTCGACGGTCCGGTGCATGCCGTGGTGTGCGGCGAGACCTTCGAGATCAAGCCTTCCGGCTAGTGTTGGCGCGTGTCCAGACGAGAAGACGGCCGCCTCGACGACGAGCTTCGCCCGGTAGTACTCACGCGTGGGTTCACCTCACACCCGGCGGGGTCGGTGCTGGTCGAGTTCGGCAACACCAAGGTCATGTGCACCGCGAGCGTCATCGATGGAGTGCCGCGCTGGCGTAAGGGGTCCGGCCTGGGCTGGTTGACCGCGGAATATTCGATGCTTCCGGCGGCCACGCACACCCGCGCGGACAGGGAAGCTGTGAAGGGGCGGTTGAGCGGCCGCACCCAAGAGATCAGCCGGTTGATCGGCCGATCGTTGCGGGCCTGCATCGATCTGGCCGCGCTGGGAGAGAACACCGTCGCCGTCGATTGCGACGTGCTGCAAGCCGACGGCGGCACCCGCACTGCGGCGATCACCGGGGCCTTTGTGGCGCTGACCGATGCGGTCACCTACCTGTCGGCGGCGGGCAAGCTGTCTGATCCGCGGCCCTTGTCGTGTGCGATCGCGGCGGTCAGCGTCGGTGTGGTCGACGGTCGGGTGCGGGTCGATCTGCCCTACGAGGAAGATGCCCGCGCGGAGGTCGACATGAACGTCGTCGCCACCGACACCGGAACACTGGTCGAGGTTCAGGGCACCGGCGAGGGTGCGACATTTCCCCGCTCGACGCTGGACAAGCTGCTCGACGTTGCGTTGAGTGCGTGTGACCTGCTCTTCGCCGCGCAACGTGCAGCGTTGGAGCAGCCGTATCCGGGTGTGCTGCCTGAGGGGGCCGCGTCGCAGAAGGCATTCGGAAGCTGACCCGGTTACTCGTCGCCAGCCGAAATCGCAAGAAGCTGATCGAATTACGCCGCGTCCTCGACGGTGCCGAGCTCTCGACGCTGACGCTGGTGTCGCTCGATGAGGTGCCGCCGTTCGACGAGTCCCCGGAGTCCGGCGCCACATTTGAGGACAATGCGCTGATGAAGGCGCATGACGGGTTCGCGGCGACGGGTTTGCCGACGGTGGCCGACGACTCCGGGCTGGAAGTCGCGGCATTGAACGGTATGCCAGGGGTGTTGTCGGCGCGCTGGTCAGGCTCGCACGGCAACGACTCCGCCAACACCGCACTGCTGCTGGCGCAGTTACGTGATGTGCCCGATGAGCGGCGCGGCGCGGCGTTCGTGTCCGCGTGCGCGCTGGTGTCGCGGTCGGGGGAAGTTGTCGTGCGTGGCGAATGGCCGGGCGTGATTGCCCGCGAAGCCCGCGGAGACGGTGGGTTCGGCTACGACCCGGTGTTCGTACCGAACGGCTATGCCTGCACCGCAGCCGAGTTGAGTCCGGCCGAGAAGGACGCGGTGTCGCATCGCGGGCGCTCGCTGGCGAAACTGGTGCCCACGCTCAGAACGCTCACAAGCGAAAACGCGCCTTGACGTCTCTGGTCTGAAAGTGCTCCACGATGATCCCGAGCAGCGGAATGGTGCCCGACAGCAGCACTCCGATCGTCTTGGATATCGGCCAACGCACCTTGACCGCGAGATTGAATGCGGCCAATACGTAAATGAAGTACACCCAGCCGTGTACCACTTCTATCCACCGGATCTCATGATGGAAGGCCAGATGCGAGACGATCTCGTAGCACAGAGCGATCAACCACAAACCGGTTGTCCACGCCATGACCCGGTACGCCAGCAGCGCTGTCCGGATCTTTTCGACGCCCACCTGCTGGGCCTGAGGCGTTTCTGGCGTGGTCATGCCGTAGTCCTGTTCTGGTTTTCCGTGTCGTTCTTCGCCAGTTCGGCGAGAAAGGCGTTGTACTGGCGCACGACGGGGTCATCGGTGGTTTTCGATGCGGGCTTCGGTCGCGGGGGCAGCAGCCCCGGAGGTAGCTCGGTGAGGGCACGATCCTTCGGCTGCGGTGGCGTGACCTCGTAGCGCACGTATTTGCGGTATGCGTACACACAGAACCATGCGAACAGCGGCCACTGCAGCGCGTAGCCGAGGTTCTGGTAGGTCCCGGACGCGCCCTGGAATCGGGTCCACTGCCACCAGCCTAAAGCCAGGCAGCCGCAGGCAGCGACCAAGACGAGCGCGATCAGCGCCCACCTCCGGGGCCGGGTAGTCGACACCTTCTGACCGTACCGCGCCGTCATCCGAGAGCAGTGCCGCCGAGCGGACGGCTCAGCGACTGCGACCGATTCGCCGCGTGCAGAGCGGTAGGATCGGACGGCTGCGGGCGTGATGGAATGGTAGACATGCCGGCTTTAGGTGCCGGTGCTCGGAAGAGCGTGAGGGTTCGAGTCCCTCCGCCCGCACCGAATCTGCAAAGATATCTGCCCAGTTCAAAGCATCCGAGCTGAACGGCGTTCTCCGACACCGACAGCCGCCGCCTTAGGAACTTGACCCGCCTGGCAGATCCATACCGCGGTCGGATGCGCACCCGCCACGCCGATTCGAGCATCCGGTAATGCAATGGCGCGGTCGCCTGCCTCTCACCCGCGAGCCAGTCGGGCGCCGACTCGCCGACTGTGACGCGGTCCAGCGAGGGTTCGACGTACGCCTGTCAGCTTGTCGGACTCCACCTTGCTGACGAACGCATCGGCAAGCTTGGTCTTAATCCGCGCCGCTTGGTGACAACAGGCGATGATTGGTCGGGGCGGAATAGTGATTGTGGGCCGCCAAAGTAAGTGGCTGTTTTAGACTCAGGTCAAGCTTGCGTCTGGATGTTTCCGATGGAAGGCCTTCGATGAGTATGTTTGTTCGTCGCGTGGCGGGCGTCGTCGCGGTGGCATTAGCGCCCATGACGTACATGGCAGCGGTGTCGCCCGGGGTGAGCTCCGCTCAACCTCCGGATTGCGGTCCCGGCAACTGGTGGAACCCGGGAGCCGATGCGTGCCAGCCCTTAGGCCCGCCGCCACCGCCGGATTGCGGTCCCGGCAACTGGTGGAACCCAGGAACCAATGCGTGCCAGCCCGTAGTGCCACCGCCACCACCCTAGCTCGAACCAGATCGTCCATCGGCGGGGTCGCAACGAAGGAATTCACCATCAGCACGACGCACTGCCCATGCCGGGCTTCCTGGCCTGGCATATAACGCTATTGCAACACCCACTCGATACCGGTGTTGACGAAAAGGCAACGCTGCCAGACGATCTCGCGAATCTAACCCGCCGTGAAATCGTCGCCGCCCCGTCCGGACCCGGTAAAGCAGCCTGACGCCGCTTCAGCGGCCTGGCGGTGACATTCGCCAGGCCGATGCGCCCGAGTAAGCCAAGGTCGAACGAGTCGTCTGCCCGCCATTGCGGGCTGACTTTCGGGAAGACGCGACGATGGCGCGGGAGATGTACCGCCTCTGACCGCTCGGCGGGCTAGATCGGATGCGCGGCGAACCACTCGAGCAACAAGTCGGCGAGGACATCGGGCTGTTCGTCGGGTATCCAATGGGACACCCCGCGCAGGGTCTCGAAACGGTACTCGCCAGACACGTAACGGCCGGTGTTCTGAGCCGCCTTGCCGACCAGGGCGGTGTCCCAGTCGCTCCACACATATAGCGTCGGGACGCTGACCTTGCTCCCGGTGTCGCGCAGGTCCGACAACGGCATCGCTCGATACCAGTTCAAAGCGGCGGTCAATGCGCCGGGATCCGTCATGGCGCGCGCGTCGCGGTCTGCCGCCTGCGCGGACTGACCGGCCGACCGCAGCGCCTTCGCCAGTTGAGCCGCCGTTCCATGCCTGCCCAGCAGGAAGCGTTCCGGGATCTGCGGCAACTGGAAGACATACATGTACCAGGACGCCAGGGCTTGCCGGCTGCTGACGAGGGCCCGCAGAAACGCCGCCGGATGCGGCACCGACAACGGCGACACGGTGGCCAGGCGGTCCGGGTATTTCGCCGCGACTCCCCACGCCACCACCGCGCCCCAGTCGTGTCCCACCAGGTGTACTTTGCTTGCGCCGCTGGCATCGATCAGCGCGCAGGCATCCTCCACCAGGCTGGGTGTCCGGTAATCGCGGCGACGCGTCGGGCGGGCGCCGCGCGAGTAACCACGTTGATTCGGGGCCAGGCAGCGGTAACCCTGTGCCGTCAGACGGTCGATGACCTTGCTCCAGCTCGTATTGAATTGGGGAAAACCGTGCAGCAGCAAGACGACTGGGCCGTCAGCCGGTCCTTCATCGATGACATCGAAGACTAGATTTCCGCGGCGGTAGTTTTCCATGTGATCAGCATGCCCGAGCAGATCGGGTTTGCGGTATCAGCATTTCGCGGAGATCCGGAAGTCCGCTGTCCTCGGGTGGTTCACGTCATTGGGATTGGTCCCCTGGGCAGCGCCCGAGACCGTGTAAGTGTCGCGGGCGAACTCTGCGTGGACACTGCCCACGTCGTTGCCGGCCACACCAGTGAAACCGTTCACATTGTCGAAGTCGACCGACCGAGGCTGCGGCTTACCGTGTTCCAAGTTGAGCAGCATTCTGACGTGGGCGGGGGCGGCACTGATGTCGACGGTCAACAACCACTCGACTTGAGTGCAGGAGACGGCGTGCGAGGTGCGGGTGCTGCCGTCGAGAGTGATCTGAGCGGTTTTCTGAGCTACTTTGTCGGCGTGCGGGGAGCAACCGCAGCTGACGGCGCCGACGGCTGAGGCCGTCACCACCGCGGCGATGAGCCGGATATCCACCGGCCACCTCCATTCCAGGGGCGCCTGCGGCACCGCGGTTGGCGTCGCACCGCCTTTTCTATCAGCCGCGGTGGCGTCGACGCGGGCAAACCGCGCAAGAAGCGCAAGTCTTCCCAACGCATGCCGTAGCCCCTTACAGTTGACGGGTCGGTCGGACCGGACAATCCGACTACTGGTTCAGAGGTCTCGGGCGGGTGGCGCAGATGAGCGCCGACATCACCCTGAACAAACTGGGCGAGCGGATGAGCGCGGCCGACCGCGGCACCATCACCACGGTCGACTGGCAGACGCTCGGCGTAGGTCTTCCGGCGCGGGACCTGTCCTACTTCACCGCCACCAGCCTGGAGCCGGAACTGCGCTCGACCATCGAACACGAACTCGTCGCGACCTATCACCGCAGGCTCTGCTGCTACGGCGTCAGCGGCTATGACAGCGAAACCTGTTGGTACGACCACCGCTTGGGCATGCTGCAGGCACTGCTGATCTCCGCGCTGAGATTCGCGTTCGCGACCGGCGCCGACCGCGGTGACGACATGGTGCTGACGGTGTTGAGCTGCGGCTGTCGGGCGATCCGCGAGCTTGAAACCGTGGACATGATCGGTCGCCACGCCGCCGGCCGACAGGTGCGATCACCGGCTAACAGCCCAGCGCATTGCGTTTGCCGGGTAGGCCGACGGGGGTAGTACATCGGAATCGCGCCGCGGCGCGAGCAGTCGGCTGCAGAGCCGTACGCGAAGACGACGACAGAAGGCAGCAATGGACAATCTGGCTCGGTTGCAACAGGCGCGACGCGAGGTCGTGAAGGTGCAGCGGCGAATGTGGTTGATACAAGCGGCATTCTGGCCCGCCGTCGTGCTCTTGTTCGTGCTGATTACCCTCGTCGGAGTGCGGTGGTTGCAGCGCCGGCAACGCGCCGTGACCGCCTCGGCCACGCCGACGCAGCCGCCGGCCGACGACGCGCAAGCGAACTAGCACTGGGAGACGCCCGGTCATTTGTGCTCCATCTGCTTGTCGCCTTGCCTCACAGCTGCCGCTGCGCCGCCTTGATCAGATTCGACCCGACGATCAGCCGTTGGATCTCGCTGGTTCCCTCGTAGAGCCGCAGCAGGCGAACGTCACGGTAGATCCGCTCCACCGGAACCTCGCGCATGTAGCCGCTGCCGCCGTGGATCTGCACCGCGAGATCGGCTACTTTCCCGGCCATTTCGGTGCAAAACAACTTCGCCGCGGACGGCGCGATGCGACGATCCCGATTGGACATCCACAGCTGCGCGGCTTCGCGGACCAGCGCGCGACCGGCCAGCACGCCGGTCTGCTGATCGGCGATCATCGCCTGCACCAACTGGAAGCCTCCGATCGGGGTGCCACCTTGGGTAGCGGTGGCCGCATAAGTCACCGACTCGTCGAGGGCCCGCTGGGCGCTGCCCACTGCCAGGGCGGCGATGTGGATGCGTCCCGGGCCAGCGACGTCATCGCCGCGCGATATCCGATGTCTTCGCTGCCGCCGACCAAGGCTTCGGTGGGAACGCGGACGTTGGTGAAGCGGACATCGGCCGTCCACGCGCCTTCCTGGCCCATCTTGGCGTCCTTCGGGCCGACCTCGACACCAGCCGCGTCCGCGGGAACCAGGAACACCGCAATGCCCGGCCCGTTGTCGTCGGCCGGGCGGGTGCGTGCGAACACCACGAACAGATCCGCGACTGGAGCGTTGGTGATGAAACGTTTCTCTCCAGAGATGACCCAATCATTTTCTTGCCGGACGGCTTTCGTGCGTAGGCCCGCCGGGTTCGAGCCGGCGCCGGGCTCGGTCAACGCAAAGGAAGCCACCACGTCCCCGGTTGCCATCGACTCCAACCAGCGGGTCTTCTGTTCGATGGTGCCGAAACCGACGAGGACCTGTCCGGCGATGCCGTTGCTGGTGCCGAACATCGACCGCACCGCCAGCGAGGTGTAGCCCAATTCCATTGCCAACTCGACATCCTGGGCCAGGTTCAGGCCGAGCCCACCCCACTCCTGCGGAATCGCGTAGCCGAACAAGCCCATCTTCTTTGCCTGGTCCCGAAGGTCGTCCGGAACCTGGTCGGCCCCGAGAATCTCCTGCTCGCGAGGGACGACGGCGGTGCGTACGAAGTGGCGAGTCTGGGCAAGAATGTCCTGAAAGTCCTCGTCGCTGACTTGTGCTGTGGTCATGGCACACGTTCTCTCCTGGGCGGTGGCTGCAATCAGGGACGGCCCCCCGCATGTACCAACACCGGCGGCTCCGGACGGTCCTATATCAAATATGATGTTGGCGATTCGGGTCAGATTACTGGAGAGGTTCGAGGAACAGGTGATCAGGTGTCTTTGCTGAAGGGTCAGATCGCGGTCGTCACAGGTGGAGCGCAGGGACTGGGTTTCGCCATCGCTGAGCGGTTCGTCGCCGAGGGCGCCCGAGTGGTGCTCGGCGACGTAAACCTGGACGGCACAGAAGATGCGGCGAAACGACTCGGCGGCAAGGACATCGCAGTGGCGGCGCGCTGCGATGTCACTGACGCAGAACAGGTCGAGTCGCTTCTCGGGACGGCTGTCGAGCATTTCGGTGGCTTGGACGTCATGGTGAACAATGCCGGGATCACCCGCGACGCGACGATGCGCAAGATGACCGAAGAGCAGTTCGACCAAGTGATTGCGGTGCACCTCAAGGGCACTTGGAACGGCATCCGCAAAGCGGCGACGATCATGCGGGAGAACAAACGCGGCGCAATCGTCAACATGTCATCGCTGTCCGGCAAGGTCGGACTGGTCGGTCAGACCAACTACTCGGCGGCCAAGGCCGGCGTAGTGGGCATGACCAAAGCGGCTGCCAAGGAGCTGGCTCACCTCGGCGTACGGGTGAACGCGATTGCGCCCGGCTTGATCCGCTCGGCGATGACGGAGGCGATGCCGCAACGTATTTGGGACGATAAGGTGGCCGAGGTGCCGATGGGTCGGGCCGGTGAACCCAGCGAAGTCGCCAACGTCGCGCTGTTTCTGGCGTCGGATCTGTCGTCGTACATGACCGGCACGGTTCTGGAGGTCACCGGCGGGAGATTCATGTGAGTCGAGTCGCATCCTCATGACCGGCCCGGGCGACGTGATGGCCCTACCGTTAGCCGGGCTCACCGTCGTCGAGGTATCCAGCTTCGTGGCCGCGCCGCTGTGCGGCATGACCCTGAGTCAGCTTGGGGCGCAGGTGATTCGCATCGATCCGATCGGCGGCGCGTCCGATATCCACCGCTGGCCGCTGGCAGAAAGCGGAACGTCCATCTATTGGACCGGGCTCAACAAAGGGAAACGTTCGGTCGCAATAGATCTGCGCTCAACTGACGGTCAGCAGCTGGTGCAGCGGCTCGTCGTCGAAGGCGACGGCATCGTGGTCACCAACGCGTCCGGTCTGACCTGGCTGGGCCATGAACAGTTGGCTGCCACTCGCTCCGACGTCATCCACCTCCAATTGCTCGGCCGCGGTGACGGTTCCACCGGCGTCGACTACACCGTCAACGCCGCGGTGGGTTTCCCGCTCGTCACCGGCCCCGGCAACCACGCCGGTCCGATCAACCATGTGTTGCCCGCGTGGGACGTGTGCTGCGGGCTCTACGCGGCCCTCGCAATCGTCGCCGCCGTGCGCCGCCGCGATCGTTCCGGCAGGGGCGCGCGGATCAGCCTCGCACTGGAAGACGTGGCGCTGGCCACTGCCGGGAATCTCGGGCTGCTCACTGAGCCTCAGGTCAACGGCACCGAGCGCCAGCGGCTGGGCAACACCATCTACGGGCAGTACGGCCAGGACTTCCACAGTCGGGATGGTGCTGCATTCATGGTTGTTACGCTGACAGCTCGCCATTTCCGCGACCTGGTGAAGGTGACCGGCGCCGAAGCGGCGGTCTCGGCGCTCGCCGGCGCGCTCTGCGCCGACTTCACCACCGAAGGAGACAGATACCGTCACCGGGCTGTTCTGACCGGGTTGTTCGCCGGCTGGTTCGCCGAGCACACCGCCGACGAGATCGCCGACGCGCTGTCGGCCACCACCGTGCTGTTCGAGCGTTACCGGACCTTCGCCGAGACCGCCGAAGATGCTCGGGTGACGGCCAATCCGCTGTTCGCCCGGCTGCGTCAGGACGGTGTGGGGGAGTACCTGGCGCCCGGATTGCCCACCAAGTTCGACGGCACTTATCCGGCCGGTGCGCCGGCACCTGGACTGGGGCAGGACACCCGCGATGTCCTCGCCGAATATCTGGATCTGAGTCCGGCCGAGCTCACCCGGCTGACCGAAGCAAACACGATTGCCTGCGGTACAGGCAGAGGGAAAGATGCCGGATGACCAGAATCGCGCAGACTCTCGGGCTGACGGAGTTCCAGGCCGAGATCATCGCTGCCGTACGCGAATTCGTGGACAAGGAAGTGATTCCCAGCGCCGTAGAGCTTGAACGCACCGACACCTATCCGCAGGAAATCGTCGACAAGATGCGCGAGATGGGATTATTCGGCCTGATGATCCCCGCCGAGTACGGCGGGCTCGGCGAGTCGTTGTTGACCTACGCGTTGTGTGTCGAGGAACTGGCGCGCGGCTGGATGAGCGTGTCGGGAGTCATCAACACCCACTTCATCGTCGCCTACATGCTTCGCCAGCACGGCACGGATGCGCAGAAGCAGCGACTGCTGCCGCGCATGGCGACCGGTGAGACCCGCGGTGCGTTCTCGATGTCGGAGCCGGAACTGGGTTCTGACGTCGCCGCCATCCGAACGCGGGCTACCCGCCGCACGGATGGCAGCTACACCATCGACGGCCAGAAGATGTGGCTGACCAACGGCGCCAGTTCGAATTTGGTGGCGGTGTTGGTGCGCACCGATGAAGGGGCGGAAAAGCCGCACCGCAACCTGACGGCGTTCCTGATCGAAAAGCCCACCGGCTTCGGCGAAGTCGCGCCCGGTCTGCTCATTCCGGACAAAATCGACAAGCTGGGATACAAGGGGATCGACACCACCGAGCTCATCTTCGACGGTTATGTCGCCGGCGCCGATGACGTCCTCGGTTGGGCTCCGGGGCAAGGTTTCTTCCAGATGATGGACGGAATAGAGGTGGGTCGGGTCAACGTCGCCGCACGGGCCTGCGGGGTGGGCATCCGTGCTTTCGAATTGGCCGTACGGTACGCCCAGCAGCGTCAGACGTTCGGAAAGCCCATCGCCGAACACCAGGCGATCGCCTTCCAATTGGCCGAGATGGCCACCAAACTCGAGTCTGCGCACTTGATGATGGTCAACGCGGCCCGGCTCAAGGACTCCGGCGAGCGCAACGACCTGGCTGCGGGCATGGCCAAGTATCTGGCCAGCGAGTTGTGCGCGGAAGTCACCCAGCAGAGCTTCCGGATCCACGGCGGTTACGGCTACTCCAAGGAGTACGAGGTCGAGCGGCTGATGCGTGACGCGCCCTTTCTGCTGATCGGCGAGGGCACGAGCGAAATTCAGAAGTCCATCATCAGCAAGCGGCTGCTTGCTGACTACCGGATCTGACCGGCGAGGGTCCCGGATTTCGCCGCACGCCCATAGCTTTCCGAAGACGTCGCGCGATCTGTCCGCAGGCGGATCTTCGACGGCAGCTACGCCGTAGGCAAGTACGTCCGGCTCGACCAACTGGCGGTAGAGCGCCTCAACCACGAGCTCCACCGGCCATCAACGTTGCCGCCGACTCCCCGAAGCTGGCACAGGTCAGGTCGCAGATCACCCGATACGCACCGGAATCGGTGTTCCCACCATCACCGGGTGGCCGGACCAGTCGATCAACCACCACCGGCAAGTATTGGCGGCGGTGGAAAGTCGCGAACGAGGGAAGCCGTCCTGACTCTCGTCGGCGCACACGTACCGAGCGCTGACCTCGACGAGCATAGGAAGAAGGCGTTTCACCCTGTGCGATCGCGGACGTTCGCCCCGCGCGCTGCGGCTGGCATGTGCGTAGTTGGCGATTGTTGGCTAGAGCCGGTGCAGACCGCCGTCGGCAACGATTGTTTGGCCGGTGACGAATGCGCTGTCGTCACTGGTGAGAAAACAAACGGTGCCAGTGATGTCAGTGGCGGTGCCGATGCGTTTAATGGCTTGCATCTGGGCGACATCGGCGAGGATGCGGTCACCGATATTGTGTTGTCCGCCCGGGGTGCGTGAAGCGGTGGGCTCTATGGCGTTGACGGTGATGCCGTATTGGGCCAGATCGTTGGCCAAGGCGCGGGTAAGTCCGATTACTCCCCCCTTACTGGCCATGTAGTGAACGAGACCGGGTACGGCGAGCCCGAGAGAATTCGAGGCAATGTTGACAATGCGGCCCCAGCGGTGTTCGCGCATACCGGCGATGACCGCTTTGGTCATCAGGAACTGTGAGTCGAGGTTGATCTCCTGAGTCCGCTTCCACTGGTCGAATTCGAGGTCGAAGACATCCTGGAAGGGAAACACGCCCGCATTGTTGATGAGGATGTCGACTCGACCAGACAGGCTCATCATGTCGACATGGATCGCGGCGACCTGGTTGGGTTGCGAGACGTCGGCTTGCAGGCTCAAGGCGGTGCGGCCGAGGCGCGCGACCTCGGCGACCGTGTCGTCGGCCGGATTGAGGTCGACCGCGATGATGTCGGCACCGCGGCGTGCGAGTTCGGCGGCGATCGCGCGACCGAAGCCGCTGGCGGCTCCGGTCACAACGGCGACACGTCCATCATGCGAGGTCATCGTGCGCCTTTCTGTCGCGCGGGACTCTTCCTCGCGCAAGGGCATTGCGATTAAAGGCGCAGCAAGCGTTCGGCGTTGAGGTGGCTGATTCTGGCGCGGTCGTCCTCGTTGATCGGCGCGCTGCGCAGGAATGCGGTAGCCGTGGCCATATCCTCGAACGGGTAGTCGGTGCCGAACAGAATGTGGTCGGATCCGAGGGCCAGCAGGGCGCACACCAGTGGGGGTTGGGAACAGACGCCGCTCGTAGTGACGTAGAGGTTGTGTCGCAAGTATTCCGACGGCTTGCCCCTCGCCAGCTCGATGCCGCGATGGTCGTGGAAATCCCAGCGAGAGTCAAGCCGCCATAGCGCGAACGGCAGCCCCTCGCCCATGTGTCCCAGCAGGAGTTTGGCTTCCGGAAAGTCGTCGAAGACGCCACCGAACACCAGACGCAGGGTGTGCGAGGCGGTTTCTGTTCCCCAGCTCCACATCGGACCGATGAGTTCAGGGTGCCCGCTGAGAACATGCGCAGTGTCGACGCCGTTGGCGGGATGCAAGTAGAGGGGCACGTCAAGGCCCTCGGCATACTCCCAGACCACTCGCATCGAAGGGTCGTCGAGATAGCGACCTTGGGTGTGGGCGTTGACCAGCGCGCCGCGAAGACCGAGTTGGTTGACTGCACGGTCGAGTTCTTTAACCGCGGCTTGCGGGTCTTGCAGGGGCAGCGCGGCAAAGCCGGCGAAGCGATGCGGGTGGGCTTCGATGGCGGCCGCCAGCAGATCGTTGACCGCGCCGGCTCGCGCGACCGCATGCGCGGCGTCAGGCTCCGCCTGGATGCCAGGGGAGTTTAAAGAAAGCACCTGCACGTCGAGGTGCGCGGCGTCCATCTCGGCGAGACGCTGATCAGTCACATCGAGCAGTCGTCGTGATGCCTCCTCCCACTTGTGCGGCGTGGTGATCGCGGCCGCGCTCGCGCCGTAGGACGCTAATTCGGTGGTGACGAAGTGTTCTTCCAGTCCAATCGTCCGCATCGCGCCCCCAATTCACTAATAAGCATTGACTTCACCAATAATCAAGGTTACCTTTCCGCGTGTCAACGCATGTGCAAGGAGCGGACGTGAAGGCCATTGCGATCGGGCTGGCCGCGCTGATCGCGATGGCCAATTCGGATGTCGATGCAGTCGGCTACAGAGCGGTCGGCATGGTGATGGGCGCCCTGCTCGGCAACTCCGGCATAGCGTAGTGGTGCTCGAGCGACACGCCGGGCGGTACAAGCACCCGCAAGCGGCAACTTTCGACGACGAGACGATGCGGACTTTGGCGGTGAAAGTCGCACCCACCAACGATGCAAACCAGTCCGGACAGCGAGGAACGGACAGATGACAACAGCGAGTGAAGTGATCGAGTACTCCGAGATCCCGGCACGGGCTAAGAAGGTGCTCGAGGGATTTCTACCCCCCGAGGAGAAGATTGCTGCCCGGCGCGCTGAATTGGGGGAGATCCCGCCCCGCCCATTTGATGGGGCGGGCGATCAGGAAGTGCTGGACGGGGTGACCTTCACACACCACTTCGTCGACGCGCCCGGTGACGAGGAGACCGTCCGGTTTCACTACGTTGAGGCCGGGCATGGTGAGCCCATCGTATTCCTGCACGGGATCCCCGACTCGTGGTTTCAGTGGCATCACCAGATGGCCGCCTTGTCCACAACGCACCGCTGTATCGCGTTCGACTTGAAGGGATACGGCCAGTCTGACACCAAAGTCGGCGACTACCGTCACGAAGCGGCTGCAGAGCAACTGCTGGGCGCCATCGATCTCGCCGGTGTCGACAAGTTCAACGTCGTGACCCACGACCGGGGTACTGTCCAAGCCGACTTTACCGTCGCTAAACATCCCGACCGGGTGTTGCGGTATGGACGCGGTGAGCAACACCTATACCACTTCCATCCCGATCTGGCCCCCCAAGGCGCTCTGTTCGCCGACGCGCCCCACTCCGGTCTGATGGACGACCCCGCTCACTTCGTCACCTGGGTCTACACCTGGATCTGTAAGTACCGCGTGCCCGACGACGAGATGCGCCGGACGATTCAGGAGTTCTCCTACCCCGCTGTGAACCGGGCCGTGCCGCGTTACTTTAATTCGCAGTCCTTCAGACAGGAATGGTTGCGACGTCGCAGAGACCTTCTGCCGGCGTGGAGATGTCCGGTGATGATCGTGCAGGGTTACGACAGCAAGACGCAGCCGCGCGAATTCTACGAGAAGTCACGCGAATACATTCCCAATGCGCGCAGCGTCGCTGTCGAGTACGTCGATGCCGGCCACTTCTGGTCGATGGAGCGGCCTGAGGCGGTCACTGCCCTGATCAAGAAATTGCTGCAGATGTCGCCCAGATAGCAGAGTCCAGCCGCACAGTAGAAGGGTGCAGTGCACCAAACGTCGACAGTGAGGAAGCGCGCCAATGAGATACATCGCTTTGGAGGAAGCGCTTTTCATCCCCGAATTGGCCGAGCGGCAACCGATGCCGCATCAGGGCGGCATCCCCCGGCTGCCGGCTCCGTTCAAGAAGGACTGCCTCGAACGGTATCAGCGGCGGCTGCCTGATTTCACCGAATACCGGTTGCCGGAGATGGACGACGCCGGCATCGATGTGCAAGTGCTGTCGTTGACGGTGCCCGGTCTGCAGGTCGACCTCGAACCCGAGCTGGCCCGCAAGAATGCTCGTTTCGTCAACGACTATGTCGCAAACGTCGTGTCGGAGCACCCGGACCGGTTCCGCGGTTTCGCCGCTTTGCCGTTGCAGGACCCCGCGGCGGCTGCGGCAGAGTTGGAGCGCGCCGTCACCGAGCTCGGGTTCTGCGGGGCGCTGGTGAACGACTGCGTGCACGGGCCTGGCGGCCGCTATCTCGATGCGCCCGAGTATGACGAAGTTTGGTCGGCGCTCGAATCCTTCAACGTGCCACTGTATCTGCATCCGGGCGCCCCGCCGGCCGAGCAATGGCAGGTCTTGCAGGGGCACCCGGAGCTGTACGGGGCGTCGTGGAGTTGGGCCGCCGAGGTCGGCGGCCACGCGCTACGCATCGTCTATGGCGGCGTGTTCGACCAGCATCCCGGCGCGACGCTGATTTTAGGGCACATGGGCGAATTCCTCCCGTTTCAACGGAGCCGGCTGGACGACCGGTACCAGACCATCGAAGTCGCTACCCCGCTCAAGCGGCCGCCGTCGACCTACCTGGGCACCAACGTCGTTTTCACCAACAGCGGAGTTTTTTCACCGGCGACGCTCCTCGGGGCAGTGCTGGAAGTCGGCGCCGATGCGGTGATGTTCTCCGTGGACTATCCGTATGAATCGTCGTATGAGGCCGTCGCAGGATTCGAACGCACGACCCTGTCCGCTGGCGACCGGGAGAAGATCGCGCACGGGAACGCCGAACGACTGCTGCGAATCTGACGCTCGCAAAGATGCTTTGAGCACTAGGCCCCTATTGTCCGGGGATCCTCCGCAGCTGCTCGTCGAAGACGTGCGCGAGATTGTATTCACTATTACGCATTGACTTCACTATTAATCAAAGTTACGTTTTCGGCTGTCAAGCGATGCCGAAGGAGCGGATGTGAACGACCACGTGGCAGGCCCGGTGGCTGTGCGCGACGGTTGGGACGCTGATTTTGACGTCGCTGTGGTGGGCTACGGACCGGTCGGCATGGTGATGGCCGCCCTGCTCGGCAGGGCCGGACATAGCGTGGTGGTGCTCGAACGATACGCAGGGCTGTACAGCCTGCCTCGGGCGGCAACCTTCGACGACGAGACGATGCGGACTTTGGCAGCCATCGGCATCGCCGACGAACTCGAGCCTAAGCTTCGCGTCCAACGCACCTACGAGTGGCGAAACGCCGCCGGCGAATTGCTGATCGAGCAGACCTATGCGGAGACAGGTCGCAGCGGGTGGGCCGAGTGGTACATGATGTACCAGCCCGATCTCGAACTGGCTCTCGATCGACTCAACCGCAGCACCGCCTGCATCGAAGTCCGCCACGACAGCGCCGTTGTCGACGTTGCTGACGACGGGGCACAGGTGCGGCTAACGGTGCAGGGCCCAGACGCCGAGGTCATTGTCACTGCGCGGTACGTCGTCGCGTGCGATGGAGGGAACAGTTTCCTCCGGCAGGCGCTTCGGATCGGCCAGGAGGACTACGGATTTTCAGAGCCGTGGTTGGTGTGTGACTTTCTGGTGCCGCGGTCGGTCGTGCTGCCCAATGCACTGCAGATCAGTGACCCTAAGCGGCCGACGTCGATCATCTCGCTGGGCCCCGATCACCACCGGTTCAGCTTCATGCTCGACTCGCCCGAGGATTTCACCGTCGAGCAGGCTCCCGAGCGGGTGTGGGCCAGGGTGGCGAACTACC
Organism: Mycobacterium sp.; assembly: GCF_049802695.1. Taxonomy (GTDB): domain Bacteria; phylum Actinomycetota; class Actinomycetes; order Mycobacteriales; family Mycobacteriaceae; genus Mycobacterium. The sequence continues at coordinate 20,431 of NZ_JBARMY010000365.1, forward strand.
TACGCCCGCACGAGGCGAAGCTGATCCGGGTAGCAACCTATACGTTCCGCTCGCTGGTCGCCGAGCGATGGCGAGTCGGTCGCATCCTATTGGCAGGCGACGCCGCACACCAGATGCCACCTTTCCTCGGGCAGGGCATGGTGTCAGGGATCCGCGATACGCAGAACATCGCGTTCAAGCTGGACCGGGTGTTGCGCCGCACAACCTCTGCCCACCTGCTCGACAGCTATCAAATCGAACGGGAGCCCCACGTGCGTGCGGTCATCGAAAGAGGCGTAGAGCTTGGCCGCTTGCAGACAGTCCGCGATCCCGAGCGCGCGGCCGCGCGCGATCGCCAACTGCGGGCTCGACGAGTGGCTGGGCAGGCGCCGGAGGGCATGCGCTTTCCTGCTTTCGCAGACGGCATGCTTGCGGCGGTCTCCGGACCCGGTCGAGGGGAGCTCTCGGTCCAGGGCGTGGTCGATGACGGCGTCACCCGCGACCGGTTGGACCAAGTTGTGGGCTACGGCTTCCATCTGCTGATTGACGCGAGGCTGCTCGATGCACTGGGGGAATCAAACCGGTTCGCTGCCGCGCACCGCGCAGGTATCCGGGTGGTCGCCCTTGGTGAAACCCCGCGAAAGGGTCGGCAGGCGGTCAGCGTGCGCGACGTTGAGGGCACCTACCGGCGCTGGTTCGCCGAACTCGGATGCTGCGCCATCTTGGTTCGTCCGGACTTCTACGTGTTCGGCACAGCCACCGGCGAGGATGACCTCACTCCGCTCATCGGTGATCTACTCGGCTTGCTCGTCGGTCGGTCGGCGGTGCGGTGAAAGGTGTTGGTCAACGCGCACAACGGTCGGCCGGGGAGGAACCGAGTTCGCTCGACATAGCCGCGGTCAGCGCAAGGAGTTCTTTCGAGACGGTGTCGAGGGCGGCGCGGGTGGCGGCCCGGGACGGCAGAACCACTGCGACGACTAGAGGCAGTGATTCCCCGGCGGCGAAAACGGGGGCGGCGACCGAGGCGATGCCGGGAATGAGGCCGCCGGAAGTGACCGCGAGGCCAGCACGCAGCACGTCCGCTTTGATGTTGGCGATCTCGTCCGCAGTAGGTGTGTTGGCTTCGGCCGCGGACTGGCTACGCACGACCGGCTTGGTGAGGGTGCTCGGCAGGCAGGCGAGAAAAACGCGCCCGACCGAGCTGGTCAGGATCGGTAGCGTGGCCCCGACCCGGACGGTGATGGGCAGCGCGTAGGAGCCGTAATCCCAACGCACGATGACTGGGCCATGATCCGACCAGACAGCAAGATTGACAGCGTGCGAGGTGCGGTCACGCAGGCTGGGCAGGTGTTCGGAGATCAGTGCGACCTCGTCCATGCGGCGCAGCGACTCGATGCCAAGCCGGCGCAAACCGGGTCCCATGTCGTATAGACCCGTGCTCGGAGACCGTGCGACCAGCCCGACCCGGCCCAGGCTGACCAGATAGCGGTGCACCTTGCTCGGTGTCATACCGCTGGCGGCGGCGAGCTGGGTCAGGCTCATCGGACAACGGCCATCTTCAAGCGCCTGCAGGACGGTCATTGCCAGTTCGACTGACTGGATGCCCTGCCGGCCCGACGAGGCGTCGTTGACCTTGGCTGGGCCGGTACGGCGCTTGGTGGCCACGAGAGAACTATAGGCAAGCCCGCCGATCGCGATCCGCGGCGTTACCTGCCGGCCGGTGCATAGTTTTGCGTGATTTGTTTGTATTCCAGGAAGTCCTCGACGCTGGCGAGACCGCCCAACCGTCCGATTCCGCTGGATTTGAAGCCACCTTCTTCGAATTCAATTGTCAGGTTGGCCCAGCTGTTGATGGAGATGAGACCCGCGTCGAGTTGTCGGGCAAGCCGGATCGGTAGGTCGATGTCACGACTCCAGATGCACGCGCTGAGACCGTATTCGGTGTCGTTGGCCAGGGCGGCGGCCTCGTCTTCGCTGTCGAAAATCTGGACCGTCTGGACCGGGCCGAAGATTTCGTCCCGCACGATCGGCAGCGATGAGTCGGGCACTGCCAGCAATGTCGGGTGGTAGAAGGCGCCGCTTGCCAGTGCCGGAATCGTGCTAGGGCCGCCGCGGACGATCGCTTTGGCGCCTGCCGCAAGCGCCGCCTCGACGGCGTCGTTGACGCGGGCGACCGACGCCGTGTCGATCATGGGGCCGATTTCGCTGGCGGGGTCCGTGGCGGGACCCGGACGTACGTTCCGCAGCCGCCCCGCCAGCGCCTCGATGAACTCGTCGGCAACGTCACGCTGCACCAGGATCCGGCTGCCGGTCATGCAGAACTGCCCGGCGAACACGGTTGAGGAGTGCACGACCGTGGCCAGCGCCTGTTCGAGGTCGGCGTCGGCGAACACCAGGTGTGGGGTTTTCCCACCGAGTTCGAGTCCGACCCGCTTGAAGCGGGCGGCCGCGGCCTGGGCGACGAGCCGACCGGTCTTCGTGCTACCGGTGAAGCTGATCACCGGCACCTGGGGTGACTCGACCAACAGGCGCGCGACATCTGAGCCGGATTCGACGATGATGTTCACTGCCCCGGCCGGAATCTCGGGAACGCTCGCCAGGATTTCGCTCATCAGCGCCGCCGTCTGGGCCGCCTGACCGGGCATCTTCAGCACAGCCGTGCACCCCGCCGCCAAAGCCGGCGCCAGTGCTCGAATGGAGAGGTAAGCCGGAGAGTTCCACGGCACGATGAGGCCGGCCACCCCGACGGGCTGCCGGATCGACATCGCCTGCAGCCCCGGTTGGGTGTCGGTCGCGCGACCGGCGGGTTGGACCGCCAACCCGGCGGCAAACCGCAGCGCGCGCGGGATGAAATGCGCCTCGTAGCCGGCTTCACCGCGGAGCTTTCCGTTTTCGCGGCACAGCGTGTCAACGACGTCGTCGATGCGACTGGTGTAGGCGTCGGCCAGGTGACTCAGTGCGGTTGCACGAAGCATGGGGTCGAGCCGCCACGGGCCGGCAGCAAAGCTACGCGCCGCGGCGTCGACGGCCGCCTGTCCCACTTGCGCATCGGCGTCAGCGTAGGTCCCGATCACTTCGCCATTGGCCGGGTTGATGCTCTTGGATGTCCGGTCAGAGACGATCCATTTGCCGTCGATCCAATGCTGCGCAGTAGCCCGATCAGCCATCCTCATCACCTCCGGCACTCGAATGTTTTTTCAACGGCTTTGACTGCAGCCGCAGGGATCGGCGGACCTGTGGTGTTGTGCTTACGAATCAGGTCGTGCGCTCGGATCGGTTGAGGCGCCAAGTCGGGGCGTCGCAGAACCGGGGAATCGGTAGCCATCTCATTTCATCTTTCCGCTCAGGGGACGATCGGACCGACTCGAGGGGACGACCGCGATATTCGCCCTATTTGATCATTGCCAACCGAATGACAGGTGACAGCCGGGCATCTCAAGCGTAGGCACCACCTTATGCATCATAGTGAAATGAATGCAAGATAGTGAATCGAAGAGGCAAGCCGTAGAGATCCTGCAGCTGCCGCATGCTGACACGGGCTGTTTCGGCAACGTCGGAAAGGTGTGCTGGGTAAGGAGTACCGCGGCGACGACGTCGACCACATCTCGCAGGGCGGTTGGGCCGGCATCGACCGAGCCGCGGCGGATGGCCTCGCACGCGTCGATTTACCGGCCAGCTGCGAACGCGGCCAATTTCGCTTATCAGCGCCCCTCGGTCGATCTTGGCGGAGACCCCGGTGGCGTCAACCGGCCCAGGACTTGACCGAGGCGTCCTCCACCGTGTGTACACCGCCGCGCGGGTCGACGTGGCGACGGGTTCCTGTACGCCGCAATTCGTTGCGACCGACCGGCTGGACGAGACGATCCGGCCGTCGATGCAGAGTTCGCGTAGCGGACAGACCATCTCGCAAAGCGGATTTGAAGGACCAATGAGGAACCGTAATGTCCCTGGCATCATGGATGTGATCTGGCTAACACACAATTCGGTCGCCCATGCGCAACAAGGCTTTTCATGTTGTCGCCGACCCATCGGGCCGCACCGACATGCATTTCCGAGTTCTGCCGGAGTGAAGGCGCGGGGAACTGCACATCGTCAGCGCCGCCGACGGTCGAGGACGGCATGGTCAGCGTCGAATCGACGAACGGTGCCTGTTCATCGCGGAGGTGCAGGCTGGCTTAACGCCGTGTTCCCGGAGTTGGGACATGTCCATTTTTCGCATCGGTGCTCCTAGCGGATCGAACACGGACCCGGTGAAGCGTCCTAATACCGAGCGTCACGTCAAAACCTTGATTCTAAAAATGACAAATTCCTGCGGCTAGAGAGGACGAAGATGTATAAGAACCACACCGCACAACATCGTATCGAGGACGCTAAGATGTTGAGGGAGTCCGGCGTTCATAAGCTCGCGATAAAAGACCACGATGGGCACTGTCTGGCATATCTCTTGGCTTGGGACAGCTTCGAGTACGATTCTGATACCGACACCTATGTGTGTTTTGTGGATCGTGATGGCAGAGAACTCATGACCTTCCATACCGAGGGTGACGTCAAGCGAGAGGTTGGGACGAGTAGGTATGTCGTGACAGCCCCCACTGCTGCGGCTGCAGCCGAAACTGGTTGCGTCACTGGGACTTACTTACAGGATTGGCGCTCCGACCATCAGGATGGGAAGGACTTCAACGAGCCTGACTATCCCACGTCGGCGCGCCTTCCTGCATGAAGACCGGCGGGCACAACCGCATTCGGCATTGCCGAGGTCGACAACCGGCCGGACGGATCGACGCCGCGGTCGTACGCCTACTTCCACCACGGGTGTCCCGAGCCCGGCGGCCGCCGCCCCGATTCCGGGCACTCGGTGCGACGGACGCCACAATGGCGGTCGCACGCCCGTGACCAGCCGGAGCGCCCACCGCCATATCGAGACGTGCACACGGACGACGGTGGGTACTGCGCAATCGCGATTGTGTCTTCGCGCGCCTTGACCCGTGTGCGCTGCTCGCGCGCCGCTAAACCACGAAGGAACCCGGACCATTGCCGCGCTGGCCGACGCGATGCCGCCGCTGGACGACGACAACATCGTACGCCGATCCGGCTGCGTCGATTCTGGGCCCGCAGGGCCGTCGCCACGCTCGATTACCGCATGCTATAACAGGGTCTAGAAGAGACCGTTCGTACGGTTAGTTTTCGGGTGGAGGTCGAGGTGCCCAGATCAGCCGGCAGGCGCGCGGAAATTCTCGACGCATTTGTCCGCCACGTCGCCGCACGTGGCTACGACGGAACGAATATGGGTGACATCGCAAGCGAGCTTGGCGTGTCCAAGGGCACCATCGTCCACCACTTCGGAACCAAAGCGCAGATGCTGCGCGAACTCGAAGAAACTTACCTGGCTCGCGAGCTTGACTTGGTGCGAATGTTATGGGACCGGCTGACCACTCCCCAGGAACGCATCGCCGCGATTATTTACACCTCCGCGTTGCTACAAGTGCTCGCACGAGACGCTACGGTGGCCAGCCAGCGCGAGGTTGTTCAGTTGTCAGACGATCCGGCTATGCATGAAGTGCGCAAGCTGCGCAGTGAACTGCAAGCGCTCACGATTGGCGAGATTCGCAACGGGATCGACGCCGGTGTATTTCGGAGCGTGGACGTCGAGCTGGCCGCACTACAGCTGTGGGGGTCGGTGCAGTGGATGTGGGTGTGGTTCGACCGCGCCGATTCCCGGACGCCCGAGCAGGTCGGGGCTGCTTTCGTCGACGTGTTCCTCGGCGGACTGCTGCTCGACCGCCTGGCGCTGAGCAAGTGGGCGGATGCGCGCGGCGACGTCGTTACGGTCGTGCGCGAATGCGTTGCCGCGGTGTCAGGCATCACAGGTTGATCACTTCACGCTCCGTGTGAGACCACCACCACGGAGCCGATACCGACGCGCAACGCGTTGTCGGTGCCCGCGATCGCCCGTTCGCCAACCGGTCGCACGCGTCATCGATCAGTGTTCCGACTGTACGAACGGTCAGTAAGCGGCTAAGCATGTGTTGCCGCGGCGCGAAGCGTTGCCACGTGGGGGGCGCGTGCCGGGAACCAAAAGTCGCCAAACGTCCAGCTAGACGGCATATTTGGCTTTGCCTTAGAGCGTCGGCACCACTGTGCGAATTCTGGGAAGTGGCCGTTCGACGCGATGTATTGACTGTACGTATGGTCGGTAGGGTAGGGTTTCCATGGCGCAGGTGAGGAAAGGACGGCCCGACGATGGGGACCGAGATAGTCGAACCGGGACATCGGGGAGGCGACCGCCGCTGTCGAAGAGGTGAGGTGCCGCGTCGTGAACAACGTCTGGAACGTTGCGCCGGATGTCAACGAGAAGGGCGCCAAAATCGCCCTCGACGACCCGGACCGCGAAATGGCAGTCGAGGGTTCACATTTCGGGTTCCTGTCGTGAACGGGCAGCAATGACGACGACGCAGCCGCGGCTCACCGACGACTTTCGCGAGCGAGCGGGGACGCCGCTGGACCTGATCGGTGGCTTCATCCGGATGTGCATGCTGACCGGCAAGGCGCTGTTCCGCGCGCCGTTTCAGTGGCGCGAGTTCATCGTGCAGGGCTGGTTCATCATGAAGGTCGCGTTGCTGCCGACCATGATGGTCTCGATTCCGCTGACCGTGCTGCTCGTCTTCACGCTCAACATTCTGCTGACCCAGTTCGGCGCCGCCGACCTATCCGGCGCGGGCGCCGCGTTGGGTGCCGTCACTCAGCTCGGCCCACAGGTCACCGTGCTGGTAGTGGCCGGTGCCGGGTCGACGGCCATCTGCGCCGATCTGGGCGCGCGGACCATCCGGGAGGAGATCGACGCGATGGAGGTGCTGGGCATCGACCCCATCCACCGGCTGGTGGTTCCCCGGGTGTTGGCCGCGACCCTCGTTTCCACGCTGCTCAACGGCCTGGTGGTCATCGTCGGCCTGGTCGGCGGCTACGTCTTCGGGGTGTACCTACAGAACGTGTCGGGCGGTGCCTACGTGGCCACGCTGACCACGCTCACCGGGCTACCGGAAGTGGTCATCGCGACGGTCAAGGCGGCACTGTTCGGCCTGATTGCCGGGCTGGTCGGCTGCTACCGCGGGCTGACGGTCGGCGGTGGCGCCAAGGGTCTGGGCACCGCGGTCAACGAGACCGTGGTGCTGTGTGTGGTGGCGCTGTTCGCGGTCAACGTAGTGCTGACCGCGATCGGTGTGCGGTTCGGAACGGGGCGCTGACATGTCCACAGCTGCCGTGTTGCGCGCCCGCTACCCGCGGACGGCCGCCAACCTCAACCGCTACGTCGGTAGCACCTCCCGGGGTCTGGGCGAGACCGGGCAGCTGGCCTGGTTTACGCGTACCAGCCTCGGGCAGATCGGGTGGGCGCTGCGCTACTACCGTAAGGAGCTGCTGCGGACGATCGCCCAGATCGGCATGGGCACCGGTGCGATGGCCGTCATCGGCGGCACCGCCACGATCGTTGGTTTCGTGACGCTGTCGGGCAGCTCGCTGATCGCCATCCAGGGGTTCGCGTCACTGGGCAATATCGGTGTTCAGGCATTCACCGGGTTCGCCTCCGCACTGATCAACGTACGCATCGCCGCCCCCGTCGTCACCGGCATCGCGTTGGCCGCCACGGTCGGGGCCGGCGCCACCGCCGAGCTGGGCGCCATGCGGATCAGCGAGGAAATCGACGCCCTGGAGGTGATGGGCATCAAATCGATCTCTTACCTGGCGTCCACGCGGATCATCGCCGGGCTGGTGGTGATCATCCCGCTCTACGCCATGGCGTTGATCATGTCGTTCTTCTCCCCACAGGTCGTCACGACGGTGTTGTACGGACAGTCGGCCGGCACCTACGAGCACTACTTCTGGACCTTTCTACGCCCCAACGACGTTTTCTGGTCGTTCGTGGAGACCATCATCATGGCCGGGTCCGTGATGCTCACCCACTGCTACTACGGGTACCAGGCGAGCGGCGGCCCGGTTGGCGTCGGCCAGGCTGTTGGGCGATCGATGCGCCTCTCGCTGATCATGGTGCAGGTCGTGGTCCTGTTGGCAACGCTGGCGCTCTACGGCGTCAACCCGAACTTCAACCTCACGGTGTAGCCGCCATGACGACGCCGGTGAAGAAGAACAAGCTACGCACCCCGCGGTACAAGTTGGAGGGTGTGGCGTTGCTGGTGGTGGCTGCGCTGGTGATTGTGCTGGTGTACTTGCAGTTTCGGGGGGATTTCACGCCGAAGACGCAGTTGACGATGCTGGCTTCGCGGGCCGGGTTGGTGATGGATCCGGGGGCAAAGGTCACCTATAACGGGGTGGAGATCGGCCGGGTGGCCAACATCTCGCGCGTCGAGCGTGACGGCCAGCCGGCAGCCAAGTTCCTCTTAGATGTGTATCCGAGATACCTCGATCTCATTCCGGCCAATGTGGTGGCCAACATCAAGGCGACCACCGTGTTCGGCAATAAGTATGTGTCGTTCACCTCGCCGCAAAACCCTTCGCCGCAACGGATCACATCGCAGGATGTAATCGACGCGAGGTCGGTGACGACGGAGATCAACACGGTGTTCCAGACGCTCACCTCGATCGCCGAGAAGGTGGATCCGGTCAAGGTGAACCTGACGCTGAGCGCAGCCGCGCAGGCGTTGGCCGGGTTGGGTGACAAGTTCGGCCAATCGATCGTCAACGGCAACGCCATCCTCGACGATGTGAATCCGCAGCTGCCGAAGGTTCGGTATGACATTCAGCGGTTGACGGCTCTGGGCAACACCTACACCAACGCGGCGCCGGACCTGTTCGACTTCCTCAACAATGCGATCCCCGCCACGCGCACCCTCACCAGGCAGGAAGACGATCTGGATACGGCATTGTTGGCGGCGACGGGACTCGGCAATACCGGCGAAGACATCTTCCGGCGGGGTGGGCCATATTTCGCTCAGGGCGCCGCCGACCTGCAGCCGAGCGCAGAACTGCTCGACACCTACAGTCCCGAGCTGTTCTGCACCATCCGCAACTTCCACGATGTCGAACCCAAGATCGCCGCCTTCGCAGGCGGTAGTAACGGCTACTCGCTGCGACAGACTTCCAAGCTGCTATCAGGTGCGGGACTCCTCCTGTCTCCGATGGTTTTCCCCGTTTTACTCTCAGGGGTCGGAGGGCTGGCCGGACTGGTGGGCGGGGCGCCGAATCCCTATGTCTATCCAGAAAATCTGCCGCGGACCAACGCCCGCGGCGGGCCGGGGGGTGCGCCGGGGTGCTGGCAGCCCATCACCCGGAACCTGTGGCCGGCGCCGTATCTGGTGGAGGACACCGGCGCCAGCATCGCGCCGTACAACCACTTAGACACCGGCTCACCGTACGCGGTCGAGTACGTCTGGGGCCGTCAGCTCGGAGATAACACGATCAACCCATGAATATCACCGGTACCGCCATCAGACTCGGCAGCTTCTCCGTGGTGCTGCTGTTCTTCACCGCGTTGATAGTCGTGGTTTTCGGTCAGCTGCGCTTTGACCGGACCAACAGCTACTCCGCGGATTTCAGCAATGCCAGCGGCCTGCGGGACGGTCAGTTCATCCGCGCCTCAGGGGTGGAGATCGGCAAGGTCAAAAAGGTGCAGCTGGTCGACGGCGGCCATCGGGTACACGTCGACTTCGACATCGACCGCTCGGTACCGCTGTATCAATCGACGACCGCGCAAATCCGCTATCTGAACCTAATCGGTGACCGCTACCTGGAACTGAAACGCGGCGAGGGGGAGGGCGCTGACCGGATACTGCCGCCGGGTGCATTCATCCCGCTGGCCCATACCGCGCCGGCGCTGGATCTCGACGCGCTGATCGGGGGCTTCAAGCCGCTGTTTCGGGCGCTGAATCCGGAAAAGGTCAACAACATCGCGTCGGCCATCGTCACCGTGTTCCAGGGTCAAGGCGGCACTATCGACGACATTCTCGATCAGACCGCGCAACTGACCGCGCACATTGCCGAGCGTGACCAGGCCATCGGCGAGGTGGTCAAGAATCTAAACACTGTGCTGGACACCACAATCCGGCACCGCAAGGCGTTCGACCAGACGGTGAACGACTTCGAGGTGCTGATCACCGGGCTCAAGGACCGCGCCGACCCGCTAGCCGCCGGCACCGCGAACATCTCCAACGCCGCCGGGACGGTGGCCGACCTGCTGGCCGACAACCGGGGCCTGCTGCACAACACCGTGAACTATTTGGACGCTCTTCAGCAACCGCTCATCGATCAGCGTGCTCAGGTCGACGATCTGCTCCACAAGACACCGACCGCATTGAACATGATCGGGCGCGCTGTCGGCACGTATGGAGATTTCGCGAACTTCTACATCTGCGATCTCACGCTCAAGACCAACGGGCTGCAGCCCGGCGGCCCGGTCCGCACAGTCAAGATCTGGCAACAGCCGTCGGGTAGGTGCACGCCGCAATGAGAACGCTCGAACCCGCCAACCGGCGGCGGATCGCTCTGGTGGGCATCGCGGTGGCGCTGCTCGTCGTCGCCGTGAGCCAAACCTTTACCAGTGTCCCTATGCTGTTCGCTTCGCCGTCTTATTACGGACAGTTCACTGACACCGGCGGGATGAACAAGGGCGACAAGGTGCGCATCGCCGGCGTGGATGTCGGACGCGTCCAGGCGCTCAAGATCGACGGCGACCACATCGTCATGAAGTTCTCGACCGGCAGCAACATCATCGGCTCTGAAAGTCGACTGGCGATTCGCACCGACACCATCCTCGGAAAAAAGGTGCTCGAGGTCGAGCCGCGGGGCAGTCAAGAGTTGCGTCCCAACGCGACGCTGCCGCTAAGCCAGAGCACCACCCCTTATCAGATTTACGACGCGTTCTTCGATGTCACCAAGGCCGCCGAGGGCTGGAACATCGAGACGGTCAAACAATCGCTGAATGTCCTGTCGCAGACCATTGATCAGACCTATCCGCACCTTAGTGCTGCCCTCGAAGGGGTGGCCAAGTTCTCCGACACCATCGGCAAACGCGACGACCAGATCACCCATCTGCTGGCGCAGGCCAACCAGGTGGCCAGCGTGCTGGGTGACCGCAGCGAAAAGGTCGACCGGCTGTTGGTAAACGCCAAGACGCTGCTGGTCGCGTTCAACGAACGCAGCCGCGCTATCAGCGCGCTGCTGGGGAACGTCTCCGCGTTTTCAGCTCAGGTGCAGAATCTCATCAACGACAACCCGAACCTGAACCATGTGCTGGAACAGCTGCGCACACTCAGTGACCTCCTGCGCGACCGCAAAAACGACGTGGCGCAAGCGCTCACGATGGTCGGCAAATTCAGCGCATCGTTGAACGAGACCGTCGCGTCGGGGCCGTTTTTCAAGGCGTATATCGCCAACCTATTGCCGTTCTTCGTCCTGCAGCCGTACGTAGATGCGGCGTTTAAGAAGCGCGGCATCGACCCGGAGGACTTCTGGCGCAGCGCCGGGTTGCCGGCGTTCCGGTTCCCCGATCCTAACGGCACCCGGTTCCCCAACGGCGCACCTCCGCCGGCGCCGCCGGTGCTCGAGGGCACCCCGGATCATCCTGGACCGGCGGTCGCACCAGGATCACCGTGTTCCTACGCCCCGCCGCCCGAACTGTTGCCACGCCCCGGCAACCCGTTGCCGTGCGCGGGCCTGGACCAGAGCGCAGGCCCGTTCGGTCCGTTAGCGGGTCCCGTGTTGGGGCTGCCCGACGTGTTGACTTCGCCAGCCAAACCCGACGGGCTGCCGCCGACACCCGGCATCCCGATTGCCGGGCGGCCAGGCGATCCGCCACCGGATCTGCCGGGCACGCCGGTGCCGCTGCCGCCCAACGC
>NZ_JBARMY010000366.1:0-2089 GCF_049802695.1 Mycobacterium sp.
CGCCAAGCACTGGCCCGGCTGCCCAAAGAGGAGCGGGCCGACGCGGGGCGCCGGGTCAACCAGGCTCGCGCGGCGGCGCAGCGCGAATACGACGAGCGGCTCGCGACGCTGCGGGCCGAACGGGATGCGGCGGTGCTGGTCGCCGAAAAGATAGATGTCACCCTGCCGTCGACCCGCCAACCGGTCGGCGCCCGGCATCCGATCACGCTGCTCGGCGAACACATCGCCGACACCTTCGTGGCGATGGGCTGGGAACTGGTCGAGGGCCCCGAAGTCGAAACCGAGCAGTTCAATTTCGACGCCTTGAACTTCCCGCCCGACCACCCCGCACGTAGCGAGCAGGACACCTTCTACATCGCGCCGGAGGGCTCCCGGCAGATACTGCGCACCCACACCTCGCCGGTGCAGGTCCGCACTCTGCTCGAGCGGCAGCTGCCGGTCTACGTCATCTCGATCGGCCGGACCTTCCGCACCGACGAGCTCGACGCCACTCACACACCCGTTTTCCATCAGGTCGAGGGATTGGCGGTGGACCGCGGGCTGTCCATGGCGCATCTGCGGGGAACGTTGGACGCTTTTGCGCGCGCTGAATTCGGCCCTGCGGCGCGGACCCGGATCCGCCCGCACTTCTTTCCCTTCACCGAGCCGTCCGCCGAGGTCGACGTGTGGTTCGTCAACAAGAAGGGCGGACCCGGTTGGGTGGAGTGGGGCGGTTGCGGGATGGTGAACCCGAACGTCTTACGAGCAGCCGGAATCGACCCGGAGGAGTATTCCGGCTTCGCGTTCGGAATGGGACTGGAACGCACACTGCAGTTCCGCAACGGCATCTCCGACATGCGTGAAATGGTCGAAGGCGATGTCCGGTTCTCGCTGCCGTTCGGGGCGGGTGCCTGATGCGCGTTCCCTACAGTTGGCTGCGGGAAGTCGTCAACGCCGGGTCCCCGGGGTGGGACGTGTCCGCCCGCGACCTCGAGGAGGCGCTGCTTCGCGTCGGCCACGAGGTCGAAGAGGTGATCGGCCTCGGTCCGGTCACCGGCCCGCTGACCGTGGGCCGGGTCAGCGACATCGAGGAGCTCACCGAATTCAAGAAGCCCATCCGGTCCTGCCGGGTTGACGTCGGAGAACAGGAGCCCCGCCGGATCGTCTGCGGCGCAACGAATTTTGCAGTCGGCGACCTTGTCGTCGTAGCGTTACCCGGCACGACGCTGCCCGGCGACTTCACGATCACGGCCCGAAAGACCTATGGCCGCGTCTCCGACGGAATGATCTGCTCAGCGGCCGAGCTCGGTTTCGGCGCCGACCATTCCGGCATCCTCGTGCTGGCTCCGGGTACCGCCGAGCCCGGCGCCGAGGCGGCTAAGGTGCTCGGGTTCGACGACGTGGTGTTTCACCTCGCCATCACCCCTGACCGCGGCTACTGCATGTCGATCCGCGGATTGGCTCGCGAGGTGGCCTGCGCATTCAACCTGGACTTCACAGACCCGGCCTTTAGCGCTGTGGTGCCGGCGTTGCCGGCCGAAGGGCAGGCCTGGCCGCTGAGCGTGCAACCCGGCACCGGGGTGCGCCGATTCGCGCTGCGCTCGGTCACCGGAATCGACCCGGCCGCGGTGTCACCCTGGTGGCTGCAGCGCCGGCTGCTGCTGTCCGGCATCCGGGCCATCTCGCCGGCCGTCGACGCGACAAACTACGTGATGCTCGAACTGGGCCATCCGATGCACGCCCATGACCGCAACCGGATCAGCGGCGGGTTCCACGTCCGGTTCGCCAGGTCCGGTGAGACGGTGGTGACTCTCGACGACATCGAGCGTCGCCTCGACCCGGCCGACGTGCTCATCGTCGATGATGTCGCCACCGTGGCCATCGGCGGCGTGATGGGCTCCGGGAGCACCGAGATGCGCGCCGACTCCACCGACGTACTGCTGGAAGCCGCCGTCTGGGATCCGGCCGCGGTGTCACGTACCCAGCGCCGGCTGCACCTGCCGAGCGAAGCGGCCCGCCGTTATGAGCGCGCTGTCGACCCCGCGGTTTCGGTTGCCGCGCTGAACCGATGCGCGGCGCTGCTCGCCGAAATCGCCGGCGGCACCATCTC
>NZ_JBARMY010000367.1:0-1975 GCF_049802695.1 Mycobacterium sp.
CACCGATCCCGAGGCTCCAAAACACAAGAGCCTGACCATGTTTCTGGTACCGCTTGATTCTGCGGGAATCGACATCCAGGGGATTCGGACCGTCGACGGTGACCGCACCAACATCGTCTACTACAGCGACGTTCGCGTCGACGACAAATACCGACTCGGCGAGGTCAACGCGGGCTGGACTGTGCTAAGAGAGCCGCTCAACACCGAGCACGGCGCCGTCGCTGCCGCGCCTGATGGGTTGCAGGACGTCTCGATCATGATGCACCAGGCCGGATTCATGGCCTATGCCCTGGACCAGACCGCAGCCAAGGCAGGGGAGCGGGATCATAACGGGCACAGGCTTGTTGACGATGAATCAGTGGCGTACCGGTTGGGCCGCAGCACTGCCCGGATCGAGGCAGCGCTGAGCGCGCCGAGCATCTTCGGCCGAGTCGCGATCGCTCAGACCATGCGCGACGTCTCACCGGAATTGATGGACATCCTCGGTACCGCGTCGACGCTGCCGCACGGCACTGACGGTGCGGCGGACGACGGCGCGTCGGAGTACGTGTACCGCTTCGCACCCCTGGTCGGGATCTATGGGGGCACCCTCGAGGTATTCCGCAATATGATCGCGCAGTACATGTTGGGCTTGGGTAAGCCCAACTATTCTGCGCCGAAAACACCTGCGCCGGTGGGAAACTGATGGGAGCTATCCTGCGAACGGCGGTCGGGCCATCACTTTCGGGCGGAAGCCGTACTTGGGGCCAGTAGCCGCTGCGCCAGCATGCGGGCCGGCGAGCGGCATACCGCCAAGCAGATTGCCGGGCCCCTCGGGTGCGGCAGGGGTCATACTGTGGTGTGCCACACGGGCGGCCCCGCTGGATGCGCCGCTAACCTGTGCCCAGTTTGGTGGGACCGATACATCGCCGATTATGTCTGCGTTGCCTACTCCGGCATTGACCCCCCCGGCTCCGGCACCACTGCCGCCTCCAAGCAAGCCGCCTAAGCCGGAAAGCGCTTTGGGTGGACTACCTGCCGCGCCCGCCGCCGCACCGCCTCCGACGCCATTGAGCAGGCCCATGGTCTTGGCCATCTGGATACCGAAGTTGCCCATACCGACGCTGAAGTAGGGCAGACCTTCGGTGTTGTACCACAACGACGAAAACGGACTAACGCCGTTCAGCAACGTGCCGAAATTGGTTGGCAGTGCGGTCTGTCCACTGAGTAGGAACCAAAGCTCGCTCAGCAGCGGCGTGGACGCAGTCGACGACGTGGCCGACACCGGCGACGCAAGATTGTTCAGTTGATTCGGCAGACTCGAAATCAGTTGGCTGAGCGTCGACTGCGAGGTACCCGCTGAAGTTGCTGTCGCCGAAGTCGTTGCTGTGGCCTGTGCGGCCTGGGCAGTCGGACTGGTGATCTGTGGTGCCGCGGTGAATGGTGTGACCTTGGCCGCAGCCGCAGATTGACCCGCGTAACCGTACATTGCTGTGGCATCTTGCGCCCACATATCGCCGTACTGCGCTTCGATCGCGGCGATCGCCCCTGTGTATTGACCAAAGACGTTGTTCGTCAACAACTGTTCCAGTTCTGCTCGATTGGCCGCGACCATTGGCATAGGCACCATCGCAGCGAGGGCGGTTTCGTACGCCCCGGCAGCTGCACGTGCCTGGCTTGCGGCCTGCTCGGCGTCGGCGGCAGTGGTATTCATCCAAACCACGTATGGTGATGCGGCCTCGGCCATTGCTGCCGACGCCGGGCCCAGCCACTGCTCGCTGCTCAGCGCGGTCACCACCTTGTCATAGCTCAGGGCTGCGGCATTCAGCTCGGCCGCCAGCTGATTCCACGCTGATGCAGCCGCCATCAACGACCCCGACCCGGGGCCCGAATACAAATTGGCAGAGTTGACTTCCGGCGGGAACGCTCCAAAGTCCAACATTTTAACCCTTAACCGGTCACAACCGCGTAGGTGCCAGATACCACCGACGCGGGT
>NZ_JBARMY010000368.1:0-1729 GCF_049802695.1 Mycobacterium sp.
TGTCTCGGCCAGCCGATGCCGGATCGCCTGGAAACCGGCGACCGGCCTGCCGAACTGCACGCGGTCCAAAGCGTGCCGGCGGGCCAGTGACAGCATCGCCCGACTGGTTCCGACCAGCCACCACCCGAGCGCGCGCCGGCCCGCCGCCAGCGGCGCCGGATCGATCTGCGGCATCGAGTCGCTGTGCGGCGCATAGTGAATCGGTAGCTTGCCGTCAAGCGCTGAATTCACCGAGTCGGCGCGCTCCCAGATCACCCAGGTACCGCCGGCGTACGAAAGTGCTGCCACGTTGCCCACCGCATTGCCGCCGGCGTGCAACACGACGTCGTTGAGCACCGACGCATGCGCGCCGGTTTCGCCCAGCAATCGAAACACCAACGGAACGGCTGCTTCTGGCACCTCGTCGAGCATGTCGAGCCAACCGAGCTCGGTCAGCGCCTGGTCCAGCCTCGAACCCGACGTCGTGGTCATCGTCTTGCGCAACGCGTCTTCCAGCATCCGCAAGGACTCGACGTCCACACTCACTCCTTGCCCAAATCCAACAGCCGGCGAGCGATGATATTGCGCTGAATCTCAGCCGTGCCACCGTAAATCGTCGCCGCCCGTGAGTACAGATACTCGGTGCGCCAATCGGACTCGTCGAGTTCGATCACCGCGGGCAGCAGATCGCGCGCTGTGTCGTAGAGCCGTTGCTCGGCGGTGGCCAGCAGCACCTTGTCGATGGAGGTCTCCGGCCCCAGCCGCTGCCCGTCGTCCAGCCGGTGCAGCGTGGCGCGCGAACGGCAACGCACAGTGTGCAGCGACAGAAAGGCCGACCCGAGGTGCAAGTCGTCCGGATCCTTCATCTCGGTGACGAGTCGGTCGAACCGCGAGTACAGGTAGGCAATCCGCTGCCAGAAGCAAGTGGACCGTTCATACGGCAACAGATCCATCGCGAGCCGCCAGCCGTCGCCCGGCTTGCCCAGCATCCGGCTCGCCGGGACCACCACGTTGTCGTAGTAGACCTCGCAGAACTCGTCGACCCCGTGCATCGTGCGCAGCGGCCGGATGGTGATGCCCGGGGTGTCCATGTCGACCAAGAACGCGGTGATGCCGTCATGGCCGCCAGCGGTGCGCGTCAACAGCACGCAGCGGGTTGCGAATTGGGCGTAGCTGGTCCACACCTTCTGCCCATTGACGACCCAGTCGTCTCCGTGCGGGCTGGCCCGGGTGGACAGGGACGCCAGGTCGCTGCCGGAGCCCGGTTCGGAAAATCCTTGGCACCACTGTTCTTGACCGCTGAGTAGCCGCGGCACCATCTCCGCGGCGAGCTCGGGTGCGGCGTAGTCAATGAGCGTGGGCGCAAGCACCTCGACCATCGAGTACGGCCCCGGCTCGGCAAGGCCGCGGCCAACAACCTCTTCACCGACGATCGCGCGCAGCATCGTCTGGCCGCCCAACCCACCCGCCTTCTCCGGCCAGCCGTACCGCATCCAGCCGGCGTCAAAAAGTGCCCGATGGACTCGGGCCAGCTGCTTCATGTGGCCTTCGAGCGAGTGATCCGGACCGGGTGCCAAATCGTGGTCGTCCAGCCAGGCCCGCAGGTCCTTCCGGAACTGCTGGACGTTCACGGGGCTCCGCTCAATTACCCGGCTCCTCCTCGGGCCGTTGCGCGGCCCGCATTGTCGCCGGGCTCTATCGATGGCCCGGCTCCTCCTCGGGCCGTTGCGCGGCCCGCATTGTCGCCGGG
>NZ_JBARMY010000369.1:0-5204 GCF_049802695.1 Mycobacterium sp.
TGGCGATCGCTACGCGGAACCCGCCACTCATTCGAAGCCTCCGTCGAAGGCGACGGCCAGTCCTGCCGCGTCACCTTCGCACTGACCTATTCGCTGACCGGCTTGGGCATTGCCCGGCTCAGCGAATTCATCGGGCGCGGGATCGTCGGCCGCAATCTGCAGGCCGCGGCGGAAGAACTTCGTCACCGCTTGGAATTCGACGAAAGTTGACATAAGCGACTAACTGTCGTAATCATGAGACATGACAGCTAGTTTGTCTCACCGACGGCATTTCCAGCTGCCGACCGCCGAGACCTGGACTGAGCCCTGGCCGATGTACCGCGCGCTCCGCGATCAGGATCCGGTGCATCACGTCGTACCCAAAGGCCGGCCGGCCGACGACTATTACGTGCTGTCCCGGCACGCCGACGTGTGGGCGGCGGCGCGCGATCACGAGACCTTCTCCTCGGCGCAGGGCTTGACGGTCAACTACGGGGAGCTCGAACTCATCGGGCTGCAGGAAAACCCACCGATGGTCATGACGGATCCGCCCGCGCACACCGAATTCCGCAAGCTGGTGGCCCGCGGCTTCACGCCAAGACAGGTCCAGGCGGTCGAACCGACGGTGCGCGAGTTCGTCGTCCAGCGCATCGAGCGGTTGCGCGCCGCCGGCGGCGGTGACATCGTCGCCGAGCTGTTCAAACCGCTGCCGTCGATGGTCGTTGCGCATTATCTGGGCGTGCCGGAGGAAGACCGGGCCCAATTCGACGGCTGGACCCAGGCGATCGTCGCGGCCAACACCGCCGCCGGCGGTGTCACGACTGCCGGTGACGCGATCGGTTCGATGATGGCCTACTTCACCGACCTGATCGCGCGCCGCCGAACCGAGCCGGCGGACGACACCGTCTCACACCTCGTCGCGGCCGGGGTTGGCGCCGACGGCGACATCGCCGGCACCCTGTCGGTGTTGGCGTTCACCTTCACGATGGTCACCGGCGGCAATGACACCACCACCGGAATGCTCGGCGGCTCAACGCAATTACTGCACCAGCGGCCCGACCAGCGACGGCTGCTGGCGAACGACCCGGCACTGATCCGCGACGCCGTCGAGGAACTGCTGCGGCTCACCTCGCCGGTGCAGGCCCTGGCCCGCACGGTCACCCGTGACGTGACGATCGGCGACACCACCGTCCCGGCCGGCCGTAAAGTTCTGCTGCTGTACGGATCCGGCAACCGGGACGAACGTGTCTACGGGCCGGACGCCGCTGAGCTGGACGTGACGCGCTGCCCGCGCAACATCCTCACGTTCAGCCACGGCGCACACCATTGCCTGGGTGCCGCCGCGGCGCGGATGCAGTCCCAAGTCGCGCTGACCGAGCTGCTGGCGCGCTGCCCGGAGTTCGAGGTCGACGAGTCCGGCATCGTCTGGGCCGGCGGCAGTTACGTGCGGCGTCCGCTTTCGGTTCCCTTCCGCGTGCGGTCCTGATGCCCGCCAACGACTGGCTGGCGTTGCGTCGGACCGAGATGGCCGCCGATCGGATTCTGGACGCGGCCGGGAAGCTGTTCACCGAGCACGACCCAGGGTCGATCGGCATGAACGAAATCGCCCGCGCCGCAGGGTGTTCACGCGCGACGCTGTATAGGTACTTCGAGAACCGCGAAGCGTTGCGTACCGCCTACGTGCATCGCGAGGCCTATCGGCTGCACGACGCGATCAGAGAGCAGATCACCGGCATCGACGATCCCCGGCAACGGCTGATCGCCGGGGTCACCACAACGCTGCGGTCGGTTCGCGAAAGCCCGGCCCTGTCATCATGGTTCGCCACCACACAACCGCCGATCGGCGGCGAGGTGGCTGAGCACTCCGTGGTGATCAACGCGCTGGCCGCGGGATTTCTGAACTCCTTGGGCCCCGACGAGCGTGGCGTCGTCGAACGTCGCGCGCGCTGGCTGGTGCGGGTCATCACGTCGTTGCTGCTGTTTCCCGGCCGTGACGGTGCGGACGAGGCGGCATTGCTTCAGGAGTTCGTCATCCCGGTCGTGGTGTCGGCCGACCAGGTGACCGGTCAACCCGCTCGGTGACTCGGGGCCGATGTCCGCACGCGGGTGAATCGGTGCAGCAGCCACGCCGGAGGGATCGTGATGACCACTGTCACGACGAACAGGACGGTCATCGAACCCGTGTAGATGCGGTAATGCACTAACTCGATCATGGCGAATTCCATGGTGAGCAGGTGGACCAGGAAGATTTCGTAGGAGATCTCGCCCAGCCACACCATTGGTCTGCTGGCCAGCATTCCCGCGTACCACCCTTGGTTGCCCAAGGCCAGCGGCGCCACCGCCAAAGCTGCGATGACCGCGTAGAACGTCGACTTCACCACCGCTTCGAGCAACCCGGTCGGCGCCGTCGTCGGCGCCCCACCGATCGGCGTGGCAGCGATCAGGTAACTGATCACGGCCAACGGAATCGCCACCAGCGCATAGCAGACCATGCGCATCGCCTGCAGCACCGCCAATAACATCCCGGCGACGAACCAGGCCAGGTAGCTGGGCAGCCATAGCCGGGCAACGTTGGGCAGCCAGTCGTTGGTGTGTACCAGGGTCAACCAGGCGGGGCTGATCAATGCCAGCCCGCCCAGGCCTGCCAGCAGCCGCACCGGCTGCCATCGGCGCCGGCACAGCGAAGCCAGCAACACATACGCCAGGGCCGGAAGCACCAGGTAAAAAGCAACTTCTACGGACAGGCTCCACATCTGGGTCAGACCTTGATGCAGGTAGTTCCCCAGATAGTTGCCCGTGTAGGTCTGGGTCAACGTGAGGTTGCGCAACAGCCCGATCCAGGTGTGACCGGGATTCGGCTTCAGCGAATGGAATTGGTAGTCGACGTAGGCCGCGAGCACCGTCACCACGTATGCGGGCATGATGCGCCGCACCCGGTGCCGGGCATAACTGCTGACCGACGGTGACGGGCTGCCGGTGGCGGCTGACTTGACCCACGGCCGGAACAGCAGGAATCCGGACAGCACGAAGAAGATCGGCACCCCGATCTCCAGCCGCGCACAAATCAACCCGAAATATCCCTGGATGTATTTGCCGGTGGTGTATGCCGCATGGGTGCCCACCACCAAAAGCGCGGCGACCGCGCGGATACCGGTCAGCGACGCGACCCGGTCGACACCGGACACCTGTTCGAGCCCGCCTTGTTCAGTCGTGGCCTCGGGCAGGGTCATCCGGAGGTTTTCCGCTTGGGTTTCTTGCCGTCCCGGCGGCGGTCCGGGCTCGACGGCCGTTCGGGCCGCAGGTTGATCAGCTGTCCTGAGATGCGGGTGCGCTCCAGCGCCTTCAGCGTCGCCGCTGCGAGATGTGCAGGCAGTTCGACGAGGGAGAAGTCCGGGCCGATGGTGATGTGGCCGAAGTCACTGCGGTGCAGACCGCCTTCGTTGGCGATCGCACCCACGATCGCACCGGGACCGACTTTGTGCCGCTTGCCGACGGCAATGCGGTAGGTGCCGAAGTCTTTGTCGGAAGCAACTTTCCGGTCTTTTCCTGACTTGCGGTCGGTGTCGGCGGCTCGGCGCTCGCTGCGTCGCTCAGGCGGTGGCTCGGGTGCCATGAGGAACGCCTCGCCGTCGCGGGACTGCAGCGCCAAAGCCGCCGCGATGTCGGCCATCGGCACGTCGTGATCGCGTTCGTAGTCTTCGACCAGGCGGTGGAACAACTCGAATCCCGGCGAGCCGAGGGCGTCGGTGATGGAATCGGCAAACTTGGCCACCCGCTGGGCGTTGACGTCTTCGACGCTCGGCAGTTGTGCCTCGATGAGCGTCCGGCGGGTGGCTTTCTCGATCGACTTCAGCAGGTGGCGCTCTCGCGGCGAGACGAACAGCAGCGCGCTTCCCGACCGGCCGGCCCGCCCGGTGCGTCCGATCCGGTGCACGTAGGACTCGGTGTCGTGCGGGATGTCGTAGTTGAGCACGTGCGAGATCCGGTCGACGTCCAGTCCGCGCGCAGCCACGTCGGTGGCCACCAAGATGTCGAGTCCTTTTCCGCCGCCTTCCTTCAAAGCCGCAATCGTCCGTTCCCGTTGGGCCTGCGGGATGTCGCCGTTGATGGCCGCTGCGGAAAACCCCCGAGCACGCAATCTTTCGGCGACTTCCTCGGTGGCCTGCTTCGTGCGGACGAAGACGATCATCGCCTCGAAGGACTCGACCTCAAGCACCCGCGTCAGGGCGTCCATTTTGCGCGGACCGGCAACCTGGATGTAACGCTGCGAGATGTTCTCGGAAGTGGCCGTTTTCGTCTCGGACGCGACTTCAAGGGGATCGTGCAGATATTTGGCGGTGATCTTGCGGATCGCCGGAGGCATGGTGGCCGAGAACAACGCGACCTGCTTGTATTCCGGCGTCTCGGAAAGAATCCGCTCGACTTCTTCGGCGAAGCCCATGCTGAGCATCTCGTCGGCCTCGTCGAGCACCAAATAGTCGACATGGGACAGGTCAAGGGTGCCGCGTTCCAGGTGATCGATGACACGGCCCGGGGTGCCGACCACGACCTGCGCGCCGCGTTTAAGGCCGGACAGTTGCACAGTGTAGGACGATCCGCCGTAGACCGGCAGCACGTTGATCTTCGGCAGATGGGTGCCGTAGCGGCTGAACGCCTCGGCCACCTGCAACGCCAGTTCGCGGGTCGGCGCGAGCACCAGTGCTTGGGTGGCGGTGTTGTTCGGGTCGATCTTGGACAGGATCGGCAGGGCGAACGCCGCTGTTTTGCCGGTGCCGGTCTGGGCCAGCCCCACCACGTCGGAACCGGCCATCAGCGCCGGGATGGTGGCCGCCTGAATCGCTGACGGTGACTCGTAGCCGACGTCGGCGACCGCACGAACCACCTGCGGGTGAAGCTGCAGGTCGAGGAACGTCGCGGGGGACGGCGTCGTGGAATCTTCCGGGGCGGTCATCAGAACGTGAAGTTTAGTGGGGATCGCCAGCTCGGCGTGCCGAGCGCAGCGCACAGTCCTCCGTACGGCCTCGCCTGCCACACCTACGGACCCGTTGACGGTACGGTGCGCGATGTGTGGTGGCTATCGTGCCGGGTTCGGACATTGACGGGAGTGGCTGTCGCCGCATCGGTGGCCGCGGTCTCAGCGGGCTGCGGGTCGGGTGATTCGACCGTGGCCAAGACGCCGCAAGCCAGCCCGACGCATCCGCCCGCCGTCTCCAGTAAGGTGGCCC
>NZ_JBARMY010000370.1:0-13493 GCF_049802695.1 Mycobacterium sp.
CACCGGCAACCCACGTCCGATTGCAGCCCGAGGCCTTCGGCCTCAGATCGCCTCCATACCGTCTAGATTGCTGTTTTAGTTTCTCCAATTCGGTTTGCACCACATACGCACCACATACCTGATGTCAGTGCTCCGATTCCCAATCTCAGCTGCGCGGCATAGGGCTCGGCCCGTCGCCGCGGACGGAGTGCGGATGGAGTCGTGCGACCACTGGGGTGAATTGCGCCGCGCCGACTAGACGCGGAAACTGCCGGCATGCGCGACCTCGACACCATCTACTCCGAGCTGCGGCTGCTGGCAGCGGTGCGTCGCTCAATCCGACTGCATTTTCCCGATCGCGGGTGATCAAGCCCTCTATTCCCATACGCTGCCGTTCCATCGGGCCCACGTCATAAAAATGAGGACGAGCTTCAGGAAGTGGGGCAAATGATTTTGCGTGCGACTCTCGTAGCCGCAGCCGCTTCAGCTGGGATCAATACCGGAATCCTGGGCTAGTGAGCGCCTACCAGACCGTGGTGGTTGGCACCGACGGCTCGCAGACGTCGTTGCATGCGGTCGACCGCGCAGCAGAGATCGCCGCCGAGTCGAACGCGAAGTTGATCATTGCGACCGGGTACTCCGCCCAAAGGGACGATTTGCGCGCGGCCGACGCCCTGAAAGGCGAGGGCTACATGGTGAGGGGCAACGCGCCTATCTACGCGATCCTGCGCGACGCCAGTAATCGGGCGAAGTCGGCCGGTGTGAAGAATATCGAGGAGCGGCCGATGGAGGCTGCTCCGGTACAAGCGCTGGTGGACATCGCCGTGAAAGCCAACGCCGATCTGCTGGTAGTCGGCAATGTCGGACTGGACGCGCGCTACGCGATCCTCGGGCGGCTATTTTCGGTCCCCGGCAAAGTCTCGCGCCGGGCCAGAACGGACGTGCTGATTGTCCGCACCACCGGCTGACCTGTTTGACAGTTGGTGCTGGTTTCGAGTCGCCGCTAGGCGGCTTAAGAGAGAAGTAGAACTGAGCATATGAAAGAGGCCCCGGGAGGCACCGTGCGCCGCTCCGCTGAAGGCGCACTGCTGGTGCGCGAGTTCCGCGGCGATAAGGGGGGCTGGAAGCTGGTGCCGGCACAGTCCGAACACGTTGTGTTCTTTGGTGATCACGAGATCGACCCAACCTGGCTGGGGTGGCCGATCATCTGGTGCCCAGATGCGACTTTCCACGAACAGGACAACATCCGCCGCGCTCAAGGACGCCCCGCTTGAGCATGATGCACGCCAGGGCGACCGCCGTCTTCGCGAGTCCTGGGGAGCGCCTCGCTGAGCGGGTTAAGGGGGAAACCGGGACCGGAGGCGCTTGTTAAAACCCTCCCGTCTGAGCCATGTCCCGCGCGCCAGGCCTGGAAGGGCGAAACGCACTGCCGCGCGCGGCAGGTTTTATTAGGCCGACGAAAGATATACGCCAGGCGGCCGGTGCCCGACGCCACGACTGCATACAAGTCGTGGCACAAGTTCAATCCCAGTACCGCGCACCAGAGTTTGTGCACGTCAAAGGTATTTCTGATCTTCGTCGATCAGCGCGTGCCAGATACGTGCCAATACCATCTAGATTGGCTTCCCGGATCGCCCCGCGAACAGCCAACTGGCCGGTTGTGTCCACGCGACCACAAGGCAACAAAGTCGCGATTCTAGATTTCGCCCCGGCGCGGACGGCCTCATGAACGGTGACTAGTTGAGTTGACTGGCCGGCTGACCTGCTCACCACTCTCGGCGGCGCCGTTTGACCTGCTCACCGCTCGAAAAGCTAAATTCTGGACCATGTTCGAGGGTGAAGACCCACACAGTTGTGTTCATTTCCTCGGGGGGTTTTACATCGGCGTGGGTCTTCGGCTGTAAGTATGAGTAATTGTTCTTTACGCGGCCTTCATAGACGTCCTGTTTGCTCCATATGAAGTCGCCCTTTTCAATGCACTCCGGTGCCACCATCTCTGTGTTCATAGCGGGAGTATTTCACGCGAGCCGGTCCAGTACTGGCCGTGTGCGCCTGGATCTAACCGCGCCGACCGCCTCGCATTGGGCACCGAGCCTGGCTGACTTTGCGCTGTACTGAGCAGGGCAGCCACGCTTGGTCGACTATGCGCACGCTTGATGTCATCGACTCCGAGCTGCGCCTCATCGCGGCAGTGCGCCGAGCCGTCGACGCGGAAGGAGTTGGTGCGACCACTACATGATGGCCAGTTGATCGCGATAAGCAGCTAGCGCACCCGGCAGCGCAGTCGACATATCGCGCTCGGGCCGCGGTGCCACGTTCCGCCCGAAGAATGTTCGTTTCCTCACCCTTGTGCCAGCTCTCCAACGGAGCCCAGCGGCGGGTCAAACCGAGCGTTGGAGTGGCGAGAGGATCTCCACCAAGAGCCCAGGATGGGGCCTAGCCTTGTTGTCATGTCGCGCAACACTTATACCGGTTACAGCATCGGCTGCGCAGTCGTATGGGCTGTGATTCTGACTCTTATTGCAGTTACGAACCCCAACCGCCTACACACCTTCCTCTTGGTCGGCGGCGGGTGGCTGATCGGGTGGATTTCAGCGACGATTGCTAGGTCGGTTTATCCGCCGCCCAAACTGAAACTGCCGACGACACCTAAGTGACTTGCGCGCTACGGCCCGACGCTTACGCTTCGACACCATGCGGGATCCCGAGACGATCGACTCCGGACTACGGCTCATCGCTGCTGTGCGCCGTTCAATTCGCGAGCACGGTGGCGAGCCGTCGATTCGTCACGTCGATGCACTGCTCGATGAGCGCCTAGTGCACCGCGGCCGGGCCGGGCGGGGCGAGACATCGCAGTCGGGTCTAGCGGCGGCCCGCAGGCCACATTCCACCCAAGGCACCCTTATTGGCCACAGTTGGCGGTAGCGGGGTTTGTGCCGGTCAGGCCTGACGGGGGATTCCTAGCTCGGCGACTAGCCGGAGCACACGGCCTTCAATTTCGTCGCAGATGGGCCGCACGGCCGCTACATCTTTGCCGTCTGGGTCGTCGAGGACCCAGTCTTCGTACCGGCGCCCGGGCAAGGTTTTCGGGGCATCGCCGCAGCCCATGGCGATGATCACGTCGGCCGCTTCGAGAATCTCGTCGGTCCACGGTTTGGGGTATTCGTCGGCGAGGTCGATTCCGCGCTCGGCCATTACGGCGATGACGGCGGGGTTGATCTCGCCTTTGGGCTCCGAACCACCAGACCACGCCACGGCCGCGCCGCCGGCGAGACGGCTGAACATTCCCATGGCCATTTGGGATCGGCCCGCATTGTGGTTGCAAAGGAATAAAACGGCCGGCTTGCCCTCGGTTGATTTGCCTTCGGCCTTCGCCAGGGCGCGAAGTCGTTGCCGCGCGAAGCGCTCTGCCAGCAGTGTCAAGAAGTCGTGAACGTTCGCGCGGGCGGCTAACTGATCGTAGGAGGAGTACAGGAACCGTTCAATGGTTTCCGTACTGACAGTGCCTGTGAACTCGCTGTCCAACCGCAATGCTGCTGATTTCATCGCCCGCCGCTGGTCCATGGACAGCTCGATACGCAGGAGAGGATCGGCGGCAGCCTTGAATCTCATCGTTCGGCGTTCCGTTGTCTGGGGGTTGCAGCCAAGGATACGTTCCGGCGGGACCGCAGCACTACCGTAGTCTTTCCCCTGCGACGCCCGATCACATCGTTTTCGCTGTCAGTGCGGCGTATCTGCGAGTCCAGACCTAACGAGCGGGGCTAGTCGTCCCCGCCCCCGCCGCCATTTCATCCACCGCCGGCGCCCCCAGCCGCGCCTCCGCCACCCGTTCCGGTGGCGCCGGTACCCCCAGGACCCTGGGCGTCGGTTGGTTCGGGGCTAACAGCTCCGGGGCCGGGCCCGCCGGGTCCAGGTCCCGGAGGGTCGCAGTTATCGCCGTTGGGTTGGCTCGGCGGGCACGGAAAGTCCTGGAAGGATCCGGCCTGGGCCTGAGCATCGATTGCGGTGCCCATACCGGCCAAACCTAAGCCGGCGGTCATCATGATTGTCGCTGCCGCGCAGCTTACGGATTTGTTCATCCGCGTTTGTACCCCGAGCGACGTGGGGGTGAAACGGGGCGACGTGGACAACCCGAAAGCGGTCCGGCTATGCCCGGCGCGCCAAGCCTGAAAGGGCAAAACACACTCGCGCGCGGGAGGTTGGGTTATGCCGGGAATAGGTAGAGCCACGGGATAGGTACGCCCGATGCTGTGATGCCACCGAAGTGACATCGGTGGTCGGGGTGTCGCGCACGCTCTCGGCCGAAGAGTGCTGGACTGTTACCAAAGCCGATGCGCGCCACGATGTCGCCAAACCGATCCATCCTGAATCAGCAAGCGTTAGTGTCTTGTGTCGTCGCAACTGACTGCTGGGAGGCGACATGTGCAGCTATCGGGTAGTGGTTGTCGGGACGGACGGCTCAGTCTCGTCAATGCGTGCGGTCGATCGCGCAGGTGCGGTCGCCGCGGAAAATAACGCGAAGCTGATCGTCGCGAGCGCCCATCTCCCCAATGTGGAGAAGGGAGGCTGGTCAAAACCACCCCGGCCGGATCGCGTGATTGACTCCCGCGCCGAGGACGCCCTCGGGGACGCGGGCTACAAGATGCACGGGCGCGCCCCCGTATATGAGATCCTTCGGAAGGCCCGCGATCGAGCGAAGACCGCGGGCGCCCAGGACATCGAAGAGCGGGCGCTTGTCGGCGCGCCAGTCGATGTACTGGTGCATCTGGCCGAGGAGGTCAATGCGGACCTGCTCGTCGTCGGCAATGTGGGACTGGGCACGGTCGCCGGGCGGCTACTGGGATCGGTCCCAGCTAACCTCTCCCGCAGGGCCAAGGCCGACGTGCTGATCGTCCAAACCGCCGGATAGGCCCCGCCGGGCAGTCCCAGGCCTGATCGCTCGCCACTCCGTCGAAGTGGGTTTAAACGAAGGTCCGCGCACCAACCCGTGAGCCTTTCCAAGGTCGCCAGCGCCTTCATCCTCTTGGGCGACAATGCCGCCCCTGCCGCGCCTCACCGCGCCGACTGAGGACGCCGAGACGCCGTGCGTGTTCCAATCACAAAGCTTCTGCCGACTGAGGCCGAACTGCTCATCAGCTAGTCGGGTTTCACTAACTAAATCCCAGTACATGCACAACTAAAAGTGCTCGTCAATTGCGCCTCATAGTCCTCAGCTTCGATTTCTTGCTCACCGCGGGGGCGCACCGTTATTCGTCGACGGTTGCGGTCTAGCGGATGAGCCGACGCACGCTTCTCACCGAGCCGCGGAACGCATATAGGGCCGACAGGGCGCAGACAGCAATCAAGACGATGAACATTGGAAGCCAATTGTCTCGGTGGTGACTCACGTGCCACCAGACGAAGGTGAACAACACCGCGTTGGCCAGCAGGACGATGTCGCGCCAGTTGCCCTGATACGAAGTCGCCGCCGACCTCAATTGGTGGCTTCTTTCGGCGGCGGACACCAAGTCGTCGATGCGTCGTTCAACCGTTCGCAAGAGCGCTGCCCGGCGGCTTGCCTGATCCGCAGGCAGGCGCTCCAGCAGATCGAGGTCCTGGTTGATTGCGCTGCGGTAGTCCGGGCCTCTCACTTGCCCGGCAGCGGTCGCCAACAGCACGCCGCCGAGGATTGGAGCGGTGTTTATTGCCATTGCACTCAAAACCAGCCATGTGATGTCTTCCTTTCGTTCCTGGGGGCGCACATCGTCTCATTCGACCGGCACCTGTGCCCCGGACGCCCGTCCGGGGACTTTCGCGGTCACGGCATCGGCGGCTAATCAGCACGCTGCTCGCTGGTCGATAGCGACGCCGAGCGGTATGTCGTGGTCGATGGTTCGGAGCTCCGCGCGGCGTGCTCTCAGCGCTGTGAGGAAGGTGCAGCGGCGCCACGCCGGAAAGGGAGTTCGCACTGATCATCACAGAACCGCGATACCGTCAGGCGCGTGACGGACGATGACATCGTTGAGGACGTTGTTGGGGACATGGAGAGGTATTTCGACGAGCACTGTCCCGACGAAGTTCAGGTTCCTGACAGCATCAGCGATGATGAAGCGGTGCGGGCGGTCCAACATCAGTATGGACAGGCCGGGTTTGAGTGCCTTGAAGAGCAAGCGCGCGAGATAGTGCAAGAAGCCCGAAGCCACAGCAGCTAAACAGTACTGGTAGTCGTTGCTTAACAACGTCTTTACGTTTGCTCGAAGAATTACCCCTCGGATAAAACCTTCTGGCGTTCGCCAGGCCGCGAGAGCCCGACCCTGCAAATTTTTTGCGCCCAAGGCTGACGCCGACCCAACCTCACAACGCATTTCGGTAAGCAAGTGCGCACTGTACCCCGATGGCTGAGAGGTGTTGCTATACCGCGCTTCTGCTCAGTAGTTGTTGCAGGTGTTGGCGACCTGCAGGAGAAGTCCAGCGTACTGCTGAATGTACTG
Source organism: Mycobacterium sp. (assembly GCF_049802695.1). GTDB lineage: Bacteria > Actinomycetota > Actinomycetes > Mycobacteriales > Mycobacteriaceae > Mycobacterium. Next base: position 6,450 of record NZ_JBARMY010000370.1, read on the forward strand.
CTGAGATTCCGGCCTGCTCTGTAGTTCCTGGGCTATCTGCTGGCGCTCATCCGGCGACGAATCGAGGAATCCACGCAACGCGCCCTTTGCCGACGGCGATGCGTTCAGTTGCGCGGCAGCTGCTGGCGATTGCGCATTGAGTGCCGACACCACCTGCGAGTAATTGCATGTGGTGTTGATGACCGGCCCCAGATCGGGATCTGCGGACGCGACGACGGTCCCAGCGGTCAACGACAATGCCAGACCACCAACGGCGGCAGGCAATCTGATCAGCGAAAGGGTAACCATTTCTAAAAGCCTTTCCAACCCGCGCACCGCCTAAAGCTAGACGCCACCAACACCACGTTAGCGTGGAAAATCGCCACCAGTTGGGTATGGCCGCCGGGACAAGAGCATGGGCTGGTTTCGACGAGCGCCCCGGTGTGTGCACCTAGTCGACGCCCGCGCGGGACAACGGCGGCATCGCCCTGCGAGGGCTGACAGCGCCACATCTGGACAGGTCACACCGCCCTTGCACGCTTACGACATGCGCCCGCCCGAACCGTGCCTGAGGATTAAGACATCCCTGATATGCGATCGCGTCATTAGACGGTCAGCTGGAGGTCTACATGCCCGTGTCGTCGTGTTCCACCCGCTGGCTTGCCCTCGCGGTGACAGCGGTGCTGTTGTTCGCTGCCGCGTGTTCGTCGAAGTCGAGCGCGGCACAAGTCGTCGCGCCCGATCACCTGGACGCCATCCTGCTCTCGGCGCCCGAGGTCAACATCGTCATGGTCGCTACGGCGATGCAGTCGGATCCGGTCAGCGACATCACCGCGAAGGCCGTGCAATCGATCTCCATCCAAGATTGTCTCGGCGCCATCTATGGCGCTGAAGTGGCGGTTTACCGCGGGAGCCAATTCACCTCGATCAGCCGTGACCAGATTCATGAACCCGGGGACACGCCCGGCCATCTGGTCGATCAGGCAGCGGTCAGTTTCGCCTCCACCGCCGATGCCGTCGACTTCGTCACGGGTTCGCTGGCGAAGTGGAAAAGCTGCGCCGGGAAGACCGTCACCACCACTGAAGACGGCAACGCCACCGCCGGCTGGCAATTGGGCTCACCCGGCGGTAGCGCGCCGAAGATCACCACCATCGCCACTCAAGTCGGCGGCAAAGGCTGGATTTGCCAGCGTGCGCTCAACGCGGTCTCCAACGTCGTTCTCGACGTCACCGCGTGCGACAAGAACATCACCGACCAGGCCGCACAAATCGTCGACAAGATGGCGGCGAAAGTATCCCGATACGAGTCAGCGCCAACGCCGCAACCGACTCCGGCGACCCAGACCACCGTGCCCTTCAGCGGTCTCTTCTCGCCCAGCAATGTGGCCGTCGACACCGCAGGCAACCTCTACGTCACCGACAGTGGAAACCACCGAGTGCTCAAACTGGCGGCAACGACACATAGCCAAACCGAGCTGCCGTTCACCGGTCTGGACAACCCGAACGGCCTGGCCGTAGACACCGGCGGCAACGTGTACATCACCGACACCGCCACCGGCCAGGTACTCGAGCTCGCCGCGGGCTCCGACCACCAGATCCCGCTACCGTTCACCGGTCTTAAGTCCCCTGCCGGTATCTGCCTGGACACCCAAGGCAACGTGTACGTCTCCGACTACGCCATGGACAAAGTCTTCAAGTTGGCGGCCGGCTCGAACCACCAGACTGAAGTGCCGGTCACCGGCCTCAACGAACCTGATGGGATACAAGCGGATTCGGCAGGCAACGTCTATGTCGCCGACGGCGGAAACAACCGGGTGCTCGAGTGGGTGGCCGGCTCCGGCACCACAACCGCGCTCCCCTTCGCCGGGCTGAGTGACCCGGCCGACGTCACCGTCGCCAGCTCAGGCAACGTCTATGTCACCAATCATCACAACAATCGCGTGTACAAACTGCCGAGCGGTTCCAACCACCCGACCGAATTGACCTTCGCCGGGCTCAGCGACCCCACCTCGTCCGCTGTCGACAGCACCGGGACCATCTACGTCACCGACAGCAACAATGACCGAGTCGTCAAGCTACTGCCGCACTAGGTTCGACCTCTTGCGGATGCAGGTGGACGGCCCGCTGACCGGACTGCACGCCATCCGGAACCCGTCCCCCACCGTAAGGTGAGTGCCAATTCCGTCGACGCCGACCGTGAGGGCCCATGAGCGAACGCATCGAGATCGAACGCACCATCACGGCGCCCGCCCCGGACATCTTCGCCGTCCTGTGTGACCCACAGGGCCACGTCGCCATCGACGCGTCCGGCATGCTCCAGGACGCCGACGGCGATCCGGTCAGCGCTGCCGGCGACAGCTTCGTCGTCCATATGGACCGCGAAGCACTCAACGACTTCCCCGAGATGGGCAGGTACGACGTCACGGTCAGCATCACGAATTTTAAGCAGGATCGGCTGATCTCCTGGACCGTACTCGGCCAAATCCGTCCACAGATCGGTCACGTGTACGGCTACCGGCTCCAGCCCCGTGACGACGACGCGGCCACTGTGGTCACGTCTTTTTACGACTGGTCGGAGATCGACCAGAAGTGGCGGGACCTGAACATCTTCCCGGTGGTGTCGGAGGGCGCCTTGCGGGCGACTCTGGGCATCCTCGACCGCACGGTGCGCCGAGGTTATCCGCGGAGACAGCGAATGAGCGGAAGCTAATCTGTCGTCGCATCAGGTGAGCAGTGCGGCAGCCGGTGCAGCTCGTCGGGATCGCCGCCTTCCACCCGCAAGTAGCGTTGACCTTTCTCTGTGGTCGCAATACCGATAGCCCGCTCCTCGGCATCGGCGCCGTCCTGACCCGCAAGCAGCTGCAACTCGCCGGATTCGACGTACAACAACGCGTCGTCGTTGGAGAGCTGCCAGGAGTGACCATCGCCGGGCCATTGGCCGCCGACCAGCCGAAGATCGCCGCGGCCGCCTTCGCCCTCCTCCTCGTCCCCGTCGAATGCAGTCACACAACTCACCCAAAGCTTCCCCGGCAGCGGCCGGAAGTACACCGCCAGGCGCTGGCGGTTGAGGTTTGCGCTGACCGGTATTCCGATCGGGGGCAGCGACGTGCCCTCGGGACGGTCGTTCAGCGATTTCTTGACCTGACGCGACCCGACTCCGGTGCCGAACCAGTCGACGGTCAGCACAGTGGTCAGGTACTGCACGATGCCCAAGGTCAGCAGCCCGCCGGCACCGAGGGCCCCGAGCCCCGCAGCGCCGGCGACCGAGGTGACCGGGAGTGCAAGCAAACCCACGAGCGCCGCGGTGCCCGCAGCTGCGGCGGCCTTGCCGGCCAACGTCAGGCTGAAGTCCGGCTTGACCTCTGGCTCGGGTGGGTGCTGCGTCGGTCGCACTCCTACCGTCCTCGGCAGCTCGTCGAACTGCTCGCTGACCCGCTTGACCTCTGCCTCGTAGTCTTGCCCGGTGAGCTCGCCTGCGCGCTTCTTGTCGCCCGCCGTGCTCAGTGCCTGCTCGAGCTTCTCGACCGTTCCGACGCCGGCCAGCCAGGGCTCCTTATCGGTGGGGTCGCGCGGAATGGCGTCCAGGCCCATCTCGTAGGTCACCTTGAACGTGGCCTTGAAGTCATAAAGCTTGCTGTCGGCACTCACAGTGCCGTCGATGACCAATCGGCCGTCTTGGGTTCGCGGCACTATGTCGGCGTCGAGCGCGTCGAGGCTGCGGTCCTGGCCGCCGATGTCGATCGTCTTCGGACCCTCCAGGACACAGGGTGCGTCGGCGGCGAAGTCGCTTTCTTCGAGGTCGAAGCTCTTCATGACGGTGTCACGGACTTGGCGGAGGATGCTCCACCCGGTGACGGCCAATCCCGTCTTCTCGTGCGGGTTCTCGGCGAGGATGGAGGCGGGCAGGTCCTCGCCCGGCGGCAGCGCACGCAGTGTGTGCAGTTGCACGACCAAAGACTCTTCGGTGACTTCACCGACGTCGAAGCGGTGCACGATGGCGTCGAGGGCTTTGACTGTGCTGTCGTCCTGTGCGTCGGGGTCGACGTCCAGCGGTTCGGGCAGCAGTGTGACGATGCCGTCCTCCCCCATCTTGGCGACCTCTGGGCGGACCGAGTCGCTGATCTGGGCGGCCAGCGAGTCGAGCACCCTGGTTCTGGCCTCGTCGTCGGAGAGGCTCGGATGCTGCAGTTTCTCCAAATTGACCATCAATTCCCCGGCGATGCTGTGGGTGATCCAATACGCCTCGGCGTAGTCCAGTTCCCAGCTGATCCGCGGATCTTGTCCGGTGAAAGCGGTATCGCCGTCGGGACGGCGCTCGACGTGGGACCCGAATAGCTGCGCGGCGTATTTGTCGGCCGGTGCAGTGGCCACGAGCACCGGAGCATCCTGCGTGGCGAAGTTCAGCGCAATTGTCTGCTTTCCCGGCTCGACTTCGTGCGGCTCGAGTTGATCGTGAATCGTCAACCGACCGAACAACGGAATCTCGTTATACGGAATCTCGCGCGACTCCCCGGCGCGTGGACCGTCCGGAATGGTGATAGTTGCCGGCGGCAATGACACCAGCGGAATGCAGGTGACCGAATCAATGACGATTTTCGAGTTGAAGACGACGAGGTCAATCGCGAAGTGGCGCAACGGGTCACGTGCTTCGTCGTCACTCTTTTCCTGCCATAAGCGCTGCTGCGAGTCGAGGACGAACCAGACCCGATCCAACGTCAGGTCGAGTGTGGCCGTCGCGGAGTATCCGGTCCCGTCGACGGATTGCGTGTAGGTGTCGCCGCTGAACATCTCGACCGTCTGGTCCTGAACGCGTTCGCGATGGATCTCGATGATGGTGTCTGGGCGTTTCATGTCGGACTCCAGTACTTCAGGCCGCACACGCGGTGCTGCGGGTCTCCGGCTGAGTCGATATCAGTATCTACAAGCGGGGCGTTGTTGCTGCGTCTGTACCCGGAATGGAATTCGACAACTCGTGAAGTTTTCGCAAGGTTCAGCGGCGGACTGCTTTGCCGGTGTGTACCTGCGCTGGATGGCTGAGGGCACTCGCCGCGGTTCACCATGAACACCACCGACGGCCTTGATCACGTGCTGGCCGGCGGGATCACCTTGCGCGACCCCGTCGACGAACCCGAGTTCGGCCGTGATGCGCACGGCTCGGCGCTCGACCGTGTCGCGCTTCGGCGGTCCTGCTGGGCGGCGTCTCGCGGCTGCTCGGCATGGTCAACAAAGTGCACCGTCCGCGCTGACACCGCGCTTGGTCCCCGTCGCGCGGGGGAAGGAGCCGACAACCGATACCGCCGGTAGCTCATGTCAATTTGGACACATGTTTGCCACGGCAGCTGCGTGGGAACCGCTTGGTCCGCCCGCGGGTGGCATCATGTGTCTCGTGTTGTTCGAATTGCATAGGTCCCTTGTCCTCTTGCGGAATCGCGCGCGCCAATTTCGGCGTGCGCCTTCACAAGCGATGTCCAGGTTCGGGTCAGCCAGAAGAAGTGGCGGCTCCTAGCTTTCCTTGGCGAAGAGAAACTAGCTGCTACACAACGTCGTCCGGTTATTCAGCTCGGAGTCAGGTTGCCACGCAGGAGCCTTCGACCGCAGGACATTCCCAGATTAACGGTGTCATCCCGGTGGCCTCCCACCAGATTTACGGTTAAATTCCGGCTATGACCAGGTAAGACGGGCAAGCTGAACCGACTCACCGGAGACCCGGCGTACCCTGCATGCGTGCGCCACGTCACCTGGCTGTGCGCCAGCGTCGTGGTCCTCGGGGCCGGTCCGCTGGTCAGCTGTTCGGTTCCCCTCACGTACTCAGCGCCTGCCACCTTCACAGTGAGCAACGAATCGGTCTCCGAAGCGATCGAGCAAGTGATGACTCTCAACTCGATGGTGAAAATCGACGGGAAACCCGATGTGGAATGCGCCGGTGAGACGCGGTGCAGCATCGCTTACGCCATTGAACAGTCGCTGGGCGGCTCCAGCAATTGGGAAGACAACGAGCTGATCCGGCCGACTCGCCACATCTGGCAGACGCTGTTCGCCGACCCGAAATTTCAGTCCGGCACCATCACCGTCAGCGGCCCGCAAATATCGAATGCCAGTGCGATGCAGCCCTACTACACGCTGAGTTGCGACCGGCGACAAACCGCCCACGTCGACTGGTCGGACATCGACGGCTGGGGCCTACGGCGAAGTTGCGACTATTCACCGCTGATCGGCGGAATGCCCGGCACCTAAAGCACAAGCGTCCGATGCAATTCGACGACCCTGCGATGAGGTGGTAATCCTGATGCCAGTGCAGTCACCGCAGCCGAATGGGCGACCGGAATGGGTCGATGATGAGCTGTTTCCTTTCCGGAGTCGATTCGTGCCATTAAGCGGGAACGTCGTTCACTACGTCGACGAGGGGCGCGGACCAATTCTGCTGATGCTGCACGGCAACCCCACTTGGTCTTTTGTGTACCGAGAGGTGATCGCCGCATTGTCGAAATTTTTCCGATGCATTGCCCTCGACTACCCGGGGTTCGGTCTCTCGACCGCCGGACCTGGGTATGCCTTTCATCCCGCGGACCATGCGAATGTCGTCTCCGAGTTCATCGAGCATCTTGATCTGAGCAGCGCGACTTTGGTCGTCCAGGACTGGGGCGGCCCAATCGGTTTGACTGCGGCACTACGTTGCCCGGACCGGTTCTCGGGCTTCGTCGTGGGAAACACCTGGGCGTGGCCCGTCAACGGAGACTTTCACTTTGAGGCGTTCTCTGGCTTCATGGGCGGACCGATCGGCCGCCTGTTGATCCGGCGACTCAACGTCTTCGTCAACGTCCTGATACCTGCCGGGCATCGGCGGAGGAAGCTCAGTCAGGCGGAGATGAGGCATTACCGCCGAGCGCTGCCCACACCGGAAAGGCGCATGTCAAGCGCAGTCTTCCCGAAAGACATCATCGCCGCCCGCTCGTTCTTAACCGACTTGGAAAGCGGCCTGGAGTCGCTGGTCGACGTGCCGACGCTGCTCGTCTGGGGTGACGCCGACATCGCCTTCCGGATGAAGGAACTTCACCGCTGGGAGGG
>NZ_JBARMY010000371.1:0-1564 GCF_049802695.1 Mycobacterium sp.
CCGGTGGCGCCTCGATCCGGATTCCGCACCGCGTCGGCTACTGGCACGAGCCCGGTTCCATGGTGTCGGCGACCGGCCACTGCCGGCCGTTCGACGTGCGGTCGGACGGCACCATCTTCGGCAGCGGGGTCGGTGTCGTAGTGCTCAAGCCATTGCAGGATGCCCTTGACGACGGTGACCGCATTCATGCCGTGATCAGGGGTTCGGCGCTCAACAACGACGGATCGACGAAGATGACGTACGCCGCGCCCAATGCGGCCGGTCAAGCTGATGTCATCGCCGAGGCGCATGCGGTGGCGGAAGTCGACGCCTCAACCGTGAGCTATGTCGAAACCCACGGAACCGGCACGCCGCTTGGCGACCCGATCGAAATCGAAGGACTGCGACAAGCATTCGCGGTTTCTCGTGTTTCCCCGGCCGATAGGCCAGGGCCGTGCTTTGTCGGTTCGGTCAAGTCCAACATCGGTCACCTGGAGGCAGCGGCCGGCATGGCCGGCCTGATCAAGGCGATCCTCTGCCTCAAGCAACGAGCGATTCCGGCAACTCTGCACTTCACCAGCCCCAATCCAGAACTGCACCTGGACCAGGGGCCTTTCGTCGTGCGAAGCAAATACGGCCCGTGGGAATGCGACGGTGTCCGGCGCGCGGGGGTCAGCTCGTTCGGTGTGGGCGGCACGAATGCGCACGTGGTCTTAGAAGAAGCACCGGTAGAGGCGCCGGTAGGATCTGCCATCCAACCCGCTCCGCAAGTGCTGCTGTTGTCGGCTCGGACCGCCGAGGCGCTGCAGCAGTCACGCTCGGCCCTGGCCGCCGAGTTGTCCGGCCCAGACGAGGTCTGCCTGTCCGATGTCGCGTACACGCTCGCGGGCCGCCGCAAAGAAAACATCCGGATGGCGGCGGTCGCGGGCGATCAGCAGGACGCAGCAGCGGTGCTGCGGGCGGCCGAGCACGACAACGTGTTCGTCGGCGAGTGCTCGCCGAGCACCGAGAACTCGGAGCGAGTCGTTTTCCTGTTCCCGGGTCAGGGCGCTCAGCACATCGGGATGGCACGGGGGCTTTATGAGTCCGAGCCGGTGTTCGCCGAACACTTCGATCAGTGCGCCGCGGGGTTCGGTGAGGAGTTGGGTATCGACCTGCGCGCGGAGATATTCGACGGGACCGCGCGCAATCTGGAGCGCACCGACCGGACCCAGCCCGCGCTGTTCACGGTGGAATATGCGCTGGCGAAGCTGATCGATGCCTACGGCGTTCGCCCGGCAGCACTGGCGGGACACAGCATCGGCGAGTATGTCGCGGCCACCGTCGCAGGTGTCTTCGACCTTGCGACGGCCGTCAAGGCGGTGTCGATGCGCGCCCGCCTCATGCACGCCGCGCCCCGCGGGGTCATGGTCGCGGTGGCGCTGAGTCCCGATGCCATCGCCGAGCATCTGTCAGCAGACGTCGACCTCGCCGCGGTCAACGACCCGGGCGGCTGCGTCGTCGCCGGGTCCGAGGAGAACATCCGCGCGTTCAGCACTCGCCTCGCCGAACAAGGGGTCGTGGCGCGCCGGGTGCGCACCTCGCA
>NZ_JBARMY010000372.1:0-1986 GCF_049802695.1 Mycobacterium sp.
GGCCCGCTCTCCCACGATGCGCAGCTGGTTGACCGCCCCCGGGCGCTGCAGGTCGCAGGCCACCAGCAGCGGCGTGTGTCCTTGGCCTCTGAGCCAGGCGGCCAGCTTCCCGGCCAACGTCGTCTTACCCGAACCCTGCAGACCGGCGAGCATCACCACGGTCGGTGGCGTCTTGGCGAACGCCAGCCGGCGGGTCTGCCCGCCGAGGATCCCGATGAGTTCCTCGTTGACGATCTTGACGACCTGCTGGGCCGGGTTGAGCGCGCCGGACACCTCGGCGCCCTTGGCGCGTTCTTTGATCCGGCCGACGAAAGCCCGCACCACCGGCAGCGCGACGTCGGCTTCCAGCAGCGCCAGCCGGATTTCGCGGGTGGTGGCGTCGATATCGGCGTCGGTCAGCCGGCCCTTGCCGCGCAGCCCCTGCAGGGCACCGGTCAACCGATCGGACAGCGATTCAAACACGACGCCAAGCCTAGCCGGGTGACGATGCCCGCCGCGGCAGCAGCGGGGGAAGGAGCCCCGCAATCAGACCCAGTGTGATCGCCAGCGCGGCGGAGCCGGGCACAGCGGGTCACCACCAAAAAGGTCGGTGGTGATCGCCAGCGCGGTGGAGCCGGGCGCAGTTGGTCACCATGAATAGGTCAGCCGGGTACGGGATCGCCACCGACAGGACCGGCCGGGCTCAGAGGGGCGTTGGTCGACCATTCGTTGAATTCGACCGTTGATTTTCATCGAATAAGTACTCGTAAAATGAATCTGCTAAAAACCGATGAATTGGATCAGACCCGGAACAAAAATATATTCGATATATTTTCTCCCCCCGATGTTTACTGCATCGCGGGCGGCTCGCCGCGGGCGACGAGGGCGGCCAGCGACGGGCTCGCTGCCCGGAGGGGCTGCTCGCATCATCCACCCGCGCGTCGTCAACGCCCGGCGGCCGCGACGCTTCCACAGCACCACAGCGTCAGATGCTTTCAGCCGCAACCGTTTCAGACTTCGACGGCAACGGGGGTGTGCCCGCTGACCGGCCAGAAGCGTCGCGTGAGCAGCCCGCACCTGCTCCACCGGCCGTTGTTGTAACTGCTGTGTTAACAACGCCTCACTGTTAATTTTGCGAGACGACTGCGTTAGCCCAGGATTACGCCATCACGGACCGTCGAAGCCAGATTGTTACGGTCCGCACACGACCGTTAAAAGACAGTTACCGCCGCGTTCTTGTGCGCAAACCTCAAGGAACCTTAAGGCGTGCAACGGGGCGCCCACATCCAACGGGCGACCCCCACTTTTTGGATCAGCGCATCGTCATAAGGAGAACCGCATGTCGTTCTTGACCGCACTGCCTGAAGCTTTGCAGGCGGCGGCCGCCCAGCTGTCGGGCCTTGGCTCAACGTTTGAAGCCCAAAGCTCGGCTATAGCGGCCCCGACCACCGGAATCGCTCCCGCTGCTGCGGACGAGGTGTCCGCGTTGCAGGCGCAGCTGTTCTCGACCTACGGCACCCTCTACCAGCAGATCAGCTCGCAAGCCACGGCCATCCAGCAGCAGCTCGCCAGCACCCTGGGTCTCAATGGCGGCTCCTACTCGAACGCCGAAGCAACAAACGCGGCCGCCGCGACCGATCCGTTCAGTGGGATCACGTCGTTCCTCCAGACCACCCTGGGCGGCACCGGCACGTTCGGTGCCTCAGGCGCCTTCTCCAACGTCGCGAACATCGGTGGCGGTAACTACGCCTCCGCCGCGTCCGACCTGCTCGGCTTGGCCGGTGGTGGCCTTCTGGACACCTCAAGTATGGGGATCGCGCCGGACGCTGCTGGTTTGGGGGCCGGGTTGGTCGGCTTCGACGGCGCCGCACTGGATGGCGGCGCGACAGGCGGTCTGGCAGGTGCTGGCGGTCTGGCAGGTGCTGGCGGTCTCGGTGGAGCACCGGTGCTGGCGGGTGTGGGCGCGTCCTCCTCGGTCGGTCAGCTGTCGGTGCCGCCCGCGTGGGC
>NZ_JBARMY010000373.1:0-5608 GCF_049802695.1 Mycobacterium sp.
CCGATGTACTGCCCGGCGCCGGGACAGGACCGGCTTTCGAGCCCGCGCTTCGTCCTCCGGTGGGGTGGATCGATCAGGACGACGGCCGGATCGCCCTCGGCGCGGCCGTGCCGCTGGGTTCGCTGCCGGCCCGCGTCGCGGAGTTCCTCGCCGCAATCGAGGCGCCGCTGGTGATCACGCCGTGGCGCTCGCTGCTGGTGTGTGATCTCGACGCGGGTGTCGCCGACGTGGCGCTGCGGGTGCTCGCGCCGATGGGACTGGTGTTCGACGAGGCCTCGCCCTGGTTGTCGGTGAGCGCCTGTGTGGGCAGTCCGGGTTGCGAGCATTCCGCGGCCGACGTGCGTGCCGACGCCGCGGCTGTGGCGGAAAGCGGCGAAACGGTCACGCAGCACCGTCACTTCGTCGGTTGCGACCGGGCCTGCGGCGCCCCGCCAGGCGGTGAGGTGCTGGTCGCCACCGCAGACGGATATGTTGCGCGCCCACCTCAGCCTCTAAGGTGAGCGGGTGCTGGACTACGTTCGCGACGCTGCCGAGATCTACCGGCAGTCGTTCGCGGCCATCCGCGCCGAAGCCGATCTGACCCGTTTCCCGTCCGACGTCGAACGTGTCGTGGTCCGGCTGATCCACACCTGCGGGCAGGTCGACGTCGCCGAACACGTCGCCTACACCGACGATGTCGTCATCCGCGCCGCGGCGGCGCTGGCGAATGGCGCTCCGGTGCTGTGCGATTCGTCGATGGTGGCCGCCGGGATCACGACTGCACGGTTGTCCGTCGCCAACGAGGTCGTGTCGCTGGTCGCGGACCCGCGCGCCGCCGCACTGGCCGCCCGCACACACACCACCCGATCGGCGGCCGCGGTGGAACTGTGGGCTGACCGGCTGGCCGGGGCGGTCGTAGCGATCGGCAACGCGCCCACCGCGCTGTTCCGGCTGCTCGAACTGGTCGACGAGGGCGTGCCGGGACCGGCAGCGGTGCTGGGCGGACCGGTCGGCTTCGTCGGGTCCGCGCAGTCCAAGCAGGAGTTGATCGACCGCCCGCGCGGCATGTCGTATCTGGTGGTGGCCGGCCGTCGCGGTGGCAGCGCGATGGCCGCCGCTGCCGTCAACTCCGTCGCGGCGAGCCGCGAATGACCTACCGTGGCACACTTTTCGGTGTCGGACTGGGTCCGGGCGACCCGGAATTGGTCACGGTCAAAGCCGCCCGGGTGATCGGCGAAGCCGACGTGGTCGCCTATCACAGCGCCCGGCACGGCCGCAGCATCGCCCGCGCTATCGCCGAGCCGTACCTGCGGCCCGGACAGATCGAGGAGCATCTCGTCTACCCGGTCACCACCGAGGTCACCGACCATCCCGGCGGCTACGCCGGGGCACTGGAAGATTTCTACACTCACGCCACCGAACGGATCGCCGCGCATTTGGCCGCAGGCCGCAACGTGGCGCTGCTGGCCGAGGGCGATCCGCTGTTCTACAGCAGCTACATGCATCTGCACACCCGGCTCACCGAGCGGTTCGACGCGGTGATCGTGCCGGGAGTGACGTCGGTGAGTGCCGCGTCGGCGGCGACCGCCACACCGCTGGTGGCCGGTGACGAGGTGTTGTCGGTGCTGCCGGGCACGCTGCCGGTCACCGAACTCGCGCGCCGGCTCGCCGACACCGACGCCGCCGTGGTGATGAAACTCGGGCGCTCGTTTCCGGCCGTGCGGGAAGCGATTTCGCAGGCGGGCCGGCTGGACGACGCGTTCTACGTAGAGCGGGCCAGCACACCGGGACAGCAGGTGCTGCGCGCCGGTGACGTCGACGAGACCAGCGTGCCGTACTTTTCGCTGGTGCTGCTGCCTGGCGGACGGCGAGATGATTCGCAGCCCGGCACCGTCGCGGTGGTGGGTATGGGTCCCGGGCACAGCGACTGGATCACGCCGCAGAGCCGCCGTGAGTTGGCCGCCGCCACGGATCTGATCGGATACGGCCCGTACCTGGACCGTTTACCGGTCCGCGATGGCCAACAGCGCCACCCGAGCGATAACACCGATGAGCCTGCCCGTGCACGACTGGCCTGCTCGCTGGCCGAGCAGGGCCACGCCGTTGCGGTGGTGTCCTCCGGCGACCCCGGGGTGTTCGCGATGGCCACCGCGGTGCTCGAGGAGGCCAAGCAGTGGCCGGGCGTCGACGTGCGGGTGATTCCGGCGATGACGGCTGCTCAGGCCGTCGCCAGCCGGGTCGGCGCCCCGCTCGGCCATGACTACGCGGTGATTTCGCTGTCCGACCGGCTCAAGCCGTGGGAGGTGATCGCCGCACGGCTGACCGCCGCCGCTGCCGCCGATCTGGTGCTGGCGATTTACAACCCCGCTTCCAAGACCCGGACCTGGCAGGTCGCCGCGATGCGCGAGCTGCTGCTCGCCCACCGTGACCCAGGAACACCGGTGGTGATCGGCCGCGACGTGTCCGGGCCGGGTGAGCACGTCACGGTGGTGCGGTTGGGCGACCTCAACCCGGCCGAGGTCGACATGCGTTGCCTGCTCATCGTCGGCTCGTCGCAGACTCAGTGGTACGCCACGGATTCCGTTGATCGGGTGTTCACGCCGCGGCGTTATCCGTCATAGGCTTCTGCCGACATCGCCTCGGCCATCGCGATTTGGCGCTCGAAACCTTCCAGTGTCGCATGATTTGCGCCGCCAAAATACTTGTCATAGCTGGCCACTCGGCGCTGGGGTGCCCGGCTGCCAGGACGGATCTCGACCCAGGGCAGCAAGAAGCCTGGACTGGATGTCAGCGTCGTCGTCAACGACGATCGGTGCCGCGAACATGCCAGTTCCGGTTAGGGCGTTACGGTTTGTGGGCAGTCGGCTGAGGAACATCGCGCACCAGCCAGGATCCAGCCGGTCGTCTGCCTCGACCGCGCGAGCCAGATCCCAAGTGTGCACCAGAACGTCTTGAGTGAGCCGCGGCACCAGGTAGGTCGCGTCGAGCTGGGTGGCGGGGCTGGTTCCGACGGCAGGGATCGCGATGAGGCGTCCGAACAGGCCGTCCCGGGCAAACGCCTCGCGCACCCGGTCGACCGTCAGCTCCCACCGTCGGCGCGGGTCGCCACGAGGCCGATCCGGCTTCAATCCGAGTGGCCGCAGCAGCATGTCGTGGAAGCCGATCACGTGCTCGACCACTGCTCGGGCGTCCCAGCTCTGGCACGGCGTGGGACGGTCCCACTTTCCGGCGCCGAGGCTGACTGGGTCGCTGAAACGTCGGCACACCGCTAAGTGGAGGGTGGCAATGTCGCGGCCTTCGCGGCTCGAAACAGCTGACATATCGACCACATCCGTCATGCTCACCTTGGGAGATACCTTGCCTGCAATGTGATAATGAAAGCAAAATCACTCCCGGGCCACGCGTCCGATGCTCGCCAGGACCCAATTTACCGCGTCCGCTACGGTCGTCACCGTCGTCGCATTCGGTGGCAGCGGCGGCCGCGCAACCATCACCACCGGAAGGCCCAGCGCCGCCGCGGCGTCGAGCTTCGCCCGGGTCATATCGCCGCCGCTGTTCTTGGTCACCAGCGCGTCAATCCGGTGCTCACGCATCAGCGCGTGCTCGTCGTCATAGCGGTACGGCCCGCGAGACAGCAGCAGTTGGTGGCGACGGGGCAAGGCTGCCGCGTCGGGCGCGGTGACGGCGCGGATCAGAAACCAGGCCCCGCTGCCGGCGAACGGCGCCGCACCGGATCGGCCGGTGGTGAGAAAGACCCGGCAAAAGCCTTCATTGGCAACGGTTTGCGCCGCTTCATCGTCGGACGGCACCATGATGGCCGCACCGGGATCCCACGCCGGTCGGGCCAGCACGACATACGGGAGCCGCAATTCTTGGCAAACCCGGGCAGCATGGGCGGTGATGGTGGCGGCGAACGGGTGGGTGGCGTCGACGACGGCGTCGATGCGTTCGTCGCGCAACCAGCGCCGCAGGCCGTCGACACCGCCGAACCCGCCGATACGCACCGCGCCGACGGGCAGCGCCGGATCGGGCACCCGCCCGGCCAGCGAACTGATGACGTCGACGCTCACGTGCAGCCGGGCGGCCAACGCCCGCCCCTCGGCGGTGCCGCCGAGCACCAAGACGCGCATCAATGTGTCCGTCGCCTCGACACCGAGTACAGGTAGCTGTCGGTGAACCCTTCCGCGGCCAGCACATCGCCGACGACAATGACTGCGGTTTTGGTGATCTCGGCATCGTGCATCTGCTCGGCGATATCGGTCAAAGTGCCGCGCAGCACACGTTGTTGCGGCCAGCTCGCGAAAGCCACGACTGCAGCAGGTGTTTCGGCCCGGTAGCCGCCGGCCAGCAGTTGCGGGACGACGGCTTCGATCTGGGCGGCGGCCAAGTGCAACACCAGGGTGGCCCCGGAGCGGGCCAACGCGGCGAGGTCCTCACCTGCCGGCATCGGCGTCGACACCGTCGCGACCCGCGTCAGCGTCACCGTCTGCGCGACGGCGGGCACGGTGAGCTCGCGCTTCAATGCGGCGGCAGCCGCCGCGAAAGCCGGTACCCCGGGTACGATTTCGTAGCCGACGCCGGCCGCGTCGAGTCGGCGGCACTGCTCGGCCAGCGCGCTGTACAGCGAGGGGTCCCCCGAATGCAGCCGGGCCACATCGTGGCCCGCTGCGTCGGCGGTCACTAGTTCGGCGATGATCTGTTCAAGGGTCAGCGGCCCGGTGTCGACGATCTTGGCGTGCGGCGGGCACAGCGACAGCAGATCGTCGGGCATGATCGAACCGGCGTACAGGCACACCGGGCATCGACTCAGCAGCCGCTGCCCGCGGACGGTGATCAGGTCGGCGGCGCCGGGGCCTGCGCCAATGAAATAGACCGTCACCGCTTCGTGAGCTCCCACTGGGTGATCGGCAAATGAGGACGCCAGGTGGTGAACCCGCCCAGTGGCTCGCCCTGGTAGTGCTGAAAGCGCTGCAACTTCCCGCCGAAGCGCGAATGATGCTGCACCAATAACGCTTCGGATTCCGCGGTGACGCCGTTGGCGACCAGCCGCCCGCCGCCGGGCAGGTGCTGCAGGCAGGCGTCGAGTAAACCGGGTTGGGTGAGGCCGCCGCCGACGAAGATCGCCGAGGGTGCCCCGGCGCCCTCGAACGCTTCGGGCGCTTCGCCGCGCAGTTCGATATTGACACCGAACATCTCGATATTGCGGTGAAGCCTGTTGCGCCGCAAGATGTCACGCTCATACCCCACCGCGGTGCAGCCGGGCCAGCTGCGACACCACTCGACAGCGATGCTGCCGGAGCCGGCGCCGACATCCCACAACCGTTCTCCGGGCCGCGGCGCCAGCGCCGCCATCGTCACCGCCCGCATCGCGTGTTTGGTGATCTGCCCGTCGTGGTGAAACGCATCGTCAGGCAGTGGAGACACCCGCTCGTCTGGCAGGTAGCGCACCGCGACCACGTTCAGATCGTCGATGTCGACGGGCGGATCAGCGGCCCACTGTCGCGCGGTGCCGTCGCGACGGCGCTCCTGCGGGCCACCGAGCTGCTCGAGGACGGTCAGCTCGGAGTCCGCGCGGCCGTGCGCGTCCAGCAACACCGCCAGCGTCTTGGCCGTGGCGTGGTCGCCGGAC
>NZ_JBARMY010000374.1:0-3701 GCF_049802695.1 Mycobacterium sp.
GCGACCCGCTGCGCCAGGCCGCGCGGGCCCTGGAGACCCCCGGCGACCCGCTCACCCGCACCGCGCTCGCGCTGAGCCCCGAGGTCGACGAACTGCTCAGTCGCTACCCGTTGCGCGATCTGCTCACCCGCGGCGAGCAGTACGGAATCTGGGTGGACCGGCCGCAGGCCCGCTTCAGCTCCTGGTACGAGATGTTCCCGCGATCGACGGGCGGCTGGGACAAGAAGGGCAATCCGGTGCACGGCACCTTTGCCACCGCGACCGCTGCGCTGCTACGCATCGCCCGGATGGGTTTCGACGTGGTGTATCTACCGCCGGTTCACCCCATCGGCAAGGTGCACCGCAAGGGCCGCAACAACACCGCGACCGCCGCACCGGGTGACGTCGGGTCACCGTGGGCGATCGGCAGTGACGAAGGCGGTCACGATGCGGTGCATCCGCTGCTCGGCACGATCGACGAGTTCGACAAGTTCGTCGCCGCGGCGCGCGAATTGGATCTGGAAGTCGCTCTGGACTTGGCGCTGCAGTGCGCACCGGACCACCCATGGGCCAAAGATCACCGCGAGTGGTTCACTGTGCTGCCGGACGGCACCATCGCCTACGCGGAGAACCCACCGAAGAAGTACCAGGACATCTACCCGCTCAGCTTCGACAATGATCCGGCCGGGTTGTACGACGAGGTGTTGCGGGTGGTGCGGCTCTGGATGGATCACGGCGTCAAGATCTTCCGGGTGGACAATCCCCACACCAAGCCGCCGAACTTCTGGGCCTGGCTGATCGGTCAGGTCAAGGCGATCGACCCCGACGTGCTGTTTCTTGCTGAAGCGTTCACGCCGCCCGCCCGACAGAACGGGCTGGCCAAACTTGGTTTCACGCAGTCGTATTCGTATTTCACCTGGCGCACCTCCAAAACGGAGCTCACTGAGTTCGGCGAGATCAATGTTGAGGAGGCCGACTTTCGACGGCCGAACCTGTTCGTCAACACGCCGGACATCCTGCACGCTGTGCTCCAACACAACGGCCCGGGCATGTTCGCGATCCGCGCGGTGCTGGCGGCGACGATGGGTCCCGCCTGGGGGGTCTACTCCGGCTACGAACTCTTCGAGCACCGCGCGGTGTCCGAAGGCAGCGAGGAATACCTTAATTCGGAAAAGTACGAGTTGCGGCCGCGCGACTTCGAGAAAGCGCTCGCCGAAGGCCGGTCGTTGGAGCCTTTCATTACACGGCTCAACGAGATTCGCCGGCTGCACCCGGCGCTGCGTGAACTACGCACGATTCATTTCCACACCGTGACCAACGAGGCGTTACTGGCCTACAGCAAATTCGACCCGATCAGCGGCGACTGCGTTCTGGTGGTGATCACATTGAACGCGTTCGGCGCCGAGGAAGCGATGTTGGCGTTGGACATGGCGGCGCTGGGCATGGAGCCCTACGAGCGGTTCTGGGTGCGAGACGAGATAACCGGCGAGGAATATCAATGGGGAGCAACCAATTACGTTCGGATCGACCCTGCGCGTTCTGTTGCGCACATTATCAATATGCCGCTCATACCCTCAGAATCCCGACCGACCCTGCTGCGCCGGAGGTGAGCGCACGATGAAACCAACCGATGAACTGATCAGCGCCGATCTGGGCCCTGATTCCAGTGATGTGCAACGCCTGGTCTCCGGTGTCCACCACAACCCGCACGGCATTCTGGGCGCTCACGAGTACGGCGACCACACCGTGATCCGTGCACTGCGACCGCATGCGACCGAGGTCGTCGCGCTCATCGGCGGCGAGCGGTATCCGTTGCAGCACATCGACTCCGGCGTGTTCGCCGTCGCGGTGCCGTTCGTCGACCTGATCGACTACCGTCTCGAGGTCAGCTACGGCGGCGGCGACAACTTGGACTCGCACGTGGTCGCCGACCCCTACCGCTTCCTGCCGACGTTGGGCGAAATGGACCTGCACCTCTTCGGCGAGGGCCGACACGAACGACTGTGGGAGGTGCTCGGTGCTCACCCGCGCTCGTTCAGCACACCCGACGGCGTCGTCGACGGGGTGTCGTTCGCCGTGTGGGCGCCCAACGCCCACGGTGTCAACCTGATCGGCGAGTTCAACCATTGGAACGACAACGACGCACCGATGCGGGTGCTGGGCTCCTCGGGCGTCTGGGAGTTGTTCTGGCCGGGCTTCGAACTCGGGGGCTTGTACAAGTTCCGCGTGCACGGCGCCGACGGAGTCGTGACCGAGCGCGCCGACCCGATGGCCTTTGCCACCGAGGTGCCGCCGCAAACCGCCTCGCGGGTGACGTCGAGCCGGCACGTCTGGAGCGACGACCAGTGGATGACGCAGCGCGCGCAGCGCAACCCGGTGTTCGAGCCGATGAGCACCTACGAAGTGCACCTCGGTTCCTGGCGTCCCGGCCTCAGCTACCGCGAACTGGCTCAACAGTTGACCGAATATGTTGTGCAGCAGGGGTTTACCCATGTCGAGCTGCTTCCGGTCTCCGAGCATCCGTTCGGCGGATCATGGGGCTACCAGGTCACGTCCTACTACGCGCCCACTGCTCGATTCGGCACACCCGACGAATTCAGGGTGCTGGTCGACGCACTGCACCAAGCCGGCATCGGGGTCATCGTCGACTGGGTGCCGGCCCACTTCCCCAAAGACTCCTGGGCACTGGGGCGGTTTGACGGCACCGCGCTCTACGAGCACTCCGACCCCAAACGAGGTGAGCAACTCGACTGGGGTACCTACGTGTTCAACTTCGGCAGGCCCGAGGTCCGTAATTTTCTGGTGGCCAATGCGCTGTACTGGCTGCACGAATACCACATCGACGGTCTGCGGGTGGACGCGGTGGCGTCGATGCTCTACCTCGACTACTCGCGACCCGCGGACGGCTGGACGCCCAACATCTACGGTGGCCGGGAGAATCTGGAAGCGGTGCAGTTCCTGCAGGAGATGAACGCCACCGCGCACAAGTCAGCGCCCGGTATCGTCACCGTCGCCGAGGAGTCCACCTCGTGGCCCGGTGTCTCCCGGCCGACCAATGTTGGCGGACTGGGTTTTTCGATGAAGTGGAACATGGGCTGGATGCACGACACGCTCAACTACGTCGGCCTCGACCCGATCTATCGGAATTTTCACCATCACGAGATTACGTTCTCGATGCTGTATGCCTTCAGCGAGAATTTCGTGCTGCCGATCAGCCACGACGAGGTGGTGCACGGCAAAGGCACGCTGTGGGGCCGGATGCCCGGCGACGACCAGATGAAGGCTTCCGGGCTGCGTAGCCTGCTGGCCTATCAGTGGGCGCATCCGGGCAAGCAGTTGCTGTTCATGGGCCAGGAGTTCGGTCAGCGCGCCGAGTGGTCCGAGGAACGGGGTCTGGACTGGTTTCAGCTCGACGAGAACGGTTTCTCGGAGGGAATCCAGCGCCTGGTGCGCGACCTCAACGGCATCTACCGCAGCCATTCGGCGTTGTGGAGCCAGGACACCAGCCCGGAAGGTTACTCCTGGATCGACGCCAACGACTCGGCCAACAACGTGCTGAGCTTCCTGCGCTATGGCAGCGACGGCTCGGTGCTGGCCTGCGTGTTCAACTTCTCCGGTGCGGAGCACAGCGGCTACCGGCTCGGGCTGCCCTCCGCCGGGCGCTGGCGCGAGGTGCTCAACACCGACGCCACGATCTACCACGGTGCCGGTATCGGCAACCT
>NZ_JBARMY010000375.1:0-7768 GCF_049802695.1 Mycobacterium sp.
CCCCCGGCCGGTCCCCCGCCGCCGGCCGACCCGTGCGCCACCGACCTGGCCTCCCCTGCCATCGCCCGGGCAGTCTCCGAGCTGCCTCGCGATCCGCGTAGCCAGCAGCCCTGGAACCCCGAACCGCTGGCCGGCAACTACAACGAGTGCGCTCAATTGTCGGTGGTGATCGTCAAGGCCAATACGAATGGCGAGAACCCCAACACGCGCGCAGTGATGTTCCACCTCGGCAAGTACATCCCGCAGGGGACACCGGACACCACGGGGTTCAACGGAATCGACCCGGCGCAATGCACCGGAGACACGGTGGCGTTGTCCTACTCGACGGGTCTCGGATTGGCCAGCGTGGTGAAGTTTCACTGGAACGGCGACGGTGTGGAGCTCATCGGCAACACCGACTGACGGCGCCGGCAAGCCACGTCGGTACCGCCGATCTTGTCGGTACCCGGCCTTAAAGTTGCTGCTGTGTTGGTCATCGGCGACACCATCGTCTACAGCGCGTCTGATCTGGCGGCCGCGTCGAAGTGCGAATATGCCCTGTTGCGGCAGTTCGACGCGCGGCTGGGGTGGGCTCCCGCCGTTGACGTCGTCGACGACTTGCTGGCGCGCACCGCCGCGCTCGGTGCCGACCATGAGCGTCGCCGGCTAGAACAGCTGCGGGCGGAACTCGGCGCGGTCCGCACGATTGGTCGTCCCTCGCACACGATGGCCGGATTCGCCGCGGCCGCGGACGCAACGCGGCGGGCCATCGCCGACGGTGTCCCGGTGGTGTATCAAGCCGCGATGTTCGACGGCCGCTTCGTCGGGTTCGCCGACTTCCTGATCCGTGTCGGTGCGGGCTATCAGGTCACCGACACCAAGCTGGCGCGCTCGGCCAAGGTCACCGCGCTGCTGCAGCTGGCCGCCTACGCCGACACGCTCGCCGACGCGGGCGTCCCGATCGCGCCGGATGCCCAGCTGATCCTGGGTGACGGCGCCGTCGCGAGCTACCCCGTCGACGAGCTGGTCCCGGTTTACCGCTCGCAGCGCGTCAGGCTGCAACAACTCCTCGATGACCACCGCGCCGGCGGCGTCCCGGTGCGGTGGGAGGACGAAAATGTACGCGCATGCTTCCGCTGTGCGCAATGTGAAGAGCAGCTGCGCGCCGCTGATGACGTGCTGCTGGTGGCGGGTATGCGGATCACCCAGCGAGTCAGGCTGCTCGATGCCGGTGTCAGCACCGTCACCGATCTCGCCGAGCGCACCGCGCCGGTGCCCGACCTCGCCCCGCGTGCCCTCGACAAGCTCACCGCACTGGCCAAATTGCGAGTGTTGGAACGGAACACCGGTATTCCGCGCTTCCAAGTCGCTGACCCGCAGCCGCTGGCCCTGCTGCCCAATCCCAGCAACGGTGACCTGTTCTTCGACTTCGAAGGCGACCCGTTGTGGACCGACAACGGCACTCAGTGGGGCCTGGAATACCTGTTCGGCGTGCTGGCAGCCGGACCTGCCGGCTTCTGTCCGCTGTGGGCGCACAGCCGCGTCGACGAACGCGAGGCGTTCATCAGGTTCCTGACGCTGGTCGCCAAGCGCCGCAAACGCCACCCGGACATGCACATCTACCACTACGCACCGTACGAGAAGACCGCGCTGTTGCGGCTCGCCGGACAGTACGGTGTCGGCGAGGACGAGGTTGACGACCTGTTGCGCAGCGGAACGCTAGTCGACTTGTATCCCATTGTGCGCAAGAGCATCCGGGTGGGCGCCGAGTCATTCAGTCTGAAGGCGCTCGAACCGCTGTTCATGGGAGCGGAGCTGCGTTCGGGTGAGGTGACCACCGCGGCGGACTCGATCACCCAGTACGCCCGATTCTGCGAGCTGCGCGCCGGCGGCTATGCCGACGAAGCGGCGACCGTCCTCAAAGAGATCGAAGACTACAACCACTACGACTGCCGGTCCACCCGCGCGCTGCGGGACTGGCTGCTGTTGAGGGCTTTTGAAAACGAAATCACACCGCTTGGCGCTCAACCGGTTTCCGATGGCCGCGACGTCGACCAGCACGACGCGGTGGCGGTGCGTCTGGCGGAGTTCTCCGGTGACGCCGCCACCGGTGACCGCACTCCGGAACAGGCAGCGGTGGCATTGGTGGCAGCGGCGCGGGGTTACCACCGCCGCGAGGACAAACCGTTCTGGTGGGCGCACTTCGACCGGTTGAATTTCCCGATCGACGAATGGGCCGACAACACCGATGTCTTCGTCGTCGACAACGCAAGCGTGACCGTCGACTGGTGTCGGCCTCCTCGCACACGCAAACCACAACGTCGGCTACGGCTGACCGGTGGTCTGGCACGCGGGGAGCTCAAGTCGGACGTTTTTGCACTCTACGAGCCGCCGGCTCCGGCAGGTATGACCGACGACCCGGACCGTCGGGCGGCCGGCCGCGCCCAAATCGTCACGGCCGACGACACCACGGCGCCCACCGATGTGGAATTGTTGGAGCGCGCAGCCGACCGCGATCACACCTTCCACCAGCTGCCGTTCGCCCTCACCCCCGGGCCACCGATCCCGACGACGAAGCAGCGAGAATCCATCGAATCAACCGCCGCTGACGTCGCCGCCGCATTACCGCAACTCCCCCGCACCGCGGTCATCGATGTGCTGCTGCGCCGGGTGCCCCGAACCCGCAGCGGCGCAGCCCTTCCCCGCGGCGCCGACACCGCCGAGAGCATCACCGCGGCGCTGCTGGACCTGGATGCGTCGTATCTGGCGGTGCATGGACCACCAGGGACGGGTAAGACGTACACCGCTGCGCGCGTCATCAATCGCCTTGTGGAGTACGGATGGCGGATCGGTGTCGTGGCTCAGTCACATGCGGTCGTGGAGAATCTGCTGCGCTGCGCGATCTTCGCCGGGGCTGACCCGCTACGCGTGGCGAAGAAGCCCTACGGCTCCGATGATCCGCCTTGGCAGCTGATTAGCGAGGCGGAGTACGCCGAATTCGTCAGCGGCACCCCGGGCTGCGTGATCGGCGGCACCGCTTGGGATTTCGCCAACAGCACTCGCGTGCCGGCAGGCAGCCTGGATCTGCTGGTGATCGACGAGGCCGGCCAGTTCTGTCTGGCCAACACGATCGCGGTGGCACCCGCGGCGGCGAACCTGCTGTTGCTCGGCGATCCGCAGCAGCTGCCACAGGTGAGCCAGGGCACGCATCCCGAACCTGTCGACACCTCTGCGCTGGGTTGGCTGCTCGACGGGCAACGCACATTGCCCGCCGAGTACGGCTACTTCCTAAACCGCTCCTTCCGGATGCACCCGGCGGTATGCGCCGCCGTGTCCCGGCTGTCCTATGAGGGTCGATTGTTGTCCAACACCGAACGCACCGCCGCGCGACATCTCAACGGGTATCCGCCCGGTGTGCAGGTGATGCCAATCGACCACCAAGGCAACTCGACTGGCAGTCCCGAAGAGGCTCACGCCATCGTCAACGAGATCAACCGGCTACTCGGCTCGCCCTGGACGGATGAGCACGGCACCCGGCCGTTGCAAGCCTCAGATGTGCTGGTGCTGGCGCCGTACAACGCTCAGGTGGTGCTGCTGCGTCAACAGCTGACAGCCGCTGGACTCGACGCGGTGCGAGTTGGAACCGTCGACAAATTTCAGGGTGCCGAGGCACCGGTGGTCTTCATCTCCATGACGGCCTCCTCGACCGAGGACGTGCCGCGCGGAATGGCGTTCCTACTGAACAGGAATCGGCTGAACGTGGCCGTGAGCCGGGCCCGGTACGCCGCGGTGATCGTGCGGTCGACGGTACTCGTCGAGTATCTACCCGCCACTCCGGCCAGCCTGGTCGAGTTGGGCGCGTTTCTCACGCTGACGGCGGGCCGTGGGTGCGCGCACGCCTGACATCAGTCCGGATAGAAGTGCCGGCCGGAGCCGCCTGAGTCGTCGGAATCAGTTCGGTGATGCCGGTTGGGGGCCACCTCGCCCTCGGCCATGTGGCGGCGCGCCGACAGGCCCGACCAGAGCTCCTCGAAGCTGAGCTCGTCGAAACTGCGGTCATCGACCGGCCACGGCTGCGATTCCGGTGCGCCGGTGTCCAACCCGCCGTTCAGCGCCGAGCGATGCCCGCGATCGACGCCGTCGGCGTGGTCAATACCGTTGAATTCGGCGCTGCCCGCCCCAGCCGACTCGTGGGCCGTCGGCGCCACCTGCGGGCGGAACCGTTGATCGCTGTCGACGTCAAACCCGTTGTGCGCAAACTCGATCCTGTCACCGATCGCAGTCCTGGTCGGCTCGTCGACGACACTGCTCGCTGGTCCGAACGGATCACGGCGCGCCGCGTCGGCAGGCGGGCGCTCGACGCGGGAGGCCAGCGGGGCGTCGTAGCGTCGGCGCGGCTCGGGTCGGCTCACCAACGGTTCGCGGCCGTGCGATTCTCGCGTAAGGGTGAACTCGACGTACGCATCGTCGTCTTCGTCGTCTTCGTCGTCTTCGTCGTCTTCGTCGAAGAGGCCGGCGTGGTGAGCAACCGGACGCGCTCGGTGCTATCCGCTGCACCGGCCGGCGACCTGGCCGGCGCAGGATCGCCGCCCCGCCGGGTTCGGTGGTAACCCGTGACCAGCCACGCGACGAAGCCGACCATGAACAGCGCAGCGGTCACGCCGAACAGCGCGACGAACGCCGGCAGCAGCATCGACTGCGACATCGCGGCCGAGAACGGCCCCCGCAAAAACCCGGGCAACCGCAACACCGCGCCGCCGGAGCCATTCAACCGTCCGCCGGCACCCGCCGCCGGCATCTCGGCGGTGATCCGCGACGTCATGAACGCCGCCATGCCGGCGCTGCCCAGCACCGCGCCGACCTGCCGCGTGGCGTTGTACACCCCGGAACTGGCACCGGCCAAGTGCGACGGTAGGTTCCTGGTCGCGGTAGCCGCCAGGGGCGACCAGATGAACGCATTGCCGGCACCCATCGCGATGAACGGCAACACCAGCCGCCAGATCGGGGTGACCGGCGTCATCTCGATCGACAGCCAGGTCAGCGCGATCGCCAGCATGGAGAATCCGAACCCGATCACCGGGCCGGGGTGATACTTGTCGACGATATTGCCGGCGACCGGGGCCAGCGCACCGCTGACGATCGCCATCGGCGCCATCAGCAGCGCCGAGCGGGTCGGCGACAACCCGCACACCGCTTGTGCGTAGAACATCAGCGGCAGCACCATGGCCGTCGTCGAGAAACCGATGACCGCCACCCCGAGGCTGGACAGCGTGAAGTCGCGGTCACCGAAGATCTCCAACGGGATCAGCGGCTCGCGGGTATTGATCGACTGCCAGTAGACGAACGCGGCCGCCAATCCCACACCGGCGACCAGCAGCGCCCAGATCCACGGCGCCCATCCCGCCGACTGCCCCTCCTGCAATGCGAAAACGATGAGAAACATCGCTGCGCCGGACAGGCCGACCGCGACCGGGTCAAACCGGTGATTGTGGGTCGGTAACGCCGGGACCAGCAGCACCGCCAGCGCCAACCCGACAACCCCGACGGGCACGTTGATGAAGAAGATCCATTCCCACCCCAGTCCGTCGACCAGCACACCGCCGGCCAACGGACCGACCAGCGTGGCAACGCCGGCGGTCGCCCCCCACACGCTCATCGCCACGCCGCGGCGCTGCGGCGGGAAGATCCGGGTGATCATTGACAAGGTTTGCGGCGTGAGCAGCCCGGCGCCGACTCCCTGGACCACTCGGGCCGTGATCAGCATGCCGATGCTGCCCGACAAGCCACACCACAGCGATGCGGCGGTGAACACCGCCAGTCCGATCAGATAAAGATTCTTCAGCCCGTACCGGTCGCCGAGCCGACCGGCCACCAGCAGCGGCACGGCATAGGCCAGCAGGTACGCGCTGGTCACCCAGATCACCGTGTCGTATCCGGTGCCCAACTTGGCCATGATGCTGGGGTTGGCGACCGCGACGATGGTGGAGTCGACCAGGATCATGAAGAAGCCGACCATCATCGCCCACAACGCGCGCCACGGATTCGGGCCCGCCCGGTCCCATGATGCAGCGGCGCGTCCAACTGGCCCGCGGGATCGCCTTGGAGTCATTGCCGTGGTCATCTCCCCACCTCGCATCGGCTACCCACGATGGTGGCGGGTCGCGCCGCGTATCGCCACTGGGGGTGCCGAAGCACGTACCCGGCAACGTTCAGCATCATCAGGTTGATCAGTT
This sequence comes from Mycobacterium sp., assembly GCF_049802695.1. Classification (GTDB taxonomy): domain Bacteria; phylum Actinomycetota; class Actinomycetes; order Mycobacteriales; family Mycobacteriaceae; genus Mycobacterium. The sequence continues at coordinate 6,213 of NZ_JBARMY010000375.1, forward strand.
GGTAAGCATCCCGTCCTGCCCGCGACTTGCTTCGCCCGGCTCCCCCAGTCGATGCGGGAGCTGCGCACCGACTGATCGTCCGCCGGGCTTTTCACAGCGGAGGTATCGGCTGCGAGGCTACGGGGGCGGTCCAGGGAGGACAAATCTGACCAACCGACATTTGCGAATCGCCGCACCGGCGGCAAATCGTTGCCTGGCGTTAGCCTGAAGCCAGGCGATCAACGCCCGGCAACGGCACCGGCCGATCCACGGCCCGATGAGCGGCCGGGCAATGCAACACGGAGGCATGATGAGCCGACGGACCCGGCCGGCGCCGGACGCACTGCCCGACACTGCCCAGGGCCGACCTAAAGCGTCGGCGCGGGCGTTAGCGCAGGTCATCGAGCGCAGCGCACGCGTGCAGGGCCCGGCTGCCAAGGCTTACGTGGAGCGGCTTCGCCGCGCTGACACGAATGCCGCCCCGGCCCAGGTCGTCCGCAAGCTGGAGAAGCGTTACCTGGCCGCGGTGACCGGCAGTGGGGCGGCCGTCGGTTCGACGGCAGCGTTTCCCGGTATCGGCACGCTGGCCGCGCTGTCCGCGGCCGCCGGTGAGACCGTGGTGTTTCTCGAGGCGACAGCGATCTTCGTGTTGGCAGTCGCCGACGTGTACGGCATACCCGCCGAGCACCGGGAGCAGCGCCGCGCCCTGGTGCTGGCTGTGCTGGTCGGCGACGACAGCAAACGCGCCGTGGCCGAATTGATCGGACCGGGCCGCACCAGCGGCGCGTGGCTGACGGAGGGCGTAGCAACGCTGCCCATGCCGGCGATCACGCAACTCAACTCCCGGCTGTTGAAGCGCGCCGTCAGACGCTTCGCCCTGCGGCGCGGTGCGTTGCTGTTCGGCAAACTGCTGCCGGTCGGGATCGGCGCCATCATCGGTGCCATCGGCAACCGGGTGGCCGGCAAGAAGCTCGTGCGCAACGCCCGCCGGGCTTTCGGCAACCCGCCGGCACGCTGGCCGGTCGCGCTGCACCTGCTGCCGACAGTGCATCCCATTAACTAGCGGCGATCGCGAGCGCGGCGAATAGCCGGGGGAAGCGGGTCGCCGCCATCGGCTAGCGCGGCCAGAAGTCGCCGGCAGCCCCGGCTTGACGCTGAAATCGCCCCGGAACGGGAGTTTCGACTCTCACGTCGCCGTCTCTGGCGGATTGCGCGCAAAAGGTTAGCCTTTATGGGGCGGAGTCTTCAGGTCCCGTCGCAGGTGAGATCAGGCGCCGACACTCGGGCGCCCTAAGTGGCAAGCGCCAATGCAGTGTGCTTGCCCAGCAGAGGAATCGAGGCGAGCAGCTGCCGTGAGCAGTACAACTTCACCCTTCGGCCAAAACGAATGGCTGGTCGAGGAGATGTATCACAAGTTCCGCGACGACCCCTCCTCGGTCGATCCGAGCTGGCATGAGTTCTTGGTCGACTACAACCCCGACCCGGCAGGCGAGCCGCCGGTCGAGGTGATGTCGGTCGCGGCGCCGCCCCCCGCAGCGTCTGCACCACCGGCAGCCCCCGCCCCCACCTCGTCCGGC
>NZ_JBARMY010000376.1:0-4269 GCF_049802695.1 Mycobacterium sp.
TCCCAGTGCGCGGGGTGATAGTCCTGCACCGCACGGGCGTACTCGCGCACCTTCTCGCGGCCCACCTGGTAGGTGTCGTCCACCTGGTAGTAGTGGCCGACCCGCGCTTCGAGTGCCGACGTTTCTGCTGCTGCGGTCATGAATTGCCCAACTTTTCTACCGGCTTGTTCGCTGAGGCCGACCAAAGCACACTAACGCGGGGACACAGTAGCAATAGACGCCGATACGCTTCGCCGGTTTGTGTCGGCGTGACCTTCTAGGTAGAACGGTGACTACCGGGCGATTCGGATCCAGCCGTCTACCGGTGATCGATTAGCATGTCTAGGCTATAACAGGAGCTAAGGTCGTCGCGCTGATTTCAGGCAATGTCGTTACGACCGGAAAGGCGACCACCCGAGATGCCGGATGAGCTCACGCCGCACTTTGGAGACGTGCAAGCCCACTACGACCTCTCCAACGAATTCTTCCGGCTCTTCCTGGACCCCACCCAGACCTACAGCTGCGCCTACTTCGCCCGCGACGATATGACGCTAGAAGAGGCGCAGATCGCCAAAATCGACCTGGCGCTGGGCAAGCTGAGCCTGCAGCCGGGCATGACGCTGCTCGACGTCGGCTGCGGCTGGGGCGCCACCATGCGGCGGGCGATCGAAAACTACGACGTCAACGTCGTTGGCCTGACACTGTCGAAGAACCAGGCCGCCCACGTGCAGCAGGCATTCGACGAGATGGACAGTCCGCGCACGAAACGGGTGCTGATGGCCGGCTGGGAACAGTTCGACGAGCCCGTCGACCGGATCGTTTCAATCGGCGCGTTCGAGCACTTCGGCCACGAGCGTTACCCCGCCTTCTTCAAAATGGCCTACCAGGCGCTGCCCGCTGACGGCGTGATGCTGCTGCATACCATCGTCGGACAGCACCCCAAAGACGCCCAGCGGCTGGGAGTTCCGTTGACGTTCGAGCTGGCCCGCTTCATCAAGTTCGTCATGACCGAAATCTTCCCCGGCGGCCGGCTGCCCTCGACCCCGATGGTCGAAGGCCGCGCCACCGAGGCCGGCTTTGCCGTCACGCGGATTCAATCGCTGCAGCCCCACTATGCCAAAACCCTCGACACCTGGGCGGCAGCCCTACACGCCAACAAAGACAAGGCCATCGCGATCCAGTCACAAGAAGTCTACGACCGCTACATGAAGTACCTAACCGGCTGCGCGAAGCTGTTCCGCCAAGGCCAGGTTGACGTCAACCAGTTCACATTGGAGAAGTAGCTGGGACCGTCGATGCACATTTCGGTTTTCCGATAGGTGCTTCAGATCTTCTCCGGCGGAAGTGCGCGGCGCAGTAGCTGTTTGTGCCGGGAGAGCTGGCTCTGACGGCGCAATGTTCCATTTCGCAACGTGGGATGGCTCCTCGTGAGCGCCCGGATGGGGTGCCAAGCCGAGGCTACGCCAGATTCGCAATTTGATGCAGGGAGCAACTGCCGCGGCTAGCGGATAAACGGATCAATCCCTAAGGTGTTGTGGCATAACAGCGTTCGATGTACGGGGAGACTCCCGACCTCAAGCGATGCGGTCAGCCTGCGTTCGTATGATTTGGGCGGACATACACCTGCGTGTAGAGCCGGTCCCACCGCATCGCGGTGGGCCGAGCACCCGAGGGCGGAAGAGCGCCAAGCGGCGCCGAGAATTCACGACCTCACGGATGTAGGTTCCACTGGCCGCAATCTTGCGCCAGGACGTCGTTGACGTCGACTTCGAGCCCGCCGACCAGCGGACCTGGATTCGACGCGGTGCTCACCACGCGCTGGTAAAGAACTGCGGCGGGGTCGATCTGATCGTGAGACCAGGCCCGGGTTTGCCAGGCCCACCGGTGGCCGGGCGTGCGCGAATTACCGATAACGCCATCGGCGGCGGCCCACTGGCACACATCAATACCCCCGTAGACGCCGGTGCGCTGCACTCCAAGCACTGAGTTGATTCCGCGAAACCACTGCAGCGCGAAGGTGTTCCAGGTGTCACGGTTGATGTCGTCGTCGATGGTGAAGAAGATCGGTGCACTCCGGCCGCCACCTGCCGCGGTATGCAGCTGCCAGGCGGTGCGAGCGTCGGCGACGCCGCCGGCGAACCTGCGCGTGAAGTCCGATGGTGCTGTACCGCCCGGCTTGCCGTATTGGTAGTTGCTGACGATCACCAGCCCAGCGGCGGTCAGCGACTCGGCGTAGGGCCGGGTGATCGGCTTGGCGCCAAAGGACGAGCCGGGACGCGATAGCGAGACGTAGTTGACCACCCCGGAATAGCCAGCAGCTCGGATGTGCTCCGCTGGAATCTGGCGCATGGCGAAGTCGATCAGTTGGGGAGCGGCGGCCGCCGCCGTGGGGGTGCCGGCACTTGCTGATGCCGCACCCAGCCCGGCCAGCGCCGACACAGCGGTGGCGTAGCGTAGTGCCTCACGCCGGGAAACCGGGCGTGGTCGCCGGAGGCCGATAGTCCCCGACGAGTCCTGCATCGCGTGATGCTAACAACGTGACTGCTGTTAACCGACTAACGCCACGGGGGGAAGATGTCGAATCCCGTTGGCTTGCCGTGTGAGTACCAGCCGGACCACCCTTGGCTTGGAGCGGTCTGCCAGATGTGCCACAACTCATTGTTGGTGCCGGCGACGAACACCTCGAGACGGCCGGCCGAGTTCAGCGCCATCGTCGGCGTGCCGCCTGCACCGACCGGCGCCGTACTCGATTCGACTGGACGCCCGTGCGAGTACCAGTCCGACCAGCCACCGCTGGGCGTGATCTGGTTGATGTGCCACAGTGGTCGGTTGAAGCCGGTTGCGAACAGTTCCAGACGGCCGTCGGCGCTGGCGGCCATTGCGGGCGTGAAGCCACTGATGTCGTCGCCGGGTGGCGTTCCGGGCGTCACCCAGTCAGACCAGCCTTGACTCGGGACGACCTGATAGATGTGCCATAACTGAAATCGTTGCCGGTCAACAGAAGTTCCAGTCTTCCCTCGCTGTTGGCCGCGATGACCGGGATTCCGCTGAGTCCCAACGAGTGGGCGGGTTGTCCGTGCGAGGTCCACTCAGACCAGGTCCCGTTCAACGAGGTTTCCCAAATGTGCCATAGCGATCCGCCAGCAGCGACGGTGAAGAGTTCGAGGCGACCGTCGGCGCCCACTGCAGCCAATCGACGCTCGTGGTGGCCTGGCCGAGGCGCCACAGCTGATAGCTTTCGTGCCCGGGTGCGCCGGTGACGCTGACGGCGAACAGTTCCAGACCGCCCTCGTGGCGGGTGGCCAATGCGTAACTGGTGACCACAGTGGTTCCGGGCGGGACGCCCAACGAGGTCCACGTCGGTGTCCACCCGTTGCTGGGCGCCGTCTGGTTGATGTGCCACGGCCCCTCAGGGGAGGTAGCGCCGAAACCCATGATCAGGTCGAGCCGACGGGCGGCGTTGGGGGTGACCAGTGGGCCGCAGCCGATGTAGGGCTCGGACGCGCCAGGCGGAGACCCATGAGACACCCATTGAGACCAGCCACCGGCCGGCGTCATTTGGTAGAGGTGCCACAGCTGCACGGTGTTGCCGTCGCCCCCCACGCAGGGCACGAAGATCTCGAGTCGTCCGTCGGCGCTAGGCGCCATCCCCGTCGTCTGCAATGCAGTCATGCCCATCTCCCGTGTGTCAATCCACGTTAACGGCGACCCCGTGACACGGCGGCCGAATGCGTCGATGAACCGCACGGCAGGTGCCCAACTCAATGAAATGTGAGACGAAGAGACCGGGCCCGCTGTTCCCGGTCTTTGATCAGTTCCCCGTGACGCGTCCACCATTCGACTGGTTCACCAGAGGTACATCGCCAGGACCGCTCCCCACAGCACGACGATCCATACGTCGGTGCCGATACGCAACCACGAAGGCGCGCTGCGCACTTCCATGAAGCAGCGAATGATGAGCCGCGATTTGACAATCCCGATGGCCAGCACAGCGATGGTGATCGGCAGGCTGGCATCGAACGGGTGCCCGGCGCGCGGATGACCCAACCACCACGATAGGACCGTGATCGCCGACAGAATGAGCCAGACGTAGGTGGTTGCCCGGCCGTCGGTAAGCGGACTCTTGGACGGCGTCGGAGTCGTTATGGTCATCGATTCACCTCATCACGTAGACCAGCGCGAAGATGACGACCCAGAGCAGGTCCACCATGTGCCAATAGGTGGCGCCGGTCTCGACCGTCGATATTCGGCGGTTCTTCGGGTCGCCGAGGTTGACGAAGACAACACCCA
>NZ_JBARMY010000377.1:0-7550 GCF_049802695.1 Mycobacterium sp.
GCACAATGGCTTGGCCGCCGTGGCGCACCGCCGTATGCGATCGAGCGGTGACCAGGCTGATCACCTCGGTGTCCTGCACCGTCCAGCCCATCCGCGCGCACGCCAGCGTCACCGCCGACACGTGCGGCAGCACGGTCACCCGCTGCGGCCCGAACAACCGGATCAACGTGCCGCCGATGCCGTGTAACAGCGGGTCACCGCTGGCTAAGACGTGCACGTCGGGCCCAGGAACGAGCGGGTCGAGCAGGCCGGCCAGCGCCGGCAGCATCGGTGACGGCCACACCCGCGTGGTCGCGCCCACACTGTCGTCGAGCAGGTCGAGTTGTCGACGCGAACCGTATACAACTGCGGCGCAGCGCAATTCGCGTCGCGACGCTTCCGCCAAACCTGACATCCCGTCGGCGCCGATCCCTACTACGACAATCATCGCGGCAACCGCCGCCACACGAATTGCGGTAGCAGCCGCATGCCGCAGAACACCGGCCGCAGCGCCCACGGGATCCACACCGTCCGTCGCCCTCTGGCCAGCGCCCGAGCGGTCGCCGCGGCCACCTGCGACGGGGTGCTCGGCAGCGGCGCGGGCGTCATGCCTTCGGTCATGCGGCCGATGACAAACCCCGGCCGGGCGATCAAAACCCGCACACCGGTGCCGTGCAGCGAATCCGCGAGCCCGCTGACGAAGCCGTCCAAACCGGCTTTGGCCGAGCCGTAGACATAGTTGGCCCGCCGCACCCGCACTCCGGCCACCGAGGAGAACACCACCAGCGAACCTCGGCCCGCCGCCCGCATCTCAGCCGCGAGGTGGGTCAGCAAGCTGACCTGCGCGACGTAGTCGGTGTGCACGATGGCCACGGCGTGGGCGGCGTCGGTCTCGGCGCGGGCCTGGTCGCCGAGGATGCCGAAGGCCAGCACCGCGGTGTCGACGGGACCATGCCGGGCAACGATGGCGGCCACCAGCCGACCGTGCGAATCCAAGTCGTCGGCATCAAACTCCACGGTGTGTACGGCCGCCGCCCCGGCCGCCTCCACCGCGGCGACCTGGTCGGTTAGCCGGTCTGCCCCGCGCGCCGCCAGTACCACAGTCGCTCCCACGGCCAGCCGGGCGGCGAGTTCGACGCCAATTTCGCTGCGGCCACCGAAGATCACTACCGTCTTGGCGCCCGTGTCACCCACGGGTTGCATTATTACCTGCGATAACGTGTGCGGTGATGGCCCGCACCACGACTCGGCTGACCAACGACGCGCTGGCATTTCTCAGCGAACGGCACCTCGCGATGCTGACCACCCTGCGGGCGGACAATTCGCCGCACGTGGTGGCAGTGGGATTCACCTTCGATCCCAGGACGCACATCGCCCGCGTTATCACCACCGGAGGCTCCCAGAAGGCGGTCAACGCCGAGCGCGGCCGGGTGGCGGTGCTCAGTCAGGTCGACGGCGCCCGTTGGCTGTCGTTGGAAGGCCGGGCCAGCGTCAACGTCGCGATCGAAGCCGTTCGCGACGCCGAGCTGCGCTACGCCCAGCGCTACCGCACTCCGCGACCCAACCCGCGGCGGGTGGTCATCGAGGTGCAGATCGAGCGGGTGCTGGGATCGTCTGATCTGCTCGACCGCAGCGACGACTAGCCCCAAACGCCACATCCGTCGCAGCTGGCCGGAAGTGTCGCTGTGCCCACCTTCGAGCGACAAATTGTCCGGGTTTCGCCCGTTGTCGCTGTGAGACGGGCACAACGGATGTTCCTGCTGGTCCGCGCGACGAAATATGGTCAGCCGCCGCCGGCACGAAGCGTAATGCGATGCCGGCCCTCCGGCACCGCGACGGTCGGACCGCTCGGCTTGTCGTCGAGTTCCACCGTTACCGCCGGCGGCAGTGCGGCGAGCTTGATTTGTGTGGCGTTGTCGGTGGCAACGGCGATGCTGGTCTTCGGCAACGCAGCGAGGCCGGCTCGGGCGACGTCCAGGGTGAGGCTGGCGACCCCGCTCAGAGCCAGCGTCAGATGGGGCAGCCGGTCGGCGGGCGGCCCTGGCCGCCAGACCAGCTCGGAGTACAGGCCGGGCGTTGGGTCCAAGTGCAGGATGAAACCGCGGTGCCGCTGCGTGGTGTGCGTCGGGTCCGGCCGCGCATACGAACGGGCGTCGACCTTGGCGATCGCCCCGCGCGTCGCCGTCACCTGGGGATCAGCGGTCAGCTCCGATATCCACCACACCTGGTGCGGTCCAATCCCCAGATCGGGGCGTACCAGTTGCGGATACCAGGCGAAGGTGATGTGGCCAGGGTCGGCTTGGCGCAGGCCGGTGCCCATGTGCGACACCGGGTCGTCGAACTTGTCCTGCAGCACCCAGGCGAGGTGGTCCTCCAGCGGGTAGGCGGTGAACCGGTACCGGTAGCCGAGCCGGTCCAATTCGAGCGCCTGTTCGGCGGCCGAAGCGAACGGCACCAACTCATCGAGCAGCCCGTGGGCGATGACGTAGGGCAACCAGCGCGCATTCACCAGCAGCCGCCAGGTGTCGCCCTCCCGGGCGCAGTGCGACTTCAGGTCGAGGTCGGCGGGGAGGTCGACGTCGGGCCACAGCCGCACCCCGCACGTGGCCGGGCCGGCCAGCACAACAGCCTGGGAGAAGACCTGCGGATAGGCCAGCCCGAGCTTGTATGCGGCGTAGCCACCCATCGAATAGCCCGCGATCACCGTGCGGTTGGGGTCGGTGCCCAGTTGCTCGGCCACCCGCGCCCACACTTCCCAGACGTCGAGTTCACCCTCGTCGAAATACCAGCACGACGGACCCCGGGCCAGCGGCGTGACGACGACCGAGTTGCGGCCTTCGCAGACTTCATGCAGCAACCGCGGCTCGATTGTGGCGAATTGGCTCTGCCCGAGCGACAGCGAGTGCAGCAGCAAGGTCAGCGGCAGCCGCTGACCTTGCGCGTAGGTTGACGGCAGACATACCGAGTAGGGCTGCACCCGCCCGAGGAAGAGCGGCTTGGTGCTCAGAATGCTGAGCAGATCGGCCGCGGCAACGCCCTGGCCCAGGTCGGCCGAGGACACGTACCAGCGGGTCGAGGCGCCGGTGATGAGGGGTTCCGGGGTGGCGGCGGCGGCGCCCAGCTCATCCCACGGGACCGCCAGCGAGAACTGGGAGACGTCCCCATCGGTCAGCGCTGCGGCCTGCGCAGCGTCGGACCAGAAGTTCAGGTGCGGCTGCTCCTGCTCGGCGGTGCGAAAGGTGACGTTGTAGACGCTGGCTTGGCCCGGCAGCGCCCCGCGTTCGGCGGGGACGTCGGCGAAGCCGTCCCCGGAGGCGTTCGCCAAACCCGCCGCCAGGCGAACGGTCCAGGTGCCGACGGGCTCCAGCACGGAGCGCGGGATCCGCGCCCAGAACGTCCGCGATTCCATGTCGACGCCGTGTTGGACCGACGTCGTCGCGTGGGTGTCCAGATCGATCAACTGGGCACCGGTGCCCGACATCAGCAGCGCCATGTCGATGCCCGCCGACCGAATGCCGGCGCCGGCCGGCCACACCTCCGAAGCGGCCGCGGCGCGGTCCGTGTCGAAGGTGAACAACGCGATCGGCACCGATGGGTCGACCAGCGTGTTCCAATCCACCCGCCACCAGGTGTCGGTTTCGGTCAGCCCGACGGCTGCCCGAAAAATGTCGGCACCGTTGCGGGCCGCGGGCCCGTCGGGGTAGACGTAGGTGCCGCGCGGCGGCGCCTGGATCTTCAAATCTCCGACCGGTAATCCTGTCGCACCATGGTCGTCGTAGAGGAAGTCGGTCCAGAACAGCGCACCGCCGGCCAACCGTCCGGTCCCGCAGGTGCGTGGGAATTCCTCACCGAACGGCCAGCCGGCGGGTGTGGGCAGTTGCGGCTCCGGCCGGCGGGCAGCCGGCGGAACCCCTTCCGGCATGCCGTCGACGACGACCAGGTCACCGGGCGGCGCTGGCGCGGGTGTGACAATGTCCGCGATGGCGTTGACGACATGAGTTGCGATGCGAAGTGGCAGCAGCGCGAGGTTGAGCAGCACCACCCAAACTTACTCGGGCGACGACACCCCTCGCGCCGGAATACTCGTCACGCGAATGGTTTTCCGAGCATCCGGGCGCGGTATTCGCTGGGTGCCGATCCGTGCACGGCCTTGAACTGGCGTGAGAAGTGAGCCGCATTGACCAGGCCCCACCGCGCGGCAATATCGCCTACTTCCCGTCAGACCGGCACCACGATCAGCTCGTGCGGCCGGTTGTTGACCGCCAGTGCGCCGTCTTCGGTCACCACGACGATGTCCTCGATGCGGGCACCCCACCGGCCCGGGAAGTAGATGCCGGGCTCCACGGAGAACGCCATGCCCGGCGCCAGCGGCAGGTCGTTGCCGGCGACGATGTAGGGCTCCTCGTGCACGGCCAGGCCGATGCCGTGACCGGTGCGGTGCACGAAGTACTCAGCGAGGCCCGCCTGGGCCAACACATCTCGCGCGACCGAATCCACCTGCTCGGCGGTCACTCCTGGACGCACGGCGTCGACAGCTGCGCGCTGCGCGCGCTGCAGAATCGAGTATCGTTGTGCTACTTCGGGATCAGGTTCGCCGAGACAGTATGTGCGGGTCGAGTCCGAGTTGTATCCCGGTTCGCACACCCCGCCGATATCGACCACCACCACGTCACCGGGTGCAAGCTCACGATCGGAATACTCGTGGTGCGGGTCGGCACCGTGCGGGCCGGAGCCGACGATGACGAATGCCACCTGCGAATGCCCTTCGGCGACAATCGCTTCGGCAATGTCGGCGGCGACGTCGGCCTCGGTTCGGCCGGGCACCAGGAACTCGGGCACCCGGGCGTGCACCCGGTCGATGGCGGCGCCGGCCTGGCGGAGTGTGTTGATTTCGGCCGGGTCTTTGAGCATTCGCAGACCGCGTAGCACACCGGTGGCCAGCACGGGCGCAATGCCCAGCAGGTCGGCCAGCGGCAGCAGGTGCAGCGCGGGTATCGAATCGGTGACCGCGACCGCGGCCGGCGCAGCACCCACCGCGGCCGCAACCAAGTGGTAGGGATCGTCGCCGTCCACCCAATCGTGCACCGTCAGCCCCAGTTCGGCGACCGCGGATTCTTTGAGCGAGGCCAACTCCAGCCGCGGCACCACCACGGTCGGCAGACCGGACGCGGGAACCACCAACGCGGTGAGTCGCTCAAAGGTCTGCGCATTCGAACCGACCAGGTAACGCAGGTCGTAACCCGGAGTGATCACCAGACCGGCGAGACCGGCGTCGCCGGTAGCCGTCGCCGCCGACGCCAGTCGACGGGCATAGACTCCGGCGTCGAATCGTCGGGAACCCATGCGCCCAAAGTTAGCTGGCCCGTCGAACGTCGACTCGTTGGGGTCATTACGCGGAAAAGTCGACAAGAACTCGACGCTCGGCGAAAGGATGACCAGCATGCCCGCGCCCCTGTTACTGCTCGACGGCGCCAGCATGTGGTTCCGCTCCTATTTCGGGGTGCCGTCGTCGATCACCACCCCCGACGGCCGGCCGGTGAACGCGGTGCGCGGTTTCATCGATTCGATCGCCGCGGTGATCACCAAGCAGCGGCCCGGTCGGCTGGTGGTGTGCCTCGATCTGGATTGGCGTCCGCAATTCCGGGTTGACCTCATCCCGTCGTACAAGGCGCACCGCGTCGAGCAGGCGAATGCCGACGGCGAATTCGACGTCGAGCAGGTGCCCGACGACCTGACGCCGCAGGTGGAGATGATCGAGGAGATTCTCGACGCGTTCGGCATCTGCACCGGCGGTGCGCCCGGTTTCGAGGCCGACGATGTGATCGGCACATTGGCCGCGCGTGAACGCCGCGATCCGGTGATCGTCGTCAGCGGAGACCGTGACCTGTTGCAGGTGGTGGCCGACGAGCCGGTTCCGATCCGGGTGCTCTATCTCGGCCGCGGGCTGACCAACGCCAACCTGATGGGTCCGGCCGAGGTGGCCGAACGTTACGGAGTGCCGGCCGATCGGGCCGGCGCCGCCTACGCCGAGTTGGCCCTGCTGCGCGGCGACCCGTCCGACGGGCTGCCCGGTGTGCCCGGCATCGGCGAGAAGACGGCCGCCACGTTGCTCGCGCAGCACAAGTCGCTGAGCGCGATCGTGGCAGCCGTCGACAACCCGAAATCGTCACTGGCCAAAGGTGTCCGGAAGAAATTGCGGGCGGCCGCGAATTACGTCGAGACGGCCGGCTCGGTGGTGCGGGTCGCCACCGACGCGCCGGTCAAGCTGTCGACACCCACCGACGCGCTGCCGTTGGTGGCCGCTCATCCGCGGCGCACCGCCGAACTGGCGACCGAACTGGGCGTCGGGTCGTCGATCGAACGCTTGCAGAAGGCGCTCGACTCGCTACCCGGTTAACCGGGGCTTATTGATCCGGCCTACTGCGGCCGACCGACCTCGTAAGTGCCCTTGTTGTCCTGAAACGTCACCGTGACGTGCCGCTTGGTGCCGTCGATGCTGACGTCGCAGGTGAAGGTGTCGCCCTTCTTGACCGTCGGGTTATGACCGTTGTTGCAGGCGACGTCTTTGACGTTCTTGGCGCCATAGCCGTTCGTCTCGTCGGTCAAGATGTGCTGCACCCCGTCCTGGGCTTTCTTGACGTCCAGCTTGGTGGTGACGAAGAACCCGGGTGCCCAGAACCCAAGCACCAAGATCACCACCACGAGAACCGCGGCGAAGCCGGCGATGATGGCCCCGATGAGGCCGCGGCGCGGACCGCCGGCGCCGGGCGGCGGTCCGTAAGGTGCGGTTTGCTGGGGGTACTGCCCGGGCTGACCGTACTGGCCGGACTGCGGCGGATATCCGGGCTGACCATACTGCCCGGGTCCATATTGACCCGGCTGTCCGTACTGGCCAGGCTGCCCGTATTGGCCGGGCTGACCGTACTGCTCAGGTTGCTGATATCCGGGAAGCGTTTGGGCCGGTGGGTAGCCCTGGCCCGGCTGCTGGTATTGCGGGTACTCCGTGGGCGAGTATGCAGGCGCCTGCCAGGTCTGCTGATCGCCGATCGGCTGCTGCCACGACGACGTCCCAATGGTCGGGCCCCCGCCTGACGAGTGATGCTGTTCGTCGCCTTGGCGCGGCGGCTGCCATGGATTCGTCGGATCGGGCCCCTGCGGTCCGCTCATCGTGTCTCCAGTCCTTCCCGACTCGATCCCGTTCTGCTCCTGATGCGCCGGAGTAACGGTAGCTGTCGCTCAGCCTACTCGGCGTCAACTGCGACGACGCCGCGCCGCACGGCCTCGATCGCGCGCTTGGCGCTGCTTCTCAGGTTGGGCTCAAGTGCGGTGTTGCGCACCTGATCCAGCAGGTCGAGCACCTGCCGGCACCAGCGCACGAAGTCTCCGGCCGACAACGCCGAACCGCTACCCGACTCTTCGGCGGCGGCCAGCGCCGCGCTCAGATCACCGGTGCTGGCCCACCGGTAGATGGCGTCGACGAAGCCGTCGTCGGGCTCGCGACTCGGCGCGATCCGGTGCCGCTGCTCGTCGGCGCGCAGTGCCGCCGACAACCGTCGGGTCCGCACCAGCGC
>NZ_JBARMY010000378.1:0-5391 GCF_049802695.1 Mycobacterium sp.
CGCTACCGGCGCACTGACGACGGCTGGAAGATCAGTTCGACCGGATACGACCGAACCTACGAGGCGACGATGTCGTTGTCGGCCATCGACTTCAAAGTCAAACCCGGCCGCGCGCTGGGGTGACTACTGGGCGATCGCTATCACGGCGCCCGGGCGCAGCCAGCGGATGATCTGCACCAGCGTCCCGTCGTCGATGGCCACGCAGCCCTCGGTGGGTCCGCCGTCGGTGGTGTGAAAGAAGAACGCGGCGCCGTTTCCCGCCACTCGGCCGGGGTTGACGCCCATCACCACCGCGTGCTTGTACTGCGGAATCTGCAGGTTTTCACTCGCCGACGTGTCGAACGGACACTCGTTTCGTTTGCAGACCTGCATGGTGTTGAAGGTCGGGCTGTGATCGTCGCCGTTCCACCAATGGTCCGGCCCGACCTGCACGTACTTCAGTCCGCCGCCGGGGTTGGGTGCGGTGCCGAACGCGAACGGCAACGTGTACACGCCCATCGGGGTGGCCGGGTAGCCGCTTTTGGCCTGCGGCGCCATGCCGGCGGATCCGACGTGGGTGGGTATACCGGCCTGCACCGCCTGCCACCCGCCTGCACCGCGCTGATAGACGTCCATTTTGGCCGTGGAACCGCCGGTGCTGACCACCGAAATCACCTGTGTCGCACCGCCTACCGCCCGCGCGAACCACGGATTGCCGACGGCTGCACCGCCCGGCGCGACCGCAATCGTCAGCGACGTCAGACACACCACGGCACACAGCAGCCTCACTAGTCGGCGCACACTAAATGATCGTCAGGCCGAACCCTGCGCGTCAAGTAAAGCTTGAGGCTCGATTGGGTCACCGCTCGGCTGCGCTGGGCGGCCGCAGCTCTGACTATCGGCTCGAACGCCGATATCATCGCAACCGATGTCCTTGTCCCGCGGCGGCTAGATCTGGCAGCTTTGGGTAACTAGCCGTAGATGCGACGACGTGTTCGATCGTTTCGCCACGACCTGGCCATCGAGGCCTACGGTGTCCCGGTCTGCTGCCGGTGACCGAGCCACCGCACTGACCAGCACCGGTAGTAGAAAGCAGTCAATGACACCCACAGACAATGGCGGCAGGCCGCTTATCGAACGCCGGCTTCCCACCGCGGTGAGGCAGCTGGGTCCGCCGCCGCTGACGGTCTGGCTCGGATCGGCGATGTATACCTTTCCCGCCGGCCGGGACGCCACGGTAGGCCGTGATCGCACCTCCGACATCTGGCTGCGGGACACCGACCCGGCGACGTTCACGCTCATCTCCCGGGTGCACGCGATTCTGCGGTTCGACGGCACCAACTGGGTCCTGATCGACAAAAGCCAGAACGGTGTTTACGTCGACGGCATCCGCCGCAGCATCATCCCCGTCACCGACGCCGTGAAAGTAGCCCTCGGCAGCCCGCAAGGGCCGCAGCTGACCTTTCGGGTTCCCAGCGCCAACACGGTCGAAAGCCTGCACAACCTGACGACACGGCCGCCGGTGCCACCTGTCGGACCGATCAACGACCACGAAACGCAGCCGTTCGCCGGGCCGATCAGCTCGCCCGGGTTGCCGGTTCGGCCACCGGTTCGCCGTGAATCTTCGCCCCCGCCGTTATCGAGGCGCTTCCCTTCCAGGCCGCCCCGTCCCGGCCATCCGGACCTGGCCGCCCGGGTCGGCGACACGATGCGCCTGCTGGTGTCCCCGCCGCGTGCGGGAGCCGCTGCGTCCGGCACGAAAACGGTTGGGCGCTCGAAGAGCAACGACATCGTGGTCGACGACTACCTGGTTTCTCGCGTGCATGCACTGCTCGTTTCGACGGTCGGCGGGCTGGAGATCCGCGACAACAACAGCAGCAACGGCACCTTCGTCAACGGCTCCTCGGTCACCCGGTCGGTGCTGCAGGAGGGCGACGTCGTCACCGTCGGCAACACCGACCTGATGGTGTCGGGTACGAGCTTGGTGCCGCGTACCGCACCGGCGCGCACCAGCGGGCTCGCCGCGCACGGGCTGGGTTTGACCATTGACGGGCATCAGCTGCTGACGGACGTGTCTTTCACCGCGCGGCCCGGCACGCTGACCGCGGTGATCGGCCCTTCCGGCGCGGGCAAATCGACGCTGATCAAGCTGATCGGCGGCGCGACCAAACCCAGCGGCGGGGTGGTCAGCTTCGACGGGCACGACATCCACGCCGAGTATGCGTCGATGCGCTCCCGGATCGGGATGGTGCCCCAGGACGATGTCGTGCACCGGCAGCTGACGCTGGAGCATGCGCTGAACTATGCGGCCGAATTGCGACTGCCGCCGGACACTTCGGCCGACGATCGCCGTGAGGTCGTTGAGCGAGTCCTCGACGAGCTGGAGCTGACCAAGCACAAGAAGACGCGCGTGGACAAGCTGTCCGGTGGACAGCGCAAGCGGGCGTCGGTGGCGATGGAATTGCTGACCGGTCCGTCGCTGCTGATCCTCGACGAGCCGACGTCGGGGCTGGACCCGGCGCTGGACCGTCAAGTGATGACGATGCTGCGCCGGCTCGCCGACGCCGGCCGGGTGGTGCTGGTGGTGACGCACTCGTTGACCTACGTGAACATGTGCGATCAGGTGCTGCTGCTGGCCCCCGGCGGCAAGACCGCGTTCGCCGACCCGCCCGGCGACATCGGCTCGGTGATGGGAACCAACGACTGGGCCGACATCTTCGCCAAGGTCAGCACCGACGCCGACGCTGTGCATCAGGCATTTCTGGCGCGGCAGCCGCCGCGGCGTCTCCCACCGGCGTCCACCCAGGCGGCCCCGCTCGGCAAGCCACCACAGACCAGTCTGTGGCGGCAGGTCTTTACGTTGGTGCGCCGCCAAGCCCGGCTCATCACCGCCGACCGGGGGTACTTCGCATTCTTGGCGGCGTTGCCGTTCGTGCTCGGTGTGCTGTCGCTGGCAGTGCCCGGCAACACTGGTTTGGGTTTCGCCAACCCGCAAGGCCCGCAGCCCGAGGAACCCATCGACATCATGATCCTGCTCAACATCGGGGTGGTGTTCATGGGGACTGCACTGACCGTGCGCGATCTGGTCGGGGAACGGCTGATCTTCCAGCGTGAGCAAGCCGTGGGCCTGTCGGGCTCGGCGTATCTGGTGTCGAAAACCATCGTCTACAGCATCGCGGCGCTGATCCAGACCGCTATCCTCACCGCGATCATGGTGGTGGGCAAGGGCGCTCCGCAGCACGGCGGTGTCGTCCTGGGCAAGAGCACGACCGCGGGCATCACCGAGCTGTATCTGACGTTGGCGATCACGGCCATCGTCTCGGCGTTGGTGGGGCTGGCGCTGTCATCGCTGGCCCGCTCGACTGAGCAGGTGCTGCCGATGTTGGTGGTGGCGATCATGGTCGCGATGGTGCTGGCCGGCGGCTTGATTCCGGTGACCGGACGTCTGGTGCTCGATCAGTTGTCGTGGCTGCTGCCGGCCCGCTGGGGTTTCGCGGCGGCGGCGTCGACCATCGACCTGCGCAACATCGAAGCCGGGCTGCCCGCCGATAAGTTCTGGCAGCACACGGCGCACTCCTGGCTGCTCGACGTCGGGATGCTGGTGGTGCTGGGCTTGGTGTTCACGGCGCTGGTGCGGTTCCGGCTGCGGCTGCCCGTGCATTCGCACGGACGCTGAGCGGGCTGGCGCCCGTCGGAAGAGTGAATTGACGGGCGTCGCGGCGGTAGTAGCGTTTCCCCCATCTCGGAAAGGGGTGTGCAGGATGCGCGTCAATCCCGCAATGCTGCACTCGGGGGCAGACGAGTCTCACCGTGCGAGCGAACATGCCGCCGACGGAGCCAATGCCCTGTCCGGGACGCCGCCGACGGCAGGCATGTTCGGCGAGTTCGAGGCGGCTGAGGCGTTTCACGAAGCCATCACCGCCGCGCACGCCGCGCACGTCAAGGCGCTGGAATGCCACCGGGACACCCTTCATGATCTCGGCACGAAGACGCATCAGGCGGCGTACAGGTTCACCGCGATGGAGGACCACAACGCGAAGGTGTTGCGGGACGTGTAGTGAATCTCCGCCACATCCATAAGGGCCTGCTGATCATGTTCGCCGGCGGAGATCCGTGGAAAATCAACGCGTCGTTGCAGAAAGGTCAGTCCGGCCAGATCTCGGATTTGGCGGAAGGCTTCCACAACGCGGGTCGCTCCACCCAAGAAGCCGACAACGCTTTCACCGACGCGCGCAACCGGCTCAACGCCTGGACCCATGACAACGGTCAGCACCCGATCACCGACTCGAACAAAGTCCAACAACTGACCAAAGCGCTGGGGCTGCAGGTCCCCCAGCTGCCCACGATCGCTGTCGATCTGGAGAACATCGCGGCGGGCTTGGCTGAGGCGCAGACGACCGCGGCCGCCGATATCGCGGCTTTAGAGGCGCGGCTGCAGTATCTCGACGATTGGATCGATTGGGCAGAGGACCGCGTTGAGCAGGACGAAAAGGCGATCGCCGAGTCCGACGACGACGAAATCGCCGAGCTCAGAGATGACGAAGCATGGTGTAAAGACGGCATCACCGCCTGCGAGAAAGAAGCAGTCGAGGACACCAAAGCGACTTTGCACGCGGTCACGCAGGTCCGCGAGAACTATTCAAACGCATTACAGGGCGCTGAAAAGAACTTGCGGGTTGAGGGCTTCAACCCGGCCGCGATCCAAGCGCTTGATGCCGACGCTCCGGCGGACCAGCTTCCCGGTCAGGTTCCGCGGACCGGGCTGGAGTCCGGTCAGCTCAACGACTTACAACGAGCGACCGATCAGGCCGTCATCGACCAGATGGGTAAGGTGCGTGCCGCGCAGGATGAGATGAATGCCGCGCTGCGCGACATTTACACGAACGGTCCTGGCACCGCGAAGGCAGACGCCGCAAATGCGAAATTGCCTGAGCTGAGAGAGAAACTGGGCAACGCCCTGGACGACCTGGGCAAGGTACCCAACTACAACAACATTGACCCCGCGACGATGAGCGCCGACGAGAATGGTCGTTTTCTGTTCAGCTACAACATCAATGGGCAGAACGCGCAAGTCACCGGCCAATTCATAAACGGTACCGGCCAGTTCTTAGACCAGGGCACCGGCACGTCCTACACCTTCAAGGACGGCAAGCTCGTCGGCATGCGGACGCCGGATCCGGGCCAGGTGGAGGCCACCGTCGAACCGCTTTGGAGCGCTGTCACTTTGGCCGTCGGAGGACCGGAGCTGAAGGCCGCCGGTGAAGCTGGTCTGCAGGCGCTCAAGGCAGGCGGTGGGAAGACTTGGCAAGGTCTCGGATCGCTGTTCGGCCGCGAAGGTGCTGCCGGACTGGGTGGTCTGACGTCGGAGAATGTCCTTCCGCGCGCTGCCACGGCGGCTGAGCAGCGGACCAT
>NZ_JBARMY010000379.1:0-5137 GCF_049802695.1 Mycobacterium sp.
AACCTGGGCGTCGCGGGTGGGCGCCGAGGTGGTGCGCGGAGCAGAAGGCGCCGACCCGGCGTCGGTGGCCTTCGACGCCGTCGACAGGGGCATAGCGGCGGGCGCCGACGTCGTCGTCATCGACACCGCCGGACGGCTGCACACCAAGACCGGCCTGATGGACGAACTGGGCAAAGTCAAGCGGGTGGTGACCCGGCGCGCCGCCGTCGACGAGGTGCTGCTGGTGCTCGACGCGACCATCGGGCAAAACGGGCTCGCGCAGGCCCGAGTATTCGCCGATGTGGTCGACATCACCGGAACGGTGCTGACCAAGCTGGACGGAACGGCCAAGGGCGGCATCGTCTTCCGGGTGCAGCAGGAACTCGGCGTTCCGGTGAAATTGGTGGGGCTGGGCGAGGGTCCGGACGACCTGGCGCCGTTCGAGCCGGCCGCGTTCGTCGACGCTTTGCTTGGCTGAATTCGCAGCGCAGAACAGACGTTACTTCACCGAAACACGCCGGCACTGATGCCGAAACAACGACTTTGCATTGTCGTCGAAGTCAATCGGTCATGCCCCTGGCTGCCGAGGTGGCGCCAACCGGAGGTGAAGAGCAGTGGATCAATTCCCGACCATGGGTGTTCCCGACACCGGCGACACCGCCTGGATGCTGGCCAGTTCGGCCTTGGTGCTGTTGATGACGCCGGGACTGGCGTTCTTCTACGGCGGGATGGTCCGCGTCAAGAGCGTGCTCAACATGATCATGATGAGCATCATCGCGATGGGCGTGGTGACGGTGCTGTGGGTGCTCTACGGCTACTCACTGGCCTTCGGTGACGACGTCGGCAACGTCGCCGGTAACCCGACCCAGTACTGGGGCCTGAAGGGTCTCATCGGAGTCAATGGTGCCGCCGCCAGCGGCAGCACCCCGAAGACCGACATCGCGCTGGCGGGCACCCTGCCGCAGACCGTCTTCGTGGCGTTCCAGCTGATGTTCGCCATCATCACGGTGGCACTGATCTCCGGAGCAGTGGCGGACCGGTTGAAGTTCGGCAGCTGGACGATTTTTGCCGGGCTGTGGGCCACCATCGTCTACTTCCCGATCGCGCACTGGGTGTTCGCGGGTGACGGAGTAACCGCGGCCCACGGTGGCTGGATCAACAACAAACTGCACGCCATCGACTTCGCGGGTGGCACCGCCGTCCATATCAATGCCGGTGTGGCGGGTCTGGTGCTGTGTATCGTCCTGGGTAAGCGCAAAGGCTGGCCGGCCAATCCGACGCGACCGCACAATGTGCCGTTCGTGATGCTGGGTGCGGGACTGCTGTGGTTCGGCTGGTACGGGTTCAACGCCGGGTCGGCCACCAGCGCCAACGGGGTCGCCGGGACAACATTCATCACCACCACAGTGGCCACCGCCGCAGCAATGCTGTCCTGGCTACTTACCGAGCGCATTCGCGACGGGCATGCGACAACGCTCGGGGCGGCTTCGGGCATCGTGGCCGGACTGGTCGCGATCACACCCTCGTGTTCGTCGGTCAACGTAGTGGGCGCACTGGTGATCGGGTTCGTGGCCGGCGTGCTGTGTGCTTTGGCGGTCGGCCTGAAGTTCAAGCTCGGCTTCGACGACTCGCTGGATGTGGTCGGTGTCCACCTGGTCGGCGGAATCGTCGGCACACTGCTGGTGGGACTTGTTGCTGCACCGCAGAGTCCCGCTATCGCCGGGGGCGGGGGTCATACGTCGGCCGGGTTGTTCTACGGTGGTGGCTTCGAGCAGCTGATCCGGCAAACCATCGGCGCGTCGAGTGTCTTCGCGTTCTCGGCCATCGGCACGCTCGTCATAGCTCTGGTCATGAAGTACACCATCGGGCTGCGAGTTAACGCGGAGGAAGAAGTCGCGGGCATCGACGAAGCCCAGCACGCTGAGAGCGGCTACGACCTCGGGATAGTCGGCGTTTCGGTTCCAGCAGCACACCCGGCGGAGGGAAGAAAATATGAAGCTGATCACCGCGATCGTGAAGCCGTTCACGCTCGAGGACATCAAGACGAGCCTGGAGCAGGCGGGTCTGTTGGGGATGACGGTGAGCGAAGTTCAGGGCTACGGTCGACAGAAGGGGCACACCGAGGTCTACCGGGGCGCTGAGTATTCGGTCGACTTCGTGCCCAAGGTGCGGGTCGAGGTCCTGGTCGACGACTTCGCGGTGGACAAGGTTGTCGACAGCATCGTCCGGGCCGCACGCACCGGCAAGATCGGCGACGGCAAGGTGTGGGTCAGTTCCGTGGAAACGGTTGTGCGCGTGCGCACCGGCGAACGGGGAGCCGACGCGGTATGAGATCCACCGAGAGCGCCTGATTCGACCGAACGGGCATGGGACAACGCCGACCCGATCCATCCGGGCCCTCGCAATCGGACTCCGCAGACTCGCAGTCCGCAGGCAAGACCGCCTGTCCGGCGACCGATTTAGCGGCTGCCCGGGAAGAGCTTCTGCACGGCGCGCAACATCCGCTGGAAGCGGGCGCGCTGCGTGAGGCGTGGCAGGAACTGCACGAATTCTGGTTGACCGCCAAGGCGGCCCAGATCGGTATCACCGCGGACAGCGGATTCGCGATCATCGCGACCGGTTCGCTGGGACGCCGTGAGTTGCTGCCATATTCCGACCTGGATCTGTTGCTGTTGCACGACGATCTGCCCGCCGACAGGGTGGGTGAGGTCGCCGATCAATTGTGGTATCCGCTGTGGGACGCCAACATTCGTCTCGACCACAGTGTGCGCACGGTCAACGAGACCCTGCAGGTCGCCGATACCGAAGTGTCCGCGGCGTTGGCCATGCTGGAGGGACGCTACATCGCCGGCGACGGCAGGCTATCGGCGTTGCTCGTCGACGGTGTGCGCCGGCAGTGGCGCAACACCATCCCGTCACGGTTCGCGGGGCTGGTCGAAGAGACAGAAGCGCGTTGGCGCCGTAGTGGCGAGATCGCCCACCGTGCCGAGCCGGACCTCAAACTGGGTCGCGGCGGAATGCGCGACGTTCAGCTGCTGGACGCGCTGGCCGTCGCCCAGCTCACTGATCGCCTGACCGTCGGGGAAGCCGACAATCTGGTCGGGTCCCTGACCAGCGCTTACCGCATACTGCTCAACGTGCGCACCGAGCTTCACCGTGTCTCCGGCCGCGGCCATGACCAATTGCTGGCCCAGTACGCCGACGAGATCAGCGCCGCCCTGGATTTGGGCGACCGGTACGACCTCTCCCGCACAGTGTCCGACGTGGCCCGCACCGTCAGTTACCGCGTCGACGCCGGGTTGCGGACCGCTGCGAACGCATTGCCACGCCGGGGGATGGCGGCGATACGGCGGCGACCGCGCCGACCGCTCGACGAGGGCGTCGTCGAATCAGGCGGTGAGATCACGCTGGCCCGAGATGCCCGGCCGACAAGCGATCCCGGTCTGGTATTGCGGGTGGCCGCAGCGTCTGCGGTGACCGGGCTGCCCATCGCTGCCTCGGCGCTGAGCCGATTGGCCGACACCGCGCCGGAGTTGCGTACCCCCTGGCCGCGCGAGGCGTTGGAGAATCTGCTGGTCCTGCTTGCCGCCGGTGCGGCCACTGTTCGCACGATCGAGGCACTCGACCGCACCGGGTTGTGGGGCCGGCTTTTCCCGGAATGGAGCGCCATCCGAGACCTTCCGCCCCACGACGTCATTCACATCTGGACAGTGGACCGTCACCTGGTCGAAGCGGTTGCGCGCGCAAGGGTTTTCACCACCCGGGTGGCACGACCGGATCTGCTGGTGCTCGCGGCACTCCTGCACGACATCGGGAAAGGCCGCGGTACTGATCACAGCCTGATCGGGGCTCAGCTGGTCAAGCAGATCGGCACCAGGCTGGGTATGTGGCCTTCCGACGTCGAGATGCTTTCGACGTTGGTGAGCCAGCACCTGTTGTTGTCGAAGATCGCGACCCGCCATGACCTCAACGACCCCGACACCATCAACACTGTCTGCAAGGCGTTGGGCGGGGACCCGGTGGTACTGGACGTGCTGCATGCGCTGACCGAGGCCGATTCGTTGGCGACCGGGCCCGGGGTATGGAGTGATTGGAAGGCGTCGCTGGTCGGCGACCTGGTGCGCCGGTGCCGATTGGCGATGGCCGGCGAGCCGTTGCCACAAGCGGATCCCGTTGATCCCGAGTACCTTTCGCTGGCCGCCGACCATGGTGTGCATGTGCAGCTGCGGCGCGCCAACGGCAAGCGTCTCTACCACGCGGTGATGATCGCCCCGGACCAGCGAGGGCTGCTGTCGAAGGCCGCGGGGGTGCTGGCGCTCAATTCGCTGCGGGTGCATTCGGCGTCGGTGAACATTCACAAGGGCGCGGTGATCAACGATTTCATGGTGTCCCCGCAATTCGGGTCGCCCGCAGCTGAGAAGCTGCTGCGCCAGCAGCTCGTCACCGCGCTCGACGGTGATGTCGACGTCCTGGGCGTGCTTGAGCAGCGTGGCCAAGACGCCGCCCGGGCAGAGTCGGCCGTCGGGTCGACGATGCAGGAAGGCGTGCCGGTCAATCCCTCGACCGCCCCGCCGCGTATCCGGTGGTTCGACGGCAACGCGCCCGGACGCATGATTGTGGAGCTCCGCGCCCCTGACCGGCCGGGCCTGCTGGCGTTGCTCACCGGTGCGCTGGAGCGCTCTGGGACCGACATCGTCTGGGCCAAAGTCGCCACGCTGGGGTCGACGGTGGACGACGTGTTCTGCGTTGTGCTGCCCACGGCTGAGGCCGCCCCGGACGTCCGTGCGGCGGTGGAGCGCGATCTGTACGCCGTGCTGAACTCGGCGGTGGCCGAAGACCGCGCAGACCGGGTCAGCTAGCGCAACGACGACCGGTCAATAGCACGCGGCCGGTGCGACGGAACGCTCCGCGGCACCGGCCCCGTTTTGACCTGAGGTGTCGGTTTACCCGACGCCGACTGGCTTGGGCATCACGATGGGCTTGGTGCCGTAGCGGGGGCCGCCGAAGCCGAACCCGCCACGCCCGGCGTTGGCCATCGCCGGCATCCCGGCCGGCACCGCGTTCACCGGTGCGGGGCCTTCAGCACCGGCGGTCCAGCCGCTGCCAGCGAGGGTAACCGGCTCCGGGGTGGCGCCCGACCAGCCGGCCGGCACTGACA
>NZ_JBARMY010000380.1:0-2348 GCF_049802695.1 Mycobacterium sp.
GTTCGGCGGCATCGGCCAAGGCCGCCAACCGCTTGCCCTCGGCCGCGCCGCCGTAGACGTCCACGGCAACGGCGCGCGCTACCACCGCCCGCCGCGCCAACACCGCGTCGAGCGCCTGCCAGGACAGGTCGTAGCGCACGTGTAACCGGTCGAGCCGATGAGCGGTGTGGTAGATCGAGTTGGCGAACACCAAGATCGCCGCGATCAACACCCCGATCGCGACGGCCAGCCACGTCATCAGCTCGCCACCTGCACCTTGGCGCCCGCCCCGGCCACCGTCTCATAGACCCGCGCGATCTGGTCGGCCACCACCGGCCAGTCGTAGCGGCCCACAGCCCGCCGACCTTCGTCGGTGTAGCGTCGCCGCGCCGCGTCGTCGCTGAGCACGTCGATCAAGCCCTCGGCCAGCGCCGCGCCGTCGCCCACTGGCATCAGCCGCCCTGCTGCGCCGTCGCGCAACACACGGCGAAAGGCGTGCAGGTCGCTGGCCACCACCGCCGTGCCGGCAGCCATCGCCTCGACCAATACGATGCCGAAGCTCTCGCCGCCGGTGTTGGGCGCACAGTAGACGTCGGCGCTGCGCAGCGCTGACGCCTTACCGGCATCGTCGACCTGGCCCAGGAAACGCAGATGCCGGACCAGGCCGCCTGCGGCGTCCCGGACTTCGTCTTCGTAGCCGCGACCTACGACCAGCACCTCGACATCGGGGAAATGCTGCACCAGTTTCGGCAGCGCGTCGAGCAGAACAGTCATGCCCTTGCGGGGCTCGTCGTAGCGACCCAGGAACAGCACCGTCTTGCCGGGCCGCGGATATCCGTCCAGCTGTGGCGCGCCGGCGAAGGCGGCCACGTCGACACCGTTGGGGATCTCGACGGCATCAGAGCCCAGCGCCTCCATCTGCCAGCGTCGGGCCAAGTCGGAGACGGCGATACGGCCCACGATTTTCTCGTGCATCGGCCGCAGTAAGCCCCGGACCACGGTCAGCGTCAGCGATTTGGTGGTCGAGGTGTGAAACGTCGCCACGATGGGGCCCTCGGCCACCCGCAGCGCCCACATCGACAGGCTGGGCGCGTTCGGCTCGTGCAGGTGCAGTACGTCGAAGTCACCGTCGGTCAGCCACCGTCTGACTTTGCCGTGCACCATCGGGCTGAACTGCAGCCGCGCGATGGACCCGTTGTAGGGGATCGGAACGGCCTTGCCGGCGGAGACGACGTAATCCGGCAGTCCGGCGTGCGGCGAGGAGGGGGCGAGCACACTGACGGTGTGGCCCCGGCCGCGCATCACCTCCGCCAGTTGCAGTACGTGCGACTGCACGCCACCCGGCACGTCGAACGAGTACGGACACACCATGCCGATGCGCATCAGCACTCCTCCAGGCTGGCCCGTCGAGATTCGGAGAGGTCGGCCAGCCACTGAGGTTGCATCATGTGCCAGTCGGCGGGGTGCGCGGCGATGTTGCGTGCGAACACGTCGGCCAACGCCTGGGTAATGGCACCCGCGTCGCCGCTGGTGCAGTCCAGCTCCGGGTAGAACCGGAACACGGACTCGCCGTCTTCGTACCAGGAGTGAACCGGTATCAGCGCCGCCCCCGTGGCGACCGCCAGTCTCGCCGGTCCGGCCGGCATCCGGGAGCGTTCACCGAAGAAGTCGACCGGGATACCGGTGCGGGTGAGATCGCGGTCGGCCATCAGGCACACCACCCCGTTGGCCCGCAGCCGTTCGCAGAGCAACTCGAACGGCGGCCGTTCACCGCCGGACAGCGGAATGACCTCGAAGCCGAGGCTTTCGCGGTAGGCGATGAACCGCCGGTACAGCGACTCGGGTTTGAGCCGCTCAGCCACGGTGGTGAAAGTGCCGTGGGTCTGCGCCAACCACACCCCCGCCATATCCCAGTTACCGCTGTGCGGCAACGGTAGTACGGCGCCGCGACCGGCGGCCAACGCCGCCTGCACCGCTTCTTTGCCTTCGGCGGACGCGTCGAGCCGCCGGGCCACCGCCCGGTGATCCATCGTCGGCAAGCGGAACGCCTCGCGCCAGTAACGGGCGTAGGAGGCCAGCGCGTCGCGCATCAGGGTGTCGGGCACCTCCGCCGGCGACACCCCGACCACCCGGGCCAGGTTCTTTCGCAGCTGCTCGGGCCCGCCGTTGCGGGCCGCGAAGCGTGCCCCGGCGTCGAATGCGTTGCGCGCGGCGAACTCCGGCATCGCCCGCACCATTCGCCAGCCGGCCGCGAATCCCCAGTCGGTCACCATGCCACCCAGCGGGACGCCGCCGCTGACTGCGGGCAGCCGAGGGCCCGAGGGAGTTGAGATCACGGCTCGTGTCTCCCCGATCCGGCTTCACGGTCC
>NZ_JBARMY010000381.1:0-2125 GCF_049802695.1 Mycobacterium sp.
GGCGCAATCCGACCGAAGCGCGGGTCGTCGCGGCCAGCAGCCCGCCGAATCCAGCCTGCACCGGCACCCGCCAGGGCATCGGCAACCGCGGGCTGACGAAGCTCCACCCGACCAAGACCGCCGCCAAAGCTACCGCTCGGCGCATCAGGATGCGGGTCCGGCGGCTGCCTCGAATCGTTTGAGGGCGGCGCGCATCCGGTCGGTGTCGGCGGGGGTCCAGCCGTCCGGCGGCAGCACCGCCGCCCAACCGTCGAGAACCATGTCGCCGTAGTTGTGACCATGACCTCCCGGCATGCCCTGGGCTTCCGTCAGGTCGGCGCTGACCTGCCAGAACGTCACCACCGGGTACCAGTTCATGGCTGCGGTGCGGTCTGCGCCCGGGTGTTCCACGAGCCAGTCCGGCCGGCTGAACAGCAGGTCGGGTGACCACCAGACCACCGGATCGGATGGGTGCTGCAGGAAGAGCACCCGCGTGCCGTCCCAGGGTCGCGCCGCGACTTCGGTGATGTCGGGGGGACGGTTGGCTTCGGAGAACCGCACGGTTCGACCGTTGTCGTAGCGCGGGTTCACCTCTGGGGTGCCCGGGTCACGTCGCGCGACCACTGCATGCCACAGCGGGCTGGACTGCGGCGGGCCCTCCCACAGCACGGCGCTAAAACCCATCTTCGACACATCGGGCAGGTAACCGAAGGCGGCCTGACCGGCCATCGAGCCAAGGCTTTCGCCGTACAGCACGAGTTTCGGGCGGTGGTCCGCCGGCAACTGCTGCCAGCGCTCGTGAATGGTGTCGATCAACAGCCGGCCGGATTCCATCGACTTCTGCTGATCGGCCAGGAACGAAATCCAGCTCGGCAGAAACGAATACTGCACACCCACCATGGCGGTGTCGCCGTTGTTCATCATCTCCACCGAGTCCGCCGCCGCCGGGTCGATCCAGCCGGTGCCGGTGGTCGGGGCGATGATCAGCAGTTTGCGGTCGAACGCGTGGGTGCGCTCGAGCTCACCCACCAGTACCTGCACGCGGTCCTGGTCGCTGTCGGCTGTCTCCAAACCGGCGTAGACGCGGATCGGCTCCTTGGCCGGTCGACCGTTGAGCCGGGTCAGCTCGGCGGCGTGCGGACCGGAGGCGACGAAGTTGCGGCCCTGCAAACCCAACGAGTCCCACGGCGCCAACGACGAGGGACTGCCAGACTTCTCCGGTAGCAGCGGTGCGGAAAGGCCGGCACTGGTGGTGTCGTTGCGCGGCTGGAAAGTAGCGTTGGCGCCGGCGAAGAACCCGCGCACGAGAACACCGTTGAACAACGCAATCAACAGCGCCACCACGATGGTCGTGCCCAGGAACAACGCGACCTCGTCGTTCACATGCCACCGCCTGATCAGCGCCCTGGCCAGCAACCTGATGGCGTCGATGATCGCCCTCGACGTGGACACCAGCAGCGCGGCCACGACGACAGACAGGATCAAGGTGCGCAGATAGCTCGCGGTGGCCGGCCCCTCGATGCCCATCAGCGCCGACACCTGCCGCTGCCAGGCCGCCGCAGGAATGAGCATCAGCACACATGCCGTCGGCGAGAACACGACAACAGTCGCCTTCAACCAGAACATTGCTCGCGGACTCGGCGGCCACCAGTGGACATTGCGCAGCACGAGGCGGTACACCGCTTTGCCGATCACCACGCCGAGGCCATAGCCGATGGCGGCGTTGATGCCGCCGATCAGCCCCTGGAACAGCCAGCTGCGCGGCAGCAGCGACGGCGTCAGCGACAGACAGAAGAACAGTGCGCCGACCACGACGCCGGAAAACCTCAGGCGCAGCAGACTCCAGGCCCACACGACCAGCGGATGGCGGTCGGGCGGGTGTGCCGAGGGCGTCGCCGCTTCCCCGGTGAGGTGGTTCACGGGCGCACTCAATTGCGCCGCTTCTCAATCCCGGCCCTGCCGGAATCTTCGTCACCGACGCGTCTCATGCCCGCACCCTCATCCGAACAACCCCGGCAACACTCCTTCGAACGTGCTGCGCAGTTCGGTCAGAGGGACGGAGAACAAGTCTTGCACCTCGAGCACTTTCGAGCTTTGGTCGACGACACCGATGCGCACGACCGGCAATCCGCGGGCGGCGCACAGA
>NZ_JBARMY010000382.1:0-4589 GCF_049802695.1 Mycobacterium sp.
GCGCCAACCCGTCCAACAACTCGCCACGATCGGCCCCGAGCACCACCGCACGATGCTCGAAGCTGGACCGACCCGCCAACGACCACCCCACATCAGCAGCCGCCAACTGCGCGCGCCCACCGACGAATTCAGCCAACCGCCCCGCCTGCAGAGCCAACGCTGCCACACTCTTGGCCGAGACCACCCAGGGCACCACCACCGGCTCCACCACCGGCTCCACCGGTTCCACCGGCACAGCAGCCTCGATGATCACGTGCGCATTGGTGCCACTGATCCCGAACGACGACACCCCCGCCCGACGCACCCGACCGTTCACCGGCCAGGGTTGAGCCTCGGTCAACAACGACACCGACCCCGCCGACCAATCCACATGCGGGCTGGGCTCATCGACATGCAACGTCGCCGGCAACACCTCATGGCGCATCGCCTGCACCATCTTGATCACCCCGGCCACCCCCGCCGCGGCCTGCGTGTGACCCATATTCGACTTGATCGACCCCAACCACAGGGGCTGCTCCGACGCACCCCGATCCTGCCCATACGTCGCCAACAGCGCCTGCGCCTCAATCGGATCACCCAACGTCGTCCCGGTGCCGTGCCCCTCGACGGCATCCACCTCAGCAGCGCTCAACCCTGCACTAGACAACGCCGCCCGCACCACCCGCTGCTGCGACGGACCATTGGGCGCGGTCAACCCATTCGACGCACCGTCCTGATTGACCGCACTACCCCGCACCACCGCCAACACCGGATGCCTCAACCGCTGCGCATCCGACAACCGCTCCACGACCAGCATCCCGCCGCCCTCGGAGAATCCGGTGCCGTCGGCCGCTCCGGCGAATGCCTTGCACCGGCCATCCGTCGACAGCCCGCGCATGCGGCTGAACTCGACGAAGATGTCGGGGGTGGCGTTGACGGTGACGCCGCCGGCCAGGGCCAGGTCGCACTCGCCCGAGCGCAGCGACTGCACCGCCATGTGCAACGCCACCAACGACGACGAACACGCCGTGTCGACCGAGACCGCCGGGCCTTCCAGCCCGAACACGTACGACACCCGCCCCGACGCGACACTGGAAGATTGCCCGGTCAGCCGGAAACCCTCCGCGGCTGGTGCGGCGCCCATGCCATAGCCCTGGGTGTACACCCCGGCGAACACTCCGGTGGCACTGCCACGCAACGTGCCGGGCTCAATTCCTGCTCGCTCCATGGCTTCCCACGACAGTTCGAGGAAGAGGCGTTGCTGGGGATCCATTGCCAGCGCCTCGGTCGGCGCTATGCCGAAGAACGACGGATCGAAATCCCCGACGCCATCGACGAAGCCGCCGGTGCGGGTGTAGCAGGAGCCGGCGACGTCCGGGTCGGGATTGAACAGCCCGGCAAGGTCCCAGCCGCGGTCGGTGGGGAACTCGGTGAGCACATCGCGGCCCTGAGACACCATGTCCCACAAGTCTTCCGGCGAGTTGACTCCGCCCGGGTAGCGGCACGCCATCCCGACGACCGCGATCGGATCGTCGCCGGTGGCGCGCACCGCAGCCACAGCTTTGACTTCCTGTGGGAGGCCGGCGAGTTCGCTGCGGAAGTATGCGGCCAGTCGGCTCGGTGTCGGGTAATCGAAGATCAGCGTCGGCGAAAGTGCCAAGCCGGTGGCGGCCTTGAGCCGGTTGCGCATCTCGACCGCGCTCAGCGAGTCAAAGCCCAACTCCTGGAACGCCTTGTCCGGATCGATCGCCTCGGGTGTGGTGTTGCCGAGCACGGTGGCGATGTGTGAGCGCACCAGGTCCAGCAGCACGGCGTGCTGCTCCTCCTCTGACAACCCGTGCAAGCGGTGCGCCAGGGCCGATTTGGACTTGGTGGCGGCCAGCGAGTCGTCGACCTGGCGGCGGGTGGACGTCGTGATGAGGTCGGCGAACATCGGCGGCACCACTGCGGCGTTGGCGCGCAGCGCCGCGAGGTCGATGTGGGCCGGCAGCAGGAACGGCTCGTCGACGATCATGGCGGTGTCGAAGAGCTGCAGCGCTTCGGCCGATGACAGAGCTTTGACGCCGGTTCGCGCCAAGCGGGCCCGCCCGGCGGCATCGAGCCCGCCAGTCATGTCGCTGGCTTGGTCCCACAGGCCCCAGCCCAACGAGATCGCCGGCAGACCATGAGCGCGGCGATGCACGGCCAACGCGTCGAGGAACGAATTGGCCGCCGAGTAATTGCCCTGACCCGACGACCCCACCACCCCGGCCATCGACGAGAACATCACAAACGCCGACAGGTGCAGATCACGGGTCAACTCATGCAGATGCCAGGCCGCATCCACCTTGGCCCGCAACACCGCATCCACCCGCTCCGGGGTTAACGACGTCACCACCGCATCGTCGAGCACACCGGCGGCGTGAATCACGGCGGTCAACGGCGCCTGGATGTCGGCGATCACTTTTTCCAGCGCCGCGCGGTCAGCCACATCACCGGCTACCACCGACACCTCAGCACCGGCGGCGCTCAGTTCAGCTGCCAGTTCGGCGGCACCGGACGCGTCCGGCCCACGCCGGCTCAGCAACACCACGTTTCGGGCGCCGTGGTGATTGACCACGTGACGCGCCAACGCCGACCCCGCCATTCCGGTGCCACCGGTGATCAACACGGTGCCCGAACCCAGCACGCCACCTGGCGTAGATGGAAGAGTCAGGACGACCTTGCCGATATGCCGCGCCTGACTCAGATACCGCAACGCCGCCACGGCCCGTCGCACATCGAATGTCGTCACCGGCAACGGCCGCAGCACTCCGGCGTCGAAGAGTTCGGCGAGTTCGAGCATGTATTGGTGCATGCGGTTGCGGCCCGGTTCGAACAAGTCGAAGGCGCGGTAGCGCACACCCGGGTGCTGGTCGGCGACCACACCGGGGTCGCGGATGTCGGTCTTGCCCATCTCGAGAAACACTCCACCGGGCGCGACGAGCCGCAGCGACGCGTCAACGAACTCACCGGCCAGCGAGTCCAGCACCACATCCACCCCGTGCCCACCGGTCACCGACCGGAACTTGTCCTCGAAATCCAGGCTGCGGGAATCAGCGATGTGGTCCTCGTCGAAACCCATCGCCCGCAACGTGTCCCACTTGCCGCGACTTGCGGTGGCGAACACCTCCAACCCAAGATGCCGGGCCAACTGCACCGCAGCCATCCCGACCCCACCGGCGGCCGCGTGCACCAGAACCCGCTGACCGGGCCGCACGTCGGCCAGCTGAACGAAGGCGTAGTAAGCGGTAGTGAAAACCGCTGAGATGGCGGCGGCTTCGGCGTAGGACCAGTCCGATGGCATCGGAAGCAGCAGTCGCACGTCGCCGGCGACCAGGGTGCCGCTGCCGTCGGGGAAGAAGCCGTACACGTCGTCTCCGACGGCGAATTCGGTGACTCCGGGGCCGACTTCGACAACAACGCCGGCGGCTTCGCCGCCGATCAACGCGTCGTGGGTGAACATGCCCAGGGTGATCATGACGTCGCGGAAGTTGGTGGCGATGGCGCGCACCGCGACGCGGACCTGGCCGGGTTCCAGCGCTGCGTCGGCGTTGGGGACGGGCTCCAGTTGCAGGTTTTCGAAAGTGCCCGCACTGGACAGACCCAGCCGCCATGGCCCGTCGGCCGGCGGCACCAGGATGCCGTCGACCGCGCGGCTACTTTGCACCCGCGCGGTGTGGACGACTCCGCTGCGCAGCACCACCTGCGGCTCAGCCGTCGCCAGCACCCGGGCGACCGCTGAATCATCCAGCGCTGCGTCGGAATCCATCAGCACGATGCGACCCGGGTGCTCGGTCTGGGCGGAGCGGACCAAGCCCCACACCGCCGCGCCCGCCAGATCAACAACATCTTCGCCGGGCAACGCGACCGCGCCGCGCGTTGCGACCAGCAGCACGCCGGAGTCGCGCTCGGTCAACCAGGACTGCGCGGCGGCCAGCGCTTCGTGGGTGCGCCGGTAGGTTTCGCTGACCGGATCGCCTTCGCTCGCAACGGATGTGAAGACATCGTGGGCCGGCGTTTCAGCGTGCGATGCCGGCGATGCCGGTGACCACACCAGCTCGAACAGCCGGTCGGCGCCTGACCCCGTGACCGCCGCCATCAACTGCTGCTGGGATACCGGACGAGCGGTCATCGAAGCCACCGACAACACCGGCAACCCCAGCCCGTCGGCCAACTCCACCGACACCGCCGACGGGCCCACCGGCGCGATTCGCGCCCGCACCGACGACGCGCCGGCCGCGTGCAGCGACACGCCCTCCCATGCGAACGGCAGCGCCACGTCCGTACCGTCGTGGGCGGCGAGCAAAGCGTGCAGCGATGCGTCCAGGACGGCCGGGTGCACACCGAATCCCGTTGTGCCGCCAGCGCTTTGCGGCAGTGAGACTTCAGCGAACAGTTCGTCACCACGGCGCCACACGGCGGTCAGGCCCTGAAACGCCGGTCCATAGCCGTAGCCGGTTGCCGCCAACCGGTCGTAGAGTGCGGTGACGTCGACCGGCTCGGCGCCCACCGGCGGCCACGCCGACAGGTCGGCAGCGGGCTCGGCGGTGGCGGAGCTGAGCACGCCCTCGGCGTGCAGAACCCAAGTG
>NZ_JBARMY010000383.1:0-2051 GCF_049802695.1 Mycobacterium sp.
TCAATGGCAATGGGTCAACTGGGTCCCGCGAGTCTGGTGACCAGGACAACAAGAGCCGTGTAACGGGAGACTGTTACGCACGGTTCTGTGGGAGCCCGGGGGTGAAATTCCCCCGGGCCACCCGACAAAACCCCAGCTGATCGAGAAGAAGAACAAGGCGCGGGCAGCGTCGAACGCGTCGGTGTAGGTTGCATATGGTCGACGGTAGTCAGTGTGGAGAATACGCCATGACTTAAAGTGTGCGATGAGTCTTTCGACTGGCGCGCGTAGCCGCGACAGCTCGGTATTGCATTCCTTGTCCCGCTCGCTGAGTTGTCCGCCTCGCGGCTTTCTTCGCGGTGTGGCATCGATATGCCCCTGGTACCGCCGTCGGCGATGGCCCCACCAGAGTGTTCGGTGATTTCCGCTATCGGTGATTGCGCGAACGCGGCCGCATCGTGGGGTTTCCCAGGCATCGGCTCGGAAATGTACACAGACGTCCCGTCCAATAGGCCCACGACTTGCGCGTTGAGCCCGGTGACGCCCTTCTTTCTGCTCCACAACTCGTGATGGTCGGCGTAGGACCAGCAGGGCGTGATGGTGCCGTCGACCAGGCATGCCCGGCCTTGAACCATCTCGATGGCGTCTGCCGCGGTTGGCACAAACTCTTCCAGAACAGCTCTCACGAGCGGCACGAGCACTGTCACGATTCGTGACACCGTGGGCTGTGAGATGTTAATGAAAGTCACCCAGGAGTTCTTGTGGCATGTCCTGCCGTATGTATATGCACGCGATTTCTGCCGACCGGTACAATCCGCAGGCTCTCGGACGCCCATACTTTTTCTGCCACGGAGTGGTAAGAGCCCGCTGGACACGCGCAACGGGTCCTGCATCTGCGAGAGTGTCAAACCTGTGGTACGTTGAGATCGTAACGGTCTTCCTCGATGAGGTCGGTTTCGGCTTAGTAAGCTCATCGATATCATTGAGGAAGGCCGTTGCCCTCCACGACACGCCGCAATCCGGCAAGATTTTGATCAAGCTAGTTCTGAATAACGCTCCTGCTCGACCACACCGTCCTGAGGTCCTACAACCTCAGCGTCCTGTTCTGAAACATCGCGACAAGAGCATTGCGCGCCACTTTCGAGTGGTTGATTCCGATTCGAGCCCGCCGCTGTCGGCGGCCCAACAGGCTCCAATCTGTGAGTAAGCATGCGGCCCTCGGGTTCGACACATTGCGCTCCGCAACCGGTCGCGCGACAGCGTGCGATGCTAGCGCTGGCCGCGCACGGGTTGCCGTGGCCATGGCGGTGGCAGGCGCCTGTGGCCAGTCCCCGCTCGCGTTTCCGGTCCGGTGAACAGTCCAAACGATCGGGGGCGGCCGTGATCAGCAGGATTGCAAGTGCACTCTCCGTGATCATCATCGTGCTGCCAGGACCACCTGGCGGGTCAGCCAGCCGGCCCTCTGCCGGCGACCGCTCGGCGAGCACGCTGCCTTCGAGCCAGCAGGCCGGGGCTCGTGCCAGAGGAAGCGGCGGGGCACTGATGGGCGGCCCGAACCTGGCGGGATGGAAGCTGACGATCCCGGAGGTGAGCGACAAGGGCACCGCGGCCACTGTCGATGACCTTGGCCGGGGAGCGCCACCGTGGATGACCAGGGAGTCGGACGGCAGCCTGCGGTTCTGGGCGCCGGTTGCGGGTGCGACCACGCCGAACTCACAGCACGCCCGCACCGAGCTGGTCAGCCTGACGACCTTCACCGCTGGCACCGGTCGACACACGTTGCGCGCGTCAGTGTCCGTTGGACAGGTCCCCAGCGCAAAACCTGATGTCATCATCGGCCAGGTACACGGCGCCGGGGATATTCGCTCGGTGTCCTTCGTGATGTTGCACTACGACGGGGGAACGATCCGGGCTGTGGTGAAGCAGACACAAAGCGGTCCGACCTCGCTGAAGTACCCCCTGATCTCCGGGGTGCCGCTGGGCGCCCGGTTCGATTACACCATCAGCGCCATCGACGCGAACACCATCGTCTGCACCGCCACCTACGGCTCCAACAGCCGCACCGCGACCAT
>NZ_JBARMY010000384.1:0-23772 GCF_049802695.1 Mycobacterium sp.
GCCTCATCCGTGCTCTCGTGGCGCAGCGCGCCGGCCGGCCGCTGATTTACTCGCTCGTTGACCTCCCGACGAACGCGTGGCGCGTCGCCGCCGCCCACCTGCGGGACGCTTTCGGCCCGGCGGCAGACCAGGGCGCCATTGTCGTGATCCCTGCGCCAGACGAAGCCGGGCCCGGGGTCACCGACACGGGCACGGGCGCCCATTACGCCTTGCCGGAGGCCCACGGCGAGGCCTGTCAACGAGCGTTCGATCATGACCCGCCTCCCGCCACGGTCGTCGCCATGGCCGGAATCCCTCTTCACCAAGCGCCCTCGCTTCCACCAGGCACAGTGCACATTGCGGTGTCCGGGACAACCATGCACTGGGTCGCCGACGCCGCCGGACTGACCTCGAGTGGCTCGGTCTTCCCCGGCTACCCGCACCACGCGGATGACGACGAGCGACGCGCCTGGCGCGTCGCCGCGGAGTGGCAGTGGGAGCGAATGCTCGAGATGCGCGCACGGGAGCTGGCACCAGGTGGGTGGTTTATCGCCGCCATCCCGGCCTCCCCCGCTCCTTGCCCGGACAGGACGGGGCTCTACGTCGAGATCGTCGGGGACATGAACCTGCTGCTCGCCGACTGGCGGCGGACAGGGCGCATCGACAGCGCCACTGTCGCCGCGGCCGTCGTTCCGGTCTGGTCGCGCACACTCGATGAGTTCCGGGCTCCCTTTGAGGGGGGCGGCGGGCGCTTCGCCGGCCTCGAGCTCGAGAGCGCCGAGGTGTTCCGTCTCGACAACCCCTACTGGCACGACAATCCCGCGGTGTTCGCGCGGGACTACGTCCGGAGCATCACCGCCTGGGGAGGACCGCTCCTCCTCCGGGCCTTCGCGCGCGAGGGCGAGGCACGCGCGGCCGGGCTCCTCGCCGATTTCCTCGAAGAGCTCGAGGAGCGCGTCGCCGAGGGCACCGACCGCTATCGCTGGGACTACGTCGAGGCCCTCGTCATCTGCCGGAAAACGAGCGACGCGAGGTGAGGCCGCGCTTGCGACTGCTCGACCAGTTGACCAGCACGTCCTGGTGCGGGGAATGCCTTAGGCATATCGCAGGAGCTTGCCAATCTTATTGCACAGCCCCGGGTAGAGGCGGTTCCGGTGCGCACCTGGGGGCTGCCACACACGATCACGGCGATACAACGCTAAAGTCAGCCGCCTTGTCACGGCGCGCGGAGTATGGAGCGGACGGACCACCTGGATCATGCAAAAGCATCTGCACTCTGCTCTTCGTCAGCGTTGGCCAATACGCTTGCGAGAGCGCGCCTTACCCGAACATCGCGGTCTTGGCTAGACACCCACCCGAGATCTTCCGGTAGACCGGCCGACTCTGCCCAGAGATCGGCGGCAAGACTTGGTAATGTCCAACTGCCGCGTGCGAGTAGACCGATGCTGTCACCCAGCTCAGATTGAACCAACTGGAGCGTCTTTGTAACTCTGTAGTTTATCGTCTGAACCAAACCCTATGAGACGCAGCGCCGCATCGCGTACCAGTCGCTTCTCATCAGCAGATTTCACTAGCCTACCTGCTAGGAACGTTGCGGCCGACAGTCACTACTGTCGTTAATGCGCATAGCACTCAGGGTTGCGTCCATCAAGGTGCACCTGCCCCGATTGCTGAACGTCTCAAGGTGTCAGACGAAGAGTTTGAGCTGTGCTCGTTCGCATGGCGGTGGCTGGGCGGTTTCCGTTCGCCCACTTGTGACTCGTTTCCAGCCTGTAGACGACGCGGCTACCTTGGAGAATCATCACCTGGAACAAGCGAGAGACCGTATGCCTACCGTGCCAGCAGTCGAACTTAGGCGTCGATCCTGCATTGTGATATACCTCGGTTGACGACGAGGTCTGGGCCATCCTGCTGGTCGCGCTGTAACGGGTCAGCAAGGGCGAGGAAGCATGGTGTTCGATCACGCGCGCGGTTCGTCGATGCCTTCCTCGGTGCGGTGCCAGCTCACGCCGACCGTCGTCGCCGGACGCGACGCGCCGGAGCAGATCGACGTGGAGATTTTAGTGCTTGCCACGAACCGCCGGGAACCGGGACTGCGACGGAGATGCTCCCGATCGTGTCGAGCGAGCGGACCCGCGATACCTTTTTCGACACGAAGCCTCGGGGCTGTTCGCGTCACTGATGATGTCCGAGTCACGCAAGACGCACCGCGCATCGAAATTCCTCGCTACGTTCTTGCCCGACTGAGCGCGTGACTAATTCCGGGATTCCACCGTACATATCGTTGTCGCTGCTTGTTTTTATCTGCACTGTTACGTTGGGTCGCCTCATCGGTCTGCGCTCAACCGTCGCTGACCGCCGAGGGAACACTGCGCTGGTCTTCGCTGCGATGTGCTGCGTGCTTCGTGACGATGCCATTCAACCGATACTTGTACAGTGGTCTGGGCAAAGGGTCTCAGCCGCCTTGCTCTACCAGCTCAGCGAGCACGCGGCTGGTGTGGCTGCATGCGCGCTGTTCCTCCTTGCATACGGTTGGGTCAACCAGCACGAGCCTCGATGCCTAGCCCTGGTCGTCTACTCATGGGTAACGGTGTGCGTCGTAGTCAGGTGTGTTGCGGAAATGCATGCCCACTCTCGCGATATCTCGCTAGACATCCACTCTGGCTGGGCGGTAATCGCGTACTCGAGCTCGCCGGCTGGCATCGTCTTCGTCGAGTTGCTGTGTGTGGCCAACTCTTGGCTCGCCATCCTCATCGCTGTTGCCTGTGCGCGCGAGTTGCGTAGGCCACCTAACCGCCGCGCGGCCGTGATTTCTGCCGGTATGACTCTGGTGGCAGTTGGAAGCCTTGTGCAGAACGCAAACATCTCAATCGCTGCCTGCATCGCGGCGACCGGTCGGCACAACGCCTACATCGAACGCCTCGGGTGGGCTGACCGATTCTCGGTCGTTCTCTTTGCCTATGTTTGCGCAGCGATAGCTGCGGTTCCCTTAGGCGCCCGGACGCTCGAACGCCATGGGTTGGACAAATATTCTTTGCGACGCAGACCTCTGCTGCCGTTGTGGAGGGACCTCACCTCCGCTTGCCCCGAGCTCATTTACGTGACAACCGCAGATGTGGTGAACAACCGGTCCCGGTTCTTGCTACATCGCACCGTTGTCGAGATCCGCGACTGCATTCTCATTTTGTCCCGCTACGCTAGCCAGCAGAACGAGGTCATCATCCACGAGCTCGCAGAGTTGCCCGCTTTCCGACAAGCGCTAAGACTGGCGTTGGCGTGGAGTGCAAAGACCACAGGCGAGCTCCCGTCAGGCGATTTTTTGGCACAGCAGTCTGCGGCCGCCGAGCTGTTGGATGAATCCGCTGAACTCACCGATCTGGCAGAGCACTGGCCAACCGCAAAGGCACTAACGGAGGCTGTGTCTCAAATTGTGGCAAAGCGCTAGCACCGAGGTGGCTCAAACCATCGACCGATGTGGCTTGACCACGCCGTTTGCTCGGATGCGCGCTGGGCGCAAGCAGCGCGGCCGATTGCAGCGAGGTATAAGGTGTCGGCTCCGGTCGAATCCTGCGCATCGTGTTCCGAATCCGAAAGAGGTCAATTTTCGGCCGCCGTTAACAACGTTGACGCCAACCTCGTGGTCAGTGCCGACAACGATCCCTCCATCCGAGGCACCCGGATTCTTCTGCGTCACCGGTTCGTTCACGGACAGGTAAGGAGGAAATAAGGTGCCGTCGTTGCTGACTGCGTGGCTGCAGGGCATTCTCGACCCGTACCCACCTAGCACGTGGTCAAAATAACGATAACGTACCGTGCGGTCAACAGCAGCCCGACACCTCGCCGAGGGCACCGAGTTAGGACGCTGTCCTGCCGAACCGGTGGTTGGCCTCGCCGCGCAGAACTACGTCGAGTGATGGCCACCACTCCCCCGCCGCGACCTTCCGGGCCTGCGAAAAGTCACCTGTGACGAGGGGTCACACTGGTGTGTCGGTGTCTGTGGCTGAATGGTTCGCCGGGAGCACGGTTGTGGCTGCTTCGGCGCGCGGTGCAGACGCGCAGCCGGTCGCGCGGCCTGCGGCCGCCGCCGGCACCACGCAGCCACCCCGGACCGAGCAAGCCAGGAAAACTAGCGTGAAGCAGTCATCAAGAACTCTCGAATTACCGAGTGTTTGCGTGGGCATCTACGCCGGACGAAGGCCATGCTCGTGGCATACCACTTCATCGCAATTTCCGAGGGTCTGGATGATAAACTCGCCGCGTGGCCGCCTATCCGGAGCACTTCGCAACGAAGGTCTCCGAGCGGCGCAGGCGGCTCGGGATGACTTTCCTCGACGTCAACCGCAACGGCGGACCTACCGCGCCGACCGTCGCGAAAGCCGAAGCGGGTGACCTTGAGGATCCCCGGCCGAGCACCCTGTCGAAATTCGACGCCGCCCTCGGCTGGATGTCCGGGAGTGCGGCCAGTACCTACTGGGATGGTAGTGAACCCAAGCCGCGTGAAGCGGCCGACAGGCGTGCGGTCTTAGAACCGGCGGCAAGCGGTGTGGTCCTGCCGCTTGATCGGATACTCGCGTTAATGACAACCCAGGCCGAGCTCAACGACCTAATTAATGACCGGTCCGAGCAGGCGGTGCACACCGGCGAAATCCAACCGATGGTCGACGCGCTCAACCAACACATCAGTGCCATCGTAGGGGTGTTTGTCACTGATTTGCTCGAACGCAATCACGCCAAGGACCGGCAGCCCATTCAGCCACTGCTTGAGTATGCTTTTGCAGAGCTCCTCTCTGCTCCGGTTTCTGCCGATGATCTCGACAGAGAGGAGAAACTGTACCGGCGGTGGCTGCTGGGCAAAGGCAACGGAATTGACGCCGAGCTTGAGACAGCTTTCCGAAGGCGTTTCCGACGTCGCAATAACCTGCGAAAGGGGCTCGACGGATGACCAACACCACCGCTAACGCTCACCTGACACTTGCCGCGAAAATCAACCGACTGTTCTATGTCTATCGATCACGAAATGAGTCGGAGCAGTCAGTCGCTGCGGTAGCCACCTCGGTGAGCGAAATCATTGGTCGACCCGTATCTGCGGCCCAGATCAACGCTCTGCGGGCGCACGACGCGACGGTGCCTGAACCAGACGTCATACGTGGGTTGATAAGCCACTTCGGCATTCCCAGCGAGTACCTAACCACCATGGGGGCGCGCGCCGAGCATGTGGACAAGCAACTTCGGCTGCTGGCGGCCGCGCGGGATGCAGGTGTCAGGCAGCTCGCGCTGCGCGGCGGCGCGGCGACTGAGGCACTGGAGGCGATGCTCGACATACTCGGCAAGGTCCCCGCCGAGGGCAATCAACCGCCGGACGCACGCCGCGCTTCTCCACTGGGTGATCTAGACCAGCCGTGCGGTTGACCACGTCGCGGCCTGTTCCTCCGAGCCGCGCGGTCGGGCTTAGGCGTCAAAAGATGGTGGGCTGCAGTGTGTGTCGCGCCAGCACACTGTGTTGAGCACCAGTGCCAGCGCCTGCATTCTGTCAGCGCGGTTGGACCGCTTCAAGGTTCATCCCGACCAATCGCTGCACCTTGGCGCTGAGCGCAGGGGCGAGCCTGCCCAGGGCGACACATAACCGGGTCTCGGGAGGTGCAACAACCGTTTCGGCGGCATTTCGCTCGATCGCCCGGATGACCGCGCGGGCCACTTGATGCGGGGTGCCGGTACGAAACCCCCATGGAAGGGAAGCGCCGCGATCAGCGAACATGCCTTCATCGCGGATAAATCCCGGCTCGACGATGGAGACACCGACACCGCTGCTTTCGAGGTCTTGTCGAAGCCCGAAAGCGAAACCGCGGAGACCGAACTTCGTCGCGTTGTAGACAGCTGTGCTGGCTGCTGAGACCATGGCGCCAATGGAGCCGATGAAAACGATGTGCCCGGCTCCCCGTTGCTCCATCAACGGTGCGAGTTGGCGCGCCAAGACGATCGGGGCACGCAAATTTACGGCGATGGCCTCATCGACGTCTGGTAGCGCGAAATCCCTGACATCACCACTTGCGTGTATGCCGGCATTGGCGATGAGGATATCGATTGGGGCGACCTCGGTCAGGCGTATGACGTCTTCCGGCCGGCTCAGGTCGGCAACGACGAAGGTAGCGCCGAGTTCGTTGGACATTGACTGGAGCTGATTCACGCGGCGTCCTGTGAGGATCAGTTCGGCGCCCTCGGCTCGAAGGCAGCCGGCAAGTGCCCGGCCGATCCCACCGCTGGCGCCGGTCAACAGGATCGTCTTGCCCGTAATGTGCATCCTCTGTCCGTCTTTCATTCCGCTCGACAGCATTACCGATAAGTACGCGCGTCGGGATGGTAACCGCGCCGGCTAGCTTGCCTGCGTCGTTTCACGCTCTCTCGACGTCGCGGGGGCCGCAAGTGCCTTTGCTTTACCCCAGTAATCCGTGAGTTGACTGAGCTCTTCGGTTTCCTGAACGAGTTCTATCGCCGCTGACTGTTGCGCGGCGAAGTCCTCAGATGGAGGTTCGCCCCTGCTTTTGGCGGACCACGCCAGTGCCAGTCTGACCGCTTGGCGAAGTGCGGGGGGATCGGCGATCCCGCCGACGACGGTCCTGTCCTGGTGGCCGGCGTAACGGGAAAGGATGAGGATGCAGTCGCGGATTTCCACAACCGTGCGATGAAGCCGGTATCTCGACGGGTTCTTGACAACATGCCCGTGCTCGCGCTTCAGATAGACAATTTCGGGACACACGTCGGTGAGGTCACACCACAATGGCATCAAACGCTTGCGTCGGCGCGAATAGGTGTCCAAATGAAGAACTTCCAGTATCCGCGAGAATAAGGGAACAGCAGCAACAGCTGCTCCGATATATGTCCAGACGACAATGCTGAAACGGTCGACCACGCCGACACTGTCGATGAAAGAATTGTGCCCGCCGGTGGCCGCGGTAACGGTTGCTACGGAGATGGTCGCCGTCTGCGTGAGAATTCCCAGTGACGTCGTCCCGACGGCCGCGCAAATAACGACTGCGCGCCGACTCGGCGACTGGCTTAATTCACGCAGGCAGGTGATAAGAATTATTACCGCGAACCAGTAGACGAGCGAATCATGGCAGATTATAGCGGCGAGTGCCGCCGGCAGCGAGCTGGAGTATGCGATGACCGCCCAGCCAGAGTGGACGGTAAATGGAACATCCTTTTCACGCGCAATCAACCACAGCACAAAAGTCGAAAGTGTGCACGCGGTCACTGCCACGTAAACCAGCCGGGCCAAATAGGGAGGCTCGACGTCGTTGAGCCATGCATATCCCACCAGAAACAGCGCGCCCGCTGCTGGGATGACGGCAAGTTCACTGAGGTGATACAACAAAGCGGGCGAGACTTTTGACCCAGAATAGTGAATGATCAGTGACTGAACTGTTCGTGCTCTAAGCAGGCAGCATACTGCCGCGAAGATCAGCGCGGTAGTGACCCGTCGGTCGGCTCGGGTCGAACGCAGCATGACAAGCCGAACAACTGATATTAACCAGATGAAGATAACGAGCGGCATGTATACGAGCGTAGGAACTCCCGAATCCATCACTTATTCCCGCAATTGTGTAATCTTAATGATCATGGGCCGGCCCAGTCAATCGCGAAGAAACGTGCTCATAAATTTTGACGCAGGATGCGACTTCCGCGACTCGGACATCAGAAATGACGCGAACAACTCCGCCTGGCTCTCTTGGTCGTTGTCATAAGCGGTGCGCCCCAGTGCGTGCACGACGGTAGCCGGATCGACGTCGGGCAGCAATTCGTTAATCGATAACCTGTCGTGGTCGGTGTCGGGACCACTGTGATGTTGAAGCAGGATGTGTCCGAGTTCATGCAGGATGATGTGTTCGACGTGGTAGCTCGACGTCGTGTCGTCGTAGACGATGATGTCGTCGGTGCTGCGGCCGATCCAGATCCCACACGGTTGGCCGGACCCGAACAGCCCCGGATAAGGGATCAACCGGATAGGTTTGCCCCGCTTGTCGGCGACCACGTCAATAAACGACGTCAAGTCCCAGGGCTCCGGGACCGTCAGCGAACCCACCAGCTGGCATACCCGTTCCGCTCCGGCATCGATGTCTCGGCGCTGACTCATGAAGCCTCCGTAGCTTCTAATACGTGCGGCAATCCTAACCCCCCGGAGCGAGCAAAAGCACAATCATGTTGACGGCTCCTCGGCTCGGCGGCGAGCAATTGTCAAAGCCTGTGGATCGGTTCGGACCAATCCCGTGGTTTATCGGATCTGGCCTGGCCTGGTTTAGGGTCGTATATCTGCACTCGGTGGCGTTGGTGTCAGTGGTTCCTGCCAGACTCGCTTCTGTAGATCGCAAGATCCACAATCAAGGGAGGGTGGCATGGCAGGAGAGGTCCGGCTTGGGGCGGTGTCAGTCGATTGTCCAGACCCCGCTGCGTTGGGAGGGTTCTACAAGAACGTTTTGGATCTCCAGGCGATGTTCACCTCCGATGAGTTTGTGGCCCTCCAAGGTGCAGGAGTCCTCCTAACGTTTCAACGCGTCGCCGATCACAAATTCCCGACGTGGCCGGTCGGCGCGGTGCCCAAACAACTCCACCTCGAATTGGCGGTCGCCGACCTTGATGGCCAGGAAGCTCGCGGATACTCGCACTGGGTGCTACAAGGGCTGACGTTCAGCCCAATCCGGCCAACTGGCGAGTGTTGATCGACCCGGCAGGCCACCCATTCTGCATCACAAACCTGATTCCCGAAGTCATTTAATTCCCCTGTGGATCGGTGGGTTTCAGGCGACTTCCGATCCGGCGGTATCGGGTTCGGTCGTCGATGGGTCGGGAGTGATGTCGGTGGGCCGTTCGAGGAGTCCGCCTTTGTGGAAGACGGCGCCGGCGCGGACGAGGGCGACCAGTTCCGGTGCGTGACCTTGCGCCAGCGGGCTTGTACGGCGTCGATGAGCCTGTAGGCCATGGCATTCCAGCCGCGCGTGATCCCGGGCATAGTCGGCGCCCGGTGGCGCGGCCAGATCCCTGCGGTCGAGGGTTTGGCGAGGTTGCGGGCGCCGATGCCTGACAACCGAGACTGCA
Source organism: Mycobacterium sp. (assembly GCF_049802695.1). Lineage (GTDB taxonomy): Bacteria > Actinomycetota > Actinomycetes > Mycobacteriales > Mycobacteriaceae > Mycobacterium. The sequence goes on from NZ_JBARMY010000384.1 coordinate 9,070, forward strand.
CAGAGCGCCGCGACGACAGCGCCCACGCGACTCAAGTTCTGTGGTGCTCACTGCCTCGGCGCCGCTATAGCTCGTGTTGCACCGCAGCGATCACTGCGCGGGTAGAAGAGCGTGTCCCGACGGTAATTCGCACCCCGCCGTCAGGATAGTGCCGTACCTGTATTCCGGAGTCCTCGAAGAGTTCTCGCCACTGTCGGCCGGGGCCGGGCAAGTAGACAAAGTTGGCGCGCGCGTCAGTGCTCTCAACGCCCATCGCCCGTAGCTGCGAACGCAGGCTCTGTTGCTCTGCAAGGAGGATCCCGATGCGTCGGCGCAATTGAGGTTCGGCCCGATAGGACGCCGAAACCGCGGCGAGAGTGGTGATGTCCATGCCAAAGGGCTGCTGTATCGGCCACAATGTCGCAGCCAGCTCCGGTGACCCGAACCCGTATCCGATCCGAAGCCCGGCCAGGCCGTAGGCCTTCGAGAATGTCCGTACGACCACCACATTGGGGAAGCGACGAACCAACTCGACTGTGTCGATACGGTCCTGAGGAGCTACGAACTCGACGTACGCCTCGTCAAGGATCACGGTTTTGTCGGCGGGTATCCGTTGCAGGAATTCCTTCAACGCGACAGGGGAGTCCACAGTGCCGGTGGGGTTGTGCGGCCGGCAAATCACCACCGCCTGGGCATGCGCCACCGCATCGGCCAGCGCAGCCAAGTCATTGCGGCCGTGGTTGTCGAGCGGAACCGTCAGCGGGGTAAGTCGAGTTATCCGCGTGACGATCGAGTAGCCATCGAAGGTAGGCGTGGCTAACGCGATCCGATCACCGGGAGTGGTCAGGCGCTGCAGGACCGAAAGGATGACTCCGGTCGCGCCCGCCCCCAGCACCACCTGGCGCTGACTCACCCCGATGCGATCGGCAATTAGCCGGCGCAACTGGTCAGGCAGGCATTCCGGATGGGGGTTGACGGCCCCAATCGACTCGACGATCGCCGTACGCACGCCGGGCAGCGGAGGAAACGGGTTCTCGTTGAGGGACAGCGCCAGATGGTCGGCCGCACCGGTGTCCTGTACCAAAAATCCGTTAACGCCATGACGGGGGGCGCCGGAGTAAGTCATCGGCCGTCTCGGTCAGACGACGGAGGCCCAAGTCTTCGTTTCGGACGGATATCCATCCTAAAAAGTCGTTCGCCGAACCTGGAATTGACCCACAAATGATGCGGCGCCGCACTGGGCGCAACAGACGCACCCTTGATCGACGTAGTCACCGGGGCCGGCCGCCCCATCGGATGGCCGCCGCGCCCGCGAAATCGCCAGCATGAGCGAAAGCCGCCATCATCACGACGTCACCCGGTCTGACCTGGTTGTCGTTGATCGCGGCGTCGAAGTTCACCGGTATGCCGACACCGAAAAGGTTTCCGCACTCGTGGAACGTGTCGCAGTGTCGCTGGCGCGGCAGCTCGAGTGCTTCGTTCCAGTTGCGCAAAAAAACGCGGTTGGGCTGATTGGTCACCAGCAGGTCAAGATCCTTCGATTTCATCTTGATGCGATCGCACACCGCCAGCACGACCTCCGGGACCAGGCGGTTGCCACGGGCGAGCACCTCGGCGACCATGGCTTCGTCAGTGAAGCTTATGTAACCTTCGCCGGAACCCGACTGCCACCACTCACGAGGGGGATCGGACATCGCCCTCATGTCCCCGGCATACTCGCCGTAGTGGCGACATTCAATGTCGAGGATCGGTGAATCCTCCGAAAGGGTCAGCAGTCCCGCCGCGGCGCCATCCCCAGGTACCGACGACTGTGCCAGTGTGCGGACCCGGTCTTGGTCGAAAACCGTTCCAGCGCAGCGCTGGGCCAGCACCATCAGCGCGGTGCGGCCGGCACCAGACACCAATAGCTGGCGTGCCAGCTTCATCATGTGGACGAAGGCGCCGCACCCACCGTTGTGCACGTCGATCACCCATTCAGGATCCATGCCGAGCCGGTGGGCGACCTGGCCAGCGCACCCCACAAAGGGCATATCCAGCAGCTGAGAATGAGCGAGCAGCACATCGACGTCGGACAACACCTCGGCGCCATGACGATCCCGCAACCCTGCCACGGCCCGCTCAATCATGTCGACATTCGACTCATCCTTAGCGGCATGGTGCCGAAACTCCGGGGCGCGGAACATCAGGCTGTCACGCATGTCGTCGGGGCCAGCGAAGTTCGCGTAATACTCTGCGGGTACCCGGTTTTCGGGCAGATAGGCGGAGACGTCGGTCAAGCTCACTGTCGGCGTAGTCATCGTAGTCCTGAATCCATCCAGACCGGGCCACCGCATCTCCATAATATGGCGCTATCTGGCAAGGTTCTCAGCTCCTCAGCATTCCTAGCGCGGCTTGTGGCACCGACGCGATCGGGCCCCGGTGTTTGGCGTTGCGCGGCGACTTGTCACGGTAACAGTCCCTGGGTCCCACTGACCTTGGGCGCTGCCCAAACCAAAAATGGCGTGAACGGCGGAATCTCATCGGCTGAGCATTCGACACTGACCACCGATGGCCCCTTCAGATTCAGCGCGGCATCCAAAGCCGTTGACAACTCGTTGATGTCGCTGACCTCCGCTGACCGCAGGTCGGGGAACATCGCCGCTAGACCAGCTGCCAGTCGGCTGGGCCTAAAACGGTTGTAGCTGTACAGGTCGCCGTAGAACAGCTGTTCGCGGATCGCGCACATGGCGTGGGCGTTGTTGTTGAACAACACGAACGTCACCGGCAGCCGGTACTGCACCGCAGTGTGGACCTCCATGCCGTGCATGTAAAACGCGCCGTCCCCCGCGATCACTACGGTTCGCCGCCGGCGGGCGAACGCCATTCCAATGCCGGCCCCGAAGCTGTATCCCATTCCGCCCATGCCCAAGGCGACGACGAACCGCCCAGCGTGCCGCACTGGCAGATGATGAATCGCCGCCGCGCCGGTGTTGCCGGCGTCGACGACGATGTCGGCCCCGTCTGGCAGGACTGCGTCCAGCACTGCCATCGCGTCGCTGTAGCGGATGCGCGCGCCGGCGTGGGAGGGCGACGTAAGCCTCGCGTGGCCCGTCTTGTCGGGCACCAGCACCCTAGACGGCGAGTTGCTCTGCTCAGTCAGCAACTGCGCCAGCCGAGATAATGAAGTCCGCAGATCCTCGGTGTGGATGTGGGTGCAGGCCACATATGGCGGTGCCGAGCCCATCGAGATTATCGGCACCCTGGCCAGGGCATCGGCGAGACCGGTCCGGGCGGTCAGCGGCAGCCGGGTACCCACCAGCAGACACAACGCGCTACCCCCGATCGCGGCCGCCACACGTGGATGACCCATCACACCGGTGACACCCAGCGGCGACGACGCACCCAAGCCCGGCGAACCGACATCCTTCGCGTCCGGCGCTGTGGCCACCCACGCTTGCAACACTTCTCCCAAGTGCTCCAATTCAGTGCGGGCATCGTCGCGAGCCACCTGTTCGCCAGCGATGATGGCCACCGGCCCGCCTGCCCCGCCGAGCATTCGCACGACCGGTTCAAGGTCAACGCGCGACCCGTCTGGCAACGGGCGGCCGTTGCGGTGTCGGTTAACGTTAGGTCGGCCGACTGCTATGTGGGCTTGCTGCACGTCTTTCGGTAAGAGCAACACCGCCGGACCACCGCGGTTGGCGGCGTCGATGGCTGCAGGCAACGCGTCGACGATCTCCGCTGGGCGCTTCACTCGCCGGCAGTACACCGATACCGCCGAGAACAACGCTTCGGCGTTCAATGAACCGTTGCAGCCACTCGTGTCTTGGAAACTTCCCTGGCCATCCAGGGTGATCGGCGGTTGCCCTACCAGTGCGAGCACCGGAACCCGGCTTGCCAGTGCCTCTCCCAGGCCCGGCACCAGGTTCAGCGCTCCGCCTCCCGACGTTGCGGCCACAACGCCCAATCCTGCGCCGCTTCGACTGTACCCATCGGCCATGGCAGCGGCGGAAAACTCGTGTTTGGCCAGCACGGGGGTGATGCCCTCACAGAAGTGCGCCGCATCGTAAAGATCCTCAATGTTGGCACCGTCGACAGCAAATATGTATTCGACGCCGGTCTCGGCGAGGTAGGCAACGACATGGTCGACAACCCGGCATTGCACCGACAGCTCCGCATCCGCAATTGGTTCGTACATAAGTTACCGCTATCCCAAGTACACTTGTGGGGTTCTCTGACCTTCGACTGGCTCACACTCAGCAAATGACGACAGTACGGGTGGTCCAGATGCTAGGTGCGGCACAGTTAACGCGCAAGGAGGCCGGCGCGCCCGGTTGGTGGACACGACACGATCGCGACATTCGCCATAGGTGTAACCCGGCGTAACACCGGCCGGCCGACGGCATCCACTTATTTGGTGAGTCGCGGTCGTCACGATTCCGGTGGCCTCACCGGTCCACCGAAACCGACACGTTAGCTGCCACTTTCCAGGCACCAGCGAAATCAGCGCGAATAGCCCACAGTAGATCCTGATACTTTGTAAATGCGACAGGAGGCAAGGTGGTGCTGGACCGGGTGACGCGGTCATTAATCGCCGCACCACGCCGTGTGTTGGCTGCCACCGCACTCATCATGGTCGCCGGTGTGGTCTTCGGAGTTCCGGTCGTAAAGTCCCTGTCGGCGGGTGGATTCCAGGAGCCGTCCGCCGATTCAGCGAAGGCAGCGCAGGTTCTTGCTGACACGTTCCATCGTAGTGATCTGCAGCTGATATTCATCTTGACCGCTCCGGACCACGCGGATGCAGCGTCGATCCGGCCCGTCGCGACCTATCTCCAACACGAGCTGCACGAATCGCCCTTCGTCACTGATGTCATGTCGGCCTGGACGTCTCCCACGGGTATGGCCGACGCCCTGTTAAGCAGAGATCATCGTTCTGGATTGATTGTCGCCGGTATCACGGGCGGGGATACGGCGGGCCAAAAGCACGCTGCCGACCTAACGAAGAAGCTTGCCCACGACCATGACGGCGTAACCGTGAAGGCCGGCGGCATGGCCGACCTATACGGCCAAGTCAACCGACAAATCGAACACGACTTGTTGGTGATGGAATCAATAGCCATCCCGCTGAGTTTCGCAGTGCTGGTCTGGGTATTCGGTGGCATTGTTGCGTCGCTGTTGCCCTTGCTGGTAGCAGTGTTTGCGATTATCGGCTCCGTGGCGGTGTTGCGACTGATCACGTTCGTCACTGATGTTTCAATTTTTGCTCTGAACCTCACCGTCGCAATGGGCCTGGCGTTGGCGATCGACTACACACTTCTCATCATTAGCCGCTACCGCGAGGAACTGACTCGCGAGGCAGACCGGGATTCGGCCTTGCTTACGACCATGCGTACCGCCGGGCGGACAGTGCTCTTTTCAGCGTGCACCGTCGCACTGGCATTACTTACCCTATTACTGTTCCCGATGTATTTTGTAAGGTCATTCGCCTACGCCGGCGTAGCTGTAGTGTTGCTCGCGAGCGTGGCGGCCATGGTGATCGCGCCGACAGCAATTGCGCTGCTCGGCGAGCGTATCGACTCCTTGGATATTCGTCGGCTGATCCGTCGTGTTCGGGGCCGACCAGAACCCTCAGCCAAGCCAATCACCGAGACGTTCTGGTATCGAAACACGCGGGCAGTGATGCGACGGGCGATTCCGATCGGCGTGGGGGTTATGGCACTGCTGTTGACGTTGGGCGCACCGTTCTTGGACGTGAAGCTGGGCTACCCCGACGACCGGATATTGCCGACGTCCGCCCCGGCGCGTCAGGTAGGCGATCAGTTGCGGCAAAATTTCCCCTTCAACACCGCCACGGCAGTCACCGTTGTCTTACGCGATCCTGCGGGGATTGCGCCGACCGCCATTGAGGACTACGCAGCGCGGCTCTCCCGGGTGTCAGACGTGTCGCAGGTGTCCACGCCCACCGGTGCCTACGTCGATGGCGTGCTCGCTGGGCCACCTGCGGCTCCCAGTGGAATCCGTGGAGACACAGCGTTTCTCACCATATCGAGTACCGCGGCACCATTGTCGACGGCCTCAGAACGGCAGCTCGATGCACTCCATGCCGTCGCCGCTCCGCACGGGACCGAAGTCGAATTCGCTGGCTCCGCTCAGATGAATCGCGATACCGTACATAGCACGCTGCGCCGCATGCCGTGGGTCTTGGGCATCATTGCAGCCGTCACCCTTGTCCTGATGTTCTTGGTGACAGGAAGCGTGGTGCTTCCGATCAAAGCCGTGGTGCTTAACGTCCTATCGCTCACAGCGACCTTCGGGGCACTGGTATGGGTCTTCCAACAAGGGCATCTGTCAGGTCTCGGCACAACGGCCACCGGCACGATCGCCGAGCACCTTCCGGTGTTGTTGTTCTGCATCGCATTCGGCCTGTCGATGGACTACGAAGTGTTCCTAATGTCACGGATCGGCGAGTTCTGGCAAACCTCCAATCGGACCCCGAACGACAACGTCGAAGCGGTGGCCCTCGGGTTGGCCCGAACCGGGCGGGTGATCACCGCGGCGGCGCTGCTGATGGCTATCTCCTTTGCAGCGCTCATCGCCTCGCAGGTGTCGTTTATGCGGGTATTCGGGCTGGGACTGACGCTTGCCGTACTTATCGATGCGACATTGGTCCGGATTCTGCTGGTTCCATCCTTCATGCGGATCATCGGCCGAGCCAACTGGTGGGCGCCTAAATGGCTGGCCGGCCCGCACGCGCGCTGGCGAATGAGCCACGGATCAGCGCAACTATGCGCGCCTCGCGGTGACGGTGTAGCGGTCACGGAACTCTTATCCTCGCAGCCCCCGGCGGCTCGGAGCGCGCGCCGTGGCCAACAGCGTGCACCCCGCAGCAAGTAGCAAACTTAACAGAGTCAAACACCGTGTCACCACAACGGTTTTCACCGCCTGCGCGCCGACCGTATTCATCCTCAGGTGGCTGCGCTGTCGACTGACCTCATCAGCCGCACTGATCACCCGGCCAGCGAGGTCAACGCCGCTGCGCACCACAAAGCGCGTCAGACGAACATTGAGCGGCCGAAGTAGGGGGTGCAGCGGACATTCGTGAGTCGTGTCGACGGTCCAGGCGCCTTCTCAACAACGAGGCGATTACGTGCGCCGGCTGTCTGCGACACCCTTGCGATCTCGTAACAGCTTGTATCGCTGATCTATTCGCCAATAGCAGGCGGAATCACCGGCTCGGCGCCCGAGGAGCGCGATCTGGCCCCGTCCGTGAACTCCGTGAGCAGTTTGCTGAAGGTGACTGGATATTCGACGGTGACGAGGTGGCCGGCATCGTCCAGGATGTGGCTGCGGGCGTGAGGCATGCGAGTGAGGAAGTCGTCAATGTCCTGAGCGGGCACGAAGGTATCGTGACGGGCGTTCACCAGCATGATTGGACACTTGATCGACTCGAAAGGTGCCGGGCTGTACTGGCGTGCTTTGAGTGGCACATGAAAGTAAGCCGGTGCGCCGACGCCTTTCATTAACTGGACGGACAGATCGGCCGCTAGCAGCTCGGGACGGGCTACGTAGGCACCGAAGGCGAGCTTGCGCAGCCACCGGCGACGCGCCACCCGGGTCAAGACGGACTGAGGAATGTGCAGACCGGCGGTAATCATGTCACCGAGCACGGCGATCGCAAGTCGCGGATGACGCCACGCGGTGCGGATCGGATGCTGAAAGAGCGCAAGGATCGACAGCGCCGGACCACCGGCCAGGGTCAGCGTACGAACTCGCCGAGCATCCGCGGCCGCGACCTCGATGGCAAATATCGAGCCCATCGAATGGCCGACAAGGTCACACTCGGGGATGCCGAGCTGATCCAGAAGCTCGCCGATGACGCCGACGATGCGCGCCATGGACACGGTCCGCCACGGGTGCGCTCTTGAGGCGCCGAAGCCGGGAAGGTCGAGTGTGACGACCCGTCGCCGATGCGACAGGAGCGCGATCACATCCAGCCAGTATTGCCAGGTGGCGCCGTGGCCATGCAGCAGCACCACCGGCGGGCCGCCCGCGCCGATGTCGACGTAGTTCAGTTCGCGGTCAGCGATCACGACTTGCTGCTCATAGCGCGACCAGGTGATGGTGCGCCATCCACCTTGGACCGGACCACCATAATTCTCGTCCATCCGTTGGCCTCCACGTTCGATATCCGCGAACAAGCCAAGCAAATGATCGCCGCGGCTTAGCGTCCTGAATACACGGTAGGTAGTAACCCGGTCGCGCCGCCGGGCGGACAAACCATCGACTTCGGCCCAACCGTCGCCGATCAACACGGCTCAGCGACGAGCCAAACGCCCGTCTCGTCATGCCGCGGGTCGGCGATCGTCACGGCGCTGGGGCACTTTCGCAGCAAAGTGTTGTGGGCGGCCACAGCAGCGAATATAACATTCAGACTCCCAATTTGAGACAAAGTGGCCAGTCACCACGACACAGATACTGTGCTGGAAATAAGCCTGCACCTGCTGCTCATTTACGCGTAAGGGGCAAGCCTAGTTGACCGGCGTTCGCTAGGTCCGCCCCGCTGTCTCACCAGCCCAGGTGCCGTCTGCGGGGCCAAGCTCATCGTCAGTGGCGCATGCCCCGTTCGTGACGTTTACTCGAGCGTGAGAGCCGGGTCGCTGCACTTGGCATAAATTTTATCGTTATTTTATTGCTTTTTTCCCACTGATTCCGTAACTTGAGGTTCGGCGCTCTCAGCCGGGAACGCCACCGCTGACACCGCGCTGATTACTCGTGACGCGCCTCGGACCCGGGCCGGCCCGCGCGACGGATGCACCCGGAAGGGATCACCGGGGATGTCCACCGACCATCCGGCCGCCGGACTGCGAGGTCCGTCGAGGCGACCGAAGATCAGCTCGTAACCGACAGTCACCACCAGGCACGCCCCCGAACCCGCCCACCGTCGCGCGGGTCACCGCAAGCCCTTGAAGAGAGGCGCACATGTCCGCTAGTCATCGCAGCATCCCTTCGTGACGGTGGAGTGCGCAACCATGCTGAAGACGTCGAAACTGGACATTCACACACGCGCGCAACACGACGTTCGACTGGCGACGATGCGCGGATACGTCGCCCGCAACGAACTGCCCTTCTTCCGCGTGACCGAATCCGCTGCCGGTGCGACCTCCGTCATCGACGGCCAACCGCGGATCATGTTGGGCTCCAACAACGCTTTGGGCTTGTGTGGTGATCCACGCCTGATCGAGGCGGCCAGCCAGGCCACCGCTCAGTACGGGCCATCCTGCTCGAGCGCGCCCGCGTTCTCGGGCACGTTGAAAGTGAAAATGGAACTGGAAGAACGGCTGGCCGACTGGCACGGGGCGGAAGCAGCACTGGCCTACAGCAGCGGTTACCAGGCCAATATCGGTGCGATCACAGCACTATTGGGTGTTGCCGATCTGGCGTTTCCCGACAGCGAAGCCCACACCTCGATCTTTGATGGCATCCGGCTTTCCGGCGCGAGTTCGCGGTTCTTCGCCCACAACGACGTGGAATCGCTGGAAAGCAACCTAGACAGGACCAGCGACCGTACCGGTACGAAGATGATCGCCGTCGACGGCCTGTATTCCATGGGCGGCGACGTCGCGCCGATCGTCGGCATCGCGGCACTTGCACAGCGTCATAACGTCGGCCTTCTCGTTGATGAGGCGCACAGTGTCGGCATCTTCGGCAGCCAGCGCACCGGTATCGCCGAAGAGTTCGGATGCCTCGACGAGGTCGACGTCGTGATGGGAGCACTCTCCAAAGCGCTGGCCTCGACCGGCGGCTACATCGTCGGATCGCAGGACCTGATCGACCTATTGAGGTTGCACTCCAGCGCGCATCTGTTCAGTACGACAGCCTCGCCGGCAGCGATGGCAGCAGGTGTCGCCGCGATCGACATCGTTCGCAGCGCCGAAGGCAGCGAGCGCGCTGCTGCGGCACTGGCCAACGCGCGAGCCTTGCGCGACGGATTACTCGATCAGGGTCTACAGGTGTCAGGCGACGTGGTGCGCGCCGATGGCTCACGCGCGGTGCCGCCGAATGTCGCCGTGCGAATCGGACTGGAGCACAACGCCATTGCGGCATGGAATCAAGCGTTCGACAACGGCGTCTACTGCGCGCTTGCACTCGCGCCGGCGGTCGGTGCGGACGAAGCGATGATGCGCTGCAGCGTCTCAGCCGCGCACACCGCCGCTGACATCGAGCTTGCCGTCAACGTCATCACCACTGCGGTGCACAGCGTCCGCGGCCGATGACCCCACCGAAAGGAGGAAGTGGCATTTCCGCCGCGACGAGTTCCGGGCACCACGTCACCGAAGACCACATCAGACAGAAACTGCGGGCCATTTTCAAAGACGACCTTTTCGTCGTGAAGGAGCCGATTCTCGATGAGGACGAACTCATCACCGATCTCGGTTTGGACTCAGCGAATTTCGCGGTCGGTCTGGTGGTGATGCAAGAGACGCTGAGGGTCACGTTCAGTCACGAGGACATCCTCAACTGCCGGACGTTTGGTGACCTGATCACCTTCATCAGCGGGCGCCTGCCCGAGACCGGACTTCCGCGGCTGAACAGCGGGTGACCGAGGCAACGGTGCCCGACGGACCCGACAGAGGCATTTAACGGTTCACCGCCCAGCAGTCGCCGGGCGGATTCGCGATGGGACAGAACAGAACATGAGCAGATTCATCGACGGGATTGCCGACGCGGCGGCGAAGTCGTCACTGGGCTTACACTTCGGCGCAGCCGACGCTTTGGGCTTCGCCCGCTGGAGCGAAATCCACCAGACGGCGGTCAAGATTGCCGGCCGCCTGACCGCCGATGGGGTGACGCCGGGCAGCAGAGTCGGCGTTCTGGCCGCCAACGCCGAAGACGTTGCGCCCGTCTGCCAAGGTATTTGGATGGCCGGCGCTGCCATGACGATGCTGCAGCAGCCGAGCCCGCAAGCGGATCTCAACCAGTGGCATGCGGGCACACTGCGTTCTCTGGAGATGCTGAGCGCACGTTTCGTCGTTGTGGGACAGCCCTTCCTGGCGGTGGCTGAGGACTTGCGCTCCTCGGGCTACCACGTCATCGAGATTCCAGACGGATGGCCCGATGCCGCGGTCGTGATGCGGCCCACAGCAGAAGACGACGTCGCGCTTTACCAACTCACGTCCGGATCAACAGGCGACCCTAAGGCGGTGGCCATCACTCACCGCAACCTCTACGCCAACGCAGTGGCCATGAAAAAAGGGGCTGCCGCTGACCCCGACACCGACGTCATGATGAGCTGGCTGCCGCTTTCTCACGACATGGGGCTGGTCGGGTTTCTGCTGACACCAATGTATTACGGGGTGAAGACGGTTTACGTCCCGCCCACTGAGTTTCTCAAGTCGCCGCTGAACTGGATACAGCTTCTCAGCGAACACCGGGCCACCATGACGGCCGCACCCAACTTCGCCTACTCGATCATTCACCGCAGGCTCAAGGCCGTCGACGACGGTGCCTACGACCTCAGTGCGCTGCGATTCGTGCTCTGTGGAGCCGAGCCGATTGATCCAGCCACCATGCACGAATTTGCCCGCCAAACGAGCCGTTTCGGAATGCGGGAGGAGGCGGTTGTCGCGGCGTACGGCCTCGCTGAAGCCACACTGGCGGTGTCGTTCTCCCAAGTTGATCGCCCGTTGACGGTGGAACGGCTGCGCACCAGAGAATTCGAGACCGCCCGACGTGCCATCACCACCACCGGCTGCGCCGACGCATCGCTGAAAGATGTGGTGCTGCTGGGACCGCCGCTCGCCGGGACGGAGGTCCGGGTGCTCGGCGTCGACGGAGTCACTCTACCGGCACGACACGTGGGCGAAATCGCCATCCGAGGTGACGCGGTGACGCGTCACTACGCGACCTCGGAGGGCGAGGTCGCCGCGATCGATGACCACGGGTGGTTGCACACCGGTGACCTCGGCTACCTCACCCACACCGGGGAAGTAGCTGTGTGCGGACGGCTGAAGAACGTCATCATCGTGGCCGGCCGCAACATCTTTCCGTGCGATCTCGAGCGGCTCGCCGAGTCCGCCGACGGGATACGGCGCGGGGCGGTGGTGGCTTTCGGGGTCAGCCGGCCCGACCAGCGGGAGGAGATCCGGATCGTCGCCGAGACGATGGAGAAGTACCCCGATGATGTTAGTCAAGCCATCCGCCGCCAGGTCGCCAGAAGCGTCTTCAACGCCACCGGTCTCAGTCCCAGCGTAATGCTCGTCGACAAAGGCGTGATCCCGAAGACGCCATCCGGCAAGATCCGCCACGTGGCGGCGAAGGAAACCTTCGAAAAGGCGAGCTGATGACTGCTGACGCATCCGATCCGTCGATCACGTGCATCATCGCCGGGCTGGCTCCAGATCGCATGGCACCGATTACCGCGGACTCGCACCTCGTCGACGACTTGGGTTATGACTCGCCGCGGAAGATGGAGCTGGTCGCCACGCTGGAAAGTCACTTACAAATCCGGCTGAAAGAAACCGATACTGCGGTCCAAACGGTGCGCGACGTCATCGATTGGGTGCACACCAATCTCAGCGAAACCGCGTAGTCGAGGGCTGACCGTGTTATCGACCACAACATCCCGCGCCGCCTTCATTGACGACCGCGTCGTGATCACCGGGGGATCCCAAGGTATCGGATACGCCATCGCCGCCGAACTAACCGGGCGGTGTCGACGCTTAACGCTGCTGGCGCGAGACGGCGCGAAACTCGGCGACGCCGCGAGACTTCTCGGCTGCGACGTCTGCGCCACCGACGTCCGGCAGCTGACTCCCGCCGCCGCAGCGGTTTTGGCGGACTGCACATTGCTGGTCTGCTGTGCTGCCGAGATGACTCCAGGGCGGGTCGGCGAACTCGGTGTCGACGACTACCAACGCCAGATGGACATCAACTTCGTCGGAACAGCCAGTTCGGTCAAGGCTGCGCTGCCCGCGATGCTTGCCCGCCGAGCAGGCACAATCGTGTTGTTCAGTTCCACGGCAGCCACCGTCGGTGTGTACGGGTATACCGCTTACGGCGCCACCAAAGCGGCCGTGGCCAGCTATGCCGCCGCGTTGCGCGCCGAACTGCGGGATTCAGGGGTCCGCGTCGTGGTTGCCTACCCGCCGGACACCGACACGCCGGGCTTGCAACGAGAACGCACCCTACGACCAGACGAGACCGATGCCGTCGCAGGCGCCATCAAGGCGCGGCCCGCCGCCGTTGTGGCCCGCCGGTTGGTGGCGGCGCTGTCCACGAACACCGACACCGTGACTTTCGATCCCACTACCGCCGTCATGGTGTGGTGCTCAACATTCGTCGACCGCATTGCGGCCCCCTACAGCCAATACCTCATCCGTCGGGCGCGCCGCGACCACCGACTCACCGCGACCTGAAAGAGAGCCGCCATGACCGAGACGACGCAGCACGACGCCTACCTTTCCCCCGTGGACCTCGATCTGTTGCGGATCGAGACTCCGATGCGACCGATGCACTGGTGCTTTCTGATCAAGCTGCGTCCCAGCGCAACACAGCGAATCGAGTTCGGCGCGTTACGCGATCGTGTGATCGAGCGAGCCGAACACCGTGGCGTGTTCCGAATGGGTGTGCGCCGCAACCGGTTCAGCCCGCCAACGGTCTACCCCGACAGCTCCGGAGCCCAGACGGTGCGCGTGGCTCATATCACGGTCGCCGGTGAGGCCGAGCTGCGCTACCAGGTCGGTCGAATGCTGACGTCATTCGCCGACGCCGAGCGGCTATGGGACATCACACTGGCCGACGACGTCAGCAGTCAAGGGCAGTATCTGATTGTGCGGCTCCATCACTGCCTCGGCGACGGCCCCGCCGCCTCGGGGTTCGCCTACCTGGTCATGGATGGCGGCGACAACGAGCTCGCGCAGTTCGACCGCTATCTTGTGTCGCCGCGATTCGAAATGTTCGACGTCGGCACAGCAGCACTGGTGCGATCCTGGCGGCACCTGTTCAGGTCCTGGTGGCACGGCGTCCGGCGAACCCGCCCACCGCTGGGACCGACATCACCCACGCGCGTGATCAACTACGCCGCCTTATCGGCCGCAGCGGTGAACCAGGCGGCCCGCTCGCACGGCGCAACGCAAATGGAATTCCTGCTGGCGACGATGTCGATGGAAATGCGCCGCCTGCTCAGAACCGAAATGGGTTGTCCTGCGGTTGTACGCACCCTGGTTCCGGTCACACTGGATCTTTCTCTGCGGCACACCGGCAACGCCACAGCATTCGCGATCGTGAATCTGCCTCTGACGCTGGACTCGCTGCACGCCGCGCTGGCCAACATCCGTCAACAGCTGCGGGACAACGCCGCAGAACGGCCGGACTACGCGCTGCCGACGCTCACGCAGAACTCCCGCGGGCCGTGGCTGTACAAGCGGCTGGCCGCGATCGCCATCATGCGTGCGGTGGGCTCAGATCTCGACGTGGGTCTTAACCCGTTGCATGTCACCATGGAAAGCGTGTTCGGGGTGCCCGTCGACAACGTTTTCCCGTTCTCGCCGCTGGTGTACACACCGATCTCCCTGGCCGCCCTCATCCTCGGTGACAAGCTGACCATCGGCATCAACGCCGATGCCTGTGCGGTCGGAAACATCGGCGAGGTCGTGGCCCGAGAACTCGCCGAACGTCTGACCGACGCGCAACCAGCCGATTCGCCGATCGCGGACCTGAGAGTCGCCGCCCGAAGCGATGCTTGAC
>NZ_JBARMY010000385.1:0-1523 GCF_049802695.1 Mycobacterium sp.
GTTCGGCGCTAGCCGGAATATCGCATGGGACGCCAGGCGAACCGATCTGCTCGCCGACGACCTTGAATGATGTCCCGCCGGGGTCTGCGCGGATCGCCCATCCGGCGACGTGAAACGGTCCGCGCCCAGCGTTCACGATCTTGACGCCGACGATCAGCGGACCGGGCTGCAACTGCTTGGCAGCGCTCGCTAACGATGCGCGAATGTCGCGGCTGGCGTCGTTGGTGAGAATGCCGGGCGGCGTCAGCATGCCGATGATCGGGGTGAGTTTCGGCCGCGCGCCCTGCATGAGGAACGTGTAGACCTGCCAGGTGAGCGATGCGGCGCCGACCCCGAAGCCGACCACAGCGAGGATGAACGCGGCAACGGTCACGGCGTGCCCGCTGACGCATCGGGTGTTTCGATGAGGTCGCATTGGTCGACCCACCGCGCCAACAGGCTAAGGACCGATAAGCGTTCGACGGCCTGCTGTTCGGTTAGCTCGCCTGGGCCGTGGGTGGCGGGGTTGCGGATCGTCATTTGCGCGCCGGGCGCGAATTGGCGGAGTCCGGCGTTCATCGAGATCACGGATTTGTCGGTCTGATCGCCTGGCCACCGAAGACGCGGCTTGCCGGGTTCGGGGTCCTTTTCGGAGAACGCCTGCTGCCACTGCGAGGTGTCTTCGATGTCCCGGCGTCCTGTGCGCGACTTGACCAATTACACAACGCCGTCGGCGGCTGCCGACACCGCCTGACGATAGTAACCGTCACGCCACAGCCGGGCGGCCTGGCCCCATACCGCCGGGTGCATCTCTGCGACGTCGACCGTCGGCGGCAATTCGGCCTCCGCGCGGTCGGCCAGTTCGCCGAGGGAGCCAATCATCTGATTGCACGCGTCGATGACGTGGGATGGTTCGAGCATCGGCTTGGGTTGCGTCACGATATGCCACGCCGCGATCGGATCAACGGCATTGCGTTGGCCGGTGGGTTCCCCTACGCCCAGAACGCAACTCGTGAGCGCGGGTGCTCGACGAGCTCGACCCGCCGCCTCGGACACACGAGCGCGAAGCGCGTCAATCTCGGCCGGGTCGGATTCGGCCAGCGGCATGACAGCGGGCAACATGTCGACGCCAGGTCCCCGGTAGGTGGGGCGTGTGGAGTTCGAGGAATGACTGGAAGGCGTCGCGGAACACCGCGACGTGTCCGGCGAGGTCGCGGAGGTAGGTGGGGTTGCGGTCGGCATCCGCCATGACCAACGACGTTACTAACTGTGGAGCTGGCCGCGGCGCGGTGACATGCAGACGTAGTTCGCTGTGAGCGAAAGGCACGTTCCGCACGGATCGGGGGAGGGCACGATTGGAGGGGACAACAGCGCCAGCCGGTTAGCTGGCGGCGTGTACGGGTTTCACTGGGATCAAATACGAAAGCGAATTGCCGTGAGCCAAGGGGACGACCTGCTCGACGCCATCAAAGCGGCCGAGGGCGACCGTGCGCTCCGACAAGTCGCCGCGGACCAGGCCGAGGACCATCGAGACCACCTGATCC
>NZ_JBARMY010000386.1:0-2942 GCF_049802695.1 Mycobacterium sp.
AGGCACCCAGCCGCCGGAAGGCGCTGCGGTGAAAGACGATCGGTGCGATCTCAGGGTTGACCCGCACATCGCTGACACGCAAAACGACGATGGTGTGATCGCCCGCGGGGATCAGTTGTTCGATCGCGCTTTCCAGCCACATGCTCGTGCCTCTGATGAAGACCGCCCCGACATCGTTGGACTCGGTCTCCAATCCCGCGAATCGGTCGCCGGTTTTAGCGGCCAGAGTACGCACGGCTTCGTCGTGCGCTTCGCCCAGCACGCTGATGCCCAGTCGCGGCACACCCTTGAGCTTGGGCCATGTCGTCGAGGTGTTCTGCACGCAGAACGACACCAGCGGCGGGTCCAGTGAGACAGGAACGAACGTACTGGCCGCTAGCCCCTCCCGGACTCCGTCGACCTCAGCCGCGATGGCCACTACCCCGGACGGAAAGTGCCCGAAGGCCTCACGAAGAGACGACGGTGTCAGCTTGCTGGTCGAGTTCACCGGCTTCTCTGTCGAACTGGCGGACCGATTCTGATAACGGCGACCTTACTCGGTAGGCGTCGCGCCGTCCGCGGTACTCGGTCAATGGCCATGCGCCGCGGCCACATCCGGATGTGCCCGGAGTCTGCTCTTCCAGGCGTTGCGGCCGTACACCGAGAAAATGGGGTCCGACGGATCGTTGCGGGCCCGGGCTTGGGCAGCCAGTTCGTCGGGCAAGGACAGGACGGGTATCTGGGCGTCGAGTCGGGGGTTGAAGAAGTACGGCACCGCGATCCGTGGTCTGGCCGGTCGACTCAAGTGCACCCGATGTTCGGTCGCCCGCAGGTAACCGCCGGTCGCGACCTCGAGTAACTCGCCGATATTGACGATGAAGGTGCTGTCGCGTGCGGGAACGTCGACCCAGTACCCGTGCGGGCCGCGGACCTGCAATCCGTGGCTGTCCGGCTCGGCAAGCAGCAGGGTGAGCACGCCGGAATCCCGGTGCGCTCCCACCCCCTGCGCACTGGCGGCGTGCGCCGGGTAACGCACGATCTTGATCAGCGTCGCCGGGAGATCGGCGAAGGCGGTATCGAATACATCAGCGGGACTGCCGAGCGCGCTCGCCCACCACGCCAGCAACGTGCGCGCCACGCCGGACAGCGCAGCGTCCCACTCGGCGACGATTCCCGGCATTTCCGGCAGCGCGGCGGGCCACTGATTCGGTCCCTGCAGCCAGAAGTAAGCCGGCCGGCCGGGGCCGCCGATCGACGGGCGTTCGGGACCGATGTCGATCTGCTCGCGCCAGTCCACTGCACCGCGCGTCAGTTCGCCGCCGAGCCGGGTGTAGCCGCGGAAATGCGGGCTGCGCACCATCGCGATGGCGTCCTTGTCGACCTGCGGGAGCGCAAAGAAGCGGCCCGCAGCCTCCAGCATCGCGCGGACCAGCTCAGCCGGCACGCCGTGGCCCGCCAGATAGAAGAACCCCACGTCATGCGCAGCCGTGCGCAGCCGCTCACGAAGGTCGCCGGCATGGTTGCGCAGGTCCACCACGGGAAGCGCGGTCGCACCGGCCACACTGGTCACGTCACCATCATCGCCACAGGTCGCATGGCGTGCCACTGTCCTGATCGACCTCAGTCCAACCGGTTGGTTGAACACTTGGTGCTATTTAGCTCACATCAGCTTGCGTTGCCTAACAAACCGTTATAGTTTTGTCAGTGTTACTGGTGGGTAACTTAACCCTAGTACCCAACCACGAAGTGGCATTCTCATCGAGGAGGAAGCGTGAGCCACTATAAGAGCAATGTCCGCGACCAGCAGTTCAACTTGTTCGAGGTGCTCGGAGTCGACAAGGCGTTGGGCGAAGGCCTCTACAGTGACCTGGACGTCGACGTTGTCGGCGAGATGCTGACGGAGATGAGCCGGCTGGCCGAGGGTCCGGTCGCCGAGTCTTTCGTCGAGGGAGACCGCAACCCCCCGGTTTTCGACCCGAAGACCCACTCGGTGGAGCTGCCCGAGGCTTTCAAGAAGTCCGTGCTGACGATGATCGAAGGCGGTTGGGACAAGGTCGGTATCGATGAGGCGCTTGGTGGCATGCCGATGCCCAAGGCGCTGGTCTGGGCCCTGCACGAGCACATCCTCGGTGCCAATCCGGCGGTCTGGATGTACGGCGGCGGCGCCGGCTTTGCCAACATCCTCTACCACCTCGGCACCGAAGAGCAGAAGAAGTGGGCTGTGCTGGCCGCCGAGCGTGGCTGGGGCTCGACCATGGTGCTCACCGAGCCGGACGCCGGCTCGGACGTCGGTGCGGCCCGCACGAAGGCCGTCAAGCAGGACGACGGCTCTTGGCACATCGACGGCGTGAAGCGTTTCATCACCTCGGCCGACTCCGGTGACCTGTTCGAAAACATCTTCCACCTGGTGCTGGCGCGCCCCGAGGGCGCGAAGCCCGGCACCAAAGGCCTCTCGCTGTTCTTCGTGCCCAAGTTCCACTTCGACCCGGAAACCGGTGAGATCGGTGAGCGCAACGGTGTGTTCGTCACCAACGTCGAGCACAAGATGGGCTTGAAGGTATCGGCGACCTGCGAGTTGTCCTTCGGCCAGCACGACGTGCCGGCCGTGGGCTGGCTGGTCGGCGAGGTGCCCGACGGCATCGCCCAGATGTTCGAGGTCATCGAGCAGGCTCGCATGATGGTCGGCACCAAGGCGATCGCCACGCTGTCCACCGGCTACCTGAACGCGCTGGAGTATGCGAAGTCGCGGGTGCAGGGCGCCGACATGACGCAGATGACCGACAAGACCGCTCCGCGGGTGACCATCACCCACCACCCGGATGTGCGGCGCAGTCTGATGACGCAGAAGGCTTACGCCGAAGGTTTGCGCGCGCTGTACCTGTACACGGCGACCTACCAGGACGCCGCGGTGGCTCAGGCGGTACACGGTGTCGACGCCGACCTGGCGGTGCGGGTCAACGACC
>NZ_JBARMY010000387.1:0-2271 GCF_049802695.1 Mycobacterium sp.
GAGATGGACAGCACTGCCGCCAATACCGGCACCAGCATCGCCGGCACCCACAGCTCGTAGGGCCGGTCGAAATTGCCGAGGTAGATAAGCCCTTGTGACCATTTGTCGCCGGCCGCATCCTTGGCCAGCGCCGTGCCCGGCACCAGCAAGCCGTAGTACCCCATCCGGAAGATCTGATAACTCACCGGCAGCAGGCCGCCGGCCACCACGATCAGGACGCGACGGCGCCAACCGTGCGCCGCGACCAGCATCAAGATCAGCGCGAGGCCGCCAATCAGCGCCAGCTCGGGGCGGACCAAGACGCTGCAGCCGGCAACGAAGGCCAGCGCGACGGTGAACACCCGCCGCTCCGGCCCGGCCGGCGGGACCTGCGACCAGCAAACCATCATCCACCACAGCAGCCCCAGGTAGGCCAGCACCAAGCCGTTCTCCAGGCCGGACGTCGCGAAGTCGCGCGCCGGCGGCACCGCAATGTATACCAAGGCGCCGGCCGGCAACATCACCGCGCGACGGCTGGCCAGGCCGGGCGCATAGAGCCGGCCCGCACCCAGCATCATCAGCACAATGCCCAGCACGCTGAGGGCCAGGGCCGTCGCCAGCGCGACATACTCCAGCCGCAACGGACCGCCGACCATGCCGCCCAGGTAGAGCAGGAATGTCCACGCCGTCGAGGTGTTGGCTTCCACCCGCTCGCCGGCGTTGAACACCGGCCCGTTGCCGGCCAGCATGTTGCGCACTGTGCGCAGCACGATCAGCCCGTCGTCGGCTATCCAACGTCGCTGCCAGGCTCCCCAGCCGAACAGCACCGCGATCACCGCCACGCTGACCCACAGGCTCACCCGAACAGTGAGGTGATAGGGAAACATCGGCCGGCGCACCCACCCCACCACCTCGGGTCGCCGCGACGGCGGCCTGGTCTTCGGTGCCGCGACTTTCGGGCTCAGACTGATTGCCCGCCTCCTCATCATCGCCTGCGCGCTCTGCATCGTCGCCGGGCTAGGCGAACGCAACAGCGACACCGACGGTTCCGATCCAGGCCAGCGCCAGCACCTGCAGCACCCGGTCCCGCAGCGCGATGTCTTCGGGCTCCCCGGCCAGTCCACCGTCGACATCGACCGCATAGCGCAGGATCGCGATGGTGAACGGAACCATCGAGACGGCGAACCAGGACCCGGAGTGGCCGTCGCGCTCGAAGGCCCACAACCCGTAACAGACCACCACTGCCGTCGCCGACATCGTCCACACGAAGCGCAGGTAGGTGCTGGTGTAGCTCTCCAGCGACTTACGGATCTTGGCGCCGGTGCGTTCGGCCAATTGCAGCTCGGCGTAACGCTTTCCGGACGCCATGAACAACGACCCGAACGCCATCATCAGCAAGAACCATTGCGACAGGTAGATGTCCGCGGCGACACCACCGGCGATGGCGCGGATCAAGAAGCCCGACGAGACGATGCAGATGTCGATCACGGCCTGATGTTTGAGACCGAAGCAGTACGCCAACTGGATGGCGAGGTACACCGCCATCACCAGCGCCAGGTTCGGGGTCGCCAGCCAGGAGATGGCCAGCGACGCGACGCCGAGCACCGCGGCAATGAGATAGGCGAGCCATCCCGGCACGACACCGGAGGCGATCGGCCGCAGCCGCTTGGTGGGGTGCTCGCGGTCGGCCTCGACATCGCGCACGTCGTTGATCAGGTACACCGACGAGGCCGCCAGGCAGAACACCACGAACGCCACGCCGACTTTGGCCAGCACGTCTGCGTAGTCGTAGCGGACCAGGATATTCGGGCCGCCCAAGGCGGCCAGTGGTGCGGCCAGAACCAGAACGTTCTTCACCCACTGCCGCGGACGGATCGCTTTGACAACCCCGACGATCAGGTTCGCCTGGGGCCCGCTCGCTTGTGCCACGTCCTCACTCATCGGGCGCGCTCACTGCTCCTATTGTCCAGTCGGATGGCGGCGGAGGCGACGGCGGCGCCGACCGCGACGCCGGCGGCCACGTCACTGGGATAGTGCACGCCCAGCACTATCCGGGACATCGCCATCGGCGGCACCACTATCGCAGATAGCGGAATGCCCGTGACACGGCCGAGCAGCACGGCGGCCGCTGTGGTCGAGGTGGCGTGCGCCGACGGGAAGCTCAGCCGGCTCGGAGTGCCGACATTGACCGCGACCGCCGGGTGGTGCGGCCGCGGTCGGCGAACGAGCCGCTTGATCACGACGGCGGCAGCGTGCGCGGTCAGCGCTCCGGCGCCGGCCACCAACCAGGCC
>NZ_JBARMY010000388.1:0-5726 GCF_049802695.1 Mycobacterium sp.
GCTCAAATGGCCATCGGTACGCGCTACCCGTCGTTCGAAGACGGCGGCGGCGGTCCGGGTGCTTTGGCGGGTGACGATGCCGATGATCACGATCTTGTGGTGTACCCGCCACCAGAGGCACCAAACGAGTGGCGTTGCTACTTCACCGAATTTGTCTGTCTCAGAGTCTATTACAGCCGCCCAATAAGTCGGTTTTTACTGCCGAATGCCCCGATGTTCTCACTGGTTCACGAAACACCTGTAAAAACAGTGCGATTCGCTGCCCACGCTGGTCGATGACGGACCCTAGCCGACCGGCGAGTGCAACGGAAATGGCAAGAAGCGCACGCATCAACAACACCTGTGCTGCTTAACCTCCGAGTCGATGCTCAACGTTTCACGGCGGCCTCCCCGCGCTTACCTCAGTGGTTGCGGTCAGGTTTGAATGACGAAGACAATCATCGGTTTGACCGCTACGAAATTTGCCTGCGCGCAAATAGTCACGCGTGCCGCACAAGTCGATTGGTACCAGTACATTGCAAGCAACCGGGCGACCGACGGCTTGAGTTGAAGTAAAACGCATAGGGCACTCCTCATCGACAGCGCACTACCGGCGCATCGAAAAGAAAACTGCCGCGCCCTACTTCTTTAAAGGCTGGCTATCTCTCTGTCTAGCAGAAGAGTGACTGGTCTGTCCAGCGGCCGAACTGCACTATACGATCGGTCCATGACAACCCTACGACCTCTCGGGCACCAAATCCGAGATACCCGCGCGCAGAGGCGAAGTCAGGACCGACGTTCACCTCGTTACCGGCAAGGCATCCTGCACCGAGGTGCCGACAATCGTTCAGCCGCGGTTACCGCGGTGGAGGTGTGGCCGGGCAGCTACCGGGGTACTGCACCGACGGAGTAACGGTGAAAGGAAGTCGAGCGATCGTGGCCATCAGTACGGGCCGTCAGAAATCGCCGCAGCGGCGTTGGTGTCTTCCCATAGTCGCCAGTGTCATTGCCGCTGCAGGGTGTTCAGCGCCAGGGACGTCGGTGGAGACCACACCAGAGGTCGTCGTGAGCAAAGTCGGTGCGATACTGCGTGGCCCGGTGTGGTCGTACGGCACCAACGCACTTATCGGGCTCACCCAGGACAGTCGGCTTGCTGAGATCACCGATCCGCTCAGCCCCGAACACGCCAAGACGCGCCTTTCGACGCCGATGGCGCTTGGGCGCAATCTACAGATAAGTCGAAAAGACGATCGGCACGTCCTGGTGCCCCAGCCTGAGCGGGGTAAAGTGGCGATCGTCGACATGGGCACACTTGGCGAAGTTGACGAGTTCGACGCGGGGCCCGCTCCCGCATATCTCGCCGAAGACGCCGGCATGCGGGTGCTGCTCGCACTGTCGGCGGACGGGTTGTCGGTGACCCCGGTCGACCAGTATGGCTTTCGGAAGTTGCCGACAGCCAGAATCACCGGAGACCCCGCCGACAGGATCGACGGAGCCAACCGCGGGCGCGACATCGAATACCACCTCTACGGACCATCCGGGATCCGCTACTACAAGGGCACATCGTCCCCGCCCGAGCAACGCGGCTCGCTCAGCATGCATGTCGCGGTCTCGGCCGGTGATGGCGCCGAAGTGACGCGCAGTTACGTTGCAAGTCCTAACAGCGAAACCCTGTATGCCGTCGGCGCACGGCGCGGCGGACAGGGATTAGCGGTGCTGGGATCTACCCGACTGCCGTCACCGATTCGCGCACTAGGCACCGACGACACCCGGATCTACGCCGCGACTGACCAGGAGGTGGTGACGCTCGAGACCGACAGCTTCACCGGCTACCCGCACAACGACGTCCCGGTGCTTCGGACCACCAACTACCGAACAAGTCTGCCTCCGGCAATCCAATCGGCGCCGCTGTCGGGTATGGCTGTTGGTCCGCACCGGGTGTATCTCACTTTGGTCGGTACACCGTATCTGGTCAGCGTCGCAAAGCCGCACCTGTGAACAAGGAGGACAAGTGAACGCGGCACAGAAGCAGAACCGCGTATCGGTCAACATCGACGACGACGTGGCATGGCTGACCGAACAGGTCAACGCTCTCAAGGAACTAGGCCGCAAGGACGAGGTCGGCGAAGAGGAAAGCTACGACGTCAGCATCAGGTGGGGCACGGCGCTTGCGGGGCGGCTCCGGCGACTGGTCCACTACAGTTCCCTGGGCCGGCTAGACGAAGCCGACGAGCACCGATATCAAGCGCTGTGCGAGGAACTGCGCGGGTTGTCAGACTTAATCGACCGATTCGGATTTGCTCGACCGATGTTCACCGATTCGCCACCGGCGTCGGCAACGCGCCACCGGGGGCCGAGGCGCGCCAGGTCGCGGCTCGGGCTTCTCCGCCGCGGCCGCGCAGAAACTGGCTCTCCGGCAACGTGATCGCGGTTCTCGGCTTGGGGCAATCACGGTTGCGGCACCTCAACGCCACCATGTACGCGTCGTCGTCCTCGTCGAGAAAGAGATAGCCAAGATACAGTGCGTGACCCACGTCGAAATCGGTGCCGCCGCAACCCTCGCAGTGGCCGCCCTTTACGGCGACGTGCTCGAGAACACAGTCGCGTTCGGCGCGGTCCAAGTTGACCAGCTCAGGTCGAACGCTCACATTGTCGGCGGGAGTCATCGCGCCGCACCTCCTCATCGCTCCGCTCTGCATCGTCGCCGGCGCGGTCAAATCTCTACGTCTTTGGCGTAGTAGACGTTGTCCTCGCGCCACCCTCCCAAACCCGCGCCGATGCCAGCGAAGTCGTCGATGAACTCGATCTGGTTGATCCACTTGGCCATCTTGAAGCCGACCTGGGTCTCCACCCGCAATCTCAATGGTGCGCCATGCTTGATCGGTAATGGCTTGCCGTTCATCTCGTAGGCCAGCAGAGTCTGCGGCTTGTAGGCGAGTTCGAGATCCATCACCTCGTAGAACTGTCCTCCGCCGTGCGAGGCCGGCTCGTCGGTGCTGTTGTCCTGCATGGTCAGAAAGCAGATGTAGCGCGCCTGCGGCAGCGGCTTCACCAGCTCCACCAAGCTGCTTAAATGAACACCGCTCCACTGGCCAATGCTCGTCCAACCCTGCACGCAGTTATGCATCGTGCGCTGCGTCTCCGGTTCGGCCAGTGAACGCAGCGCCGCCAGGTCTAAAGTCACCGGGTTCTCCACCAGCCCGCCGACGCGCAGCCGCCAGTCGACGAAGTTGTGCACCGCCATCACCTTGTAGGCGGTGGCTGTCGGGGGTTTTCCATTGACCCGATGCTGTTCGGACAGCTTCTTTACCGGATAATTCTGTCGTGAGTTCAACGGACGCAACAGGGCCAGCCGAACGGGACTGATCACCGCCTCGAGCACCCGGCGAACAGAAGTGGGATTGCGCAGGCTCCACACCGTCGCAACCACATGGATCGAGACGATCGCCCCGATGATGATGAATGACCAGGCGGTAGCCCAGTTGATGTTGCGAACGGAGCCGAAAATCATCGAGGCGTTGAGCCGGCCCCAGCCCCAGAAGAAGACCATCGACAAGTGGATGAGGATGAATCCCAGGAAAGCGACGAGACTCAAGAAATGCAGACTGCGCGCCCACTGCCGTCCGCCCCACATCTGCACATACCACGGGAACCGCGCCTCGACCGCCGGTGACTGGGCTGCCCCGGTGAGAATTTGGAACGGCGCCAGCACAAACACCACACCCGCATAGGTCAGTTTCTGCATGGCGTCCAGCGGTTCGCCTGGCAGCAGAGGTGGCAGGTTGAACGTCATGTAGGTAACGATGTCATCCCAGGCTTCGGTGAAGATCGACCAGGAAGAGGGCCAGTACCGGTGCCACTGGCCGGTCGCGAACAGCAACATGTAGTACGAAAAGCCGACCAGTATCCACCCGATTACCGCGAAGAAGTGCCAATGGCGCCCGATACCCAGCTGAGCGTGACCGGGTAGCGAGAAGAGCGGATGGTAGTCCTCTTCTTCATCGAGGGTGTCGAACAGCCTGTCGCGCGGCATTACTTTTCGGGTGAAACGTGCCCACTCTGTACCCGGCCTGCTGTTGTCGTCCCAGTACAGCTTGGGATGGGTGGAGAGGATCTCGATTCCGCTGCGCAACAGCAACGTCAGGAACAGCACGTTGAGCCAGTGGTCGATTCGCAGCCACACCGGATAGTCAAGTGTTGTCATGTCTTCGCTGCCCCGTCTAGTCTTCCCAGCCCTGCCGGTCAGGATAAGCCACGTTGATGCGCAGAAGCACCGACATGTGCAGGGCGACGAAGGCTCCTGCGAAGGCGAGTGCGAACGTCCCGGGCGCGAAGTCCCAGCGTCCTGTCACCGCCGCCAGCCCCCGCAAACTGATCACGCGGCTTGCCAGATAGATCCCGGTGAAAAGCACTGCGAGCAGATCACCGAGAAACCAACTCAGCTGCGGCACACGCGGACCGAGCCTGAACCACATGCCGCCTGCTATCACGAGGCATCCGGCGGTCAGTAGCGCGGAGTAAACCTTGAAGTACATCGGCACCCCGGTCTCGGTGGTCGCGACGTAGGTATGTGCCGCGGCGATAAAAATTAGTAAAAAACTTCCTAGCGCGGTGACCATCCTCGGCAGGTCGAAGGCAACATAGCCCTTCAAACGAAGCCAGTTGTACACCCAGCTGCTCTTCCACAGCTCAACAAGCATCTTGTCGACCGCAGCCACCGCTCAAGCCTACCTCGCGGCGTGCGGCGGAAACCAGCAACTGCTACTCCTTGAGGGGCATGGGTTATGACCACAGTCATCTTGTGAGCCGCCGGGTCATCTTGTGAGTCAATTTGCGCCGCGGCCAACCCATCATGCCGTCCGCGGCCAGGAACAAATTACTGCTCAGATCCGCTGGCACGGCGAGAAGTCACCCAGTTCCAGCGCCGACCGGAGGACCGTACCCGTCCGAAAGGCGATGCGCTGCCTCGAACAACAAGGCATGTACGAAAGCCTGCGGCAAGTTGCCGCGCAGTTGACGCTGCCGAATGTCGAATTCCTCGGTGAACAGGCCGGGCGGACCGCACGCGGTGCGGTTGCGCTCGAACCAGCGGACGGCTGCTAGATCGTTGCCCTGCTGGTGGTCCGCCAGCGCCATCAGGAAGCCGCACAACAGGAAGGCTCCTTCGGCATCGCCTAGCGGGCGCTCGTCGGGTCGAAATCGATAAACGAACCCGTGCCGGCCGAGTTCGGCTCGTACCGCCTCTACCGTGGCCATGCTGCGCGGATCGTTGGCCGGCAACGCCCCGCGGATCGCGGGCAGCAGCAACGCCGCGTCAATCCGCGAATCATCCGGTGATCGTTGCCATCGACCAGATGGATGCAGGCAGTCCCGATCGGTCTCGCTGACCAGGCGATCGGCCAGTCGCTGCCATTGGGCGCCCTGCTGTGTCGGCGCCGTTTCGCTGATGCGTCGTAGTCCGGCCGCACAGATGAGTCGGGAATGCGCCCAACGCCGGTCGTCCACTTCCCAGATGCCGGCATCCGGCTGGCGCCACCGTTTTTCGATGGCCCGAACCAACGTCTGCGCGGCGCGCCAATGCGTGCTGTCGAGGCGGTCCAGGCGAGCCGCCGAAGCCAGCAGTAGCAGCGCTTCACCGAAGGCGTCGAGCTGGAATTGGTCGGTCACCCAATTGCCCGTCTTCACTGCCGCGCCGGGATAACCGGACAGATCCAGGTCCGCTTCGCCGGGCACGACGTCGCCGGTAA
>NZ_JBARMY010000389.1:0-2923 GCF_049802695.1 Mycobacterium sp.
GGCCAACGCCACGATCATCGAACGTCTGTGACGCTCGGTGAACGGGGACCGCTAGCGATGTCATCTGACAGCATCTCGAGAATCTTTGTCATAGGCGGCACCGGAGCCCAGGGCATTCCTATCATTCGTGCCCTGGTTTCCGACAAGAAGTACTCCGTTCGATTCCTCAGCCGCGACCCTGCCTCGCGACGAGCCGCCGATCTCCTCGCGCTCGACAATGTCTCGGTCCTGGAAGGCTCCTTCGATGACGAAGCCATCCTGCGGGAAGGATTCCGCGGTTGTGACGGAGCATTCGTCAACATCGACGGGTTCAACACCGGCGAGAAAGCCGAAACCTACTGGGCGATCCGCACTTACGAGATAGCTCTCGAAGAGGGAGTCAAATTCTTCGTCTATGGAAACCTGGACTACGGGCTCAAGAAATCGGGATATGACTCTAGGTTCCGCACCGGCCATTACGACGGCAAGGGACGCGTGGGTGAGTGGATCTTGTTTCAGAATCAGGTGAATAAGGGTCGGATGGGAGCAGCACTCTTCACGACGGGTCCGTACATCGAGATGGTGGTTTCGCGCGGGACGCCCATGACGCCCAGTGTGGAGGACGGTGTCGTAACTTGGCGAGTGCCACTCGGCGAGGGCGCCGTGCCGCATGTGTCACTTGAGGATTGCGGATACTACGTTCGCTGGCTCTTCGACCATCCCGAGCGCGCCAACGGCATGAACCTTGAAGTCGCTATCGACGACATCGCCTACGCTGATCTCGCCGCCGCATTCGAGAAGGTCACCGGGCATCCAGCGCGCTACATCGACACCGATCTAGAGACGTACTGGAGAAACGGTCCGCTCAGTCCGCTCGCGCATGCGCCTGCCGGGTACAACGCGGACCCAAATGACAAAAGCACCATGAGCATTCGCGATAACTTCACAGGATTCTGGAATCTGTGGAAGCACCGGGTCGTCGAGCGAAATTACGCTCTGCTCGACGAGATCCACCCGAATCGGATTAAAAGTGCCGAGGATTGGTTCAGGAGAGAAGAGCAGTTAGGGCAAAAGCTGGGCAAAGGCAGCCTGTGGGACCGGGTTCAGCCAGAGAACCAGACTCCGATTCTCAAGATCGGTGAGGATATGAGGACGGGGAAGCTTTAGATTGAAGCGCAGGGGGTTCTGCCGTCCACTTTGCTTCCGTGGCCGCGCGCTGTGCGCTCAGGTCTGAGATGTCGATCGCACCCAGGCCGCGATGTAGAGCAGCATCGAGATCACTAAAGCCACCATCGCCCACAGCACGATCGTGAGATCGATCCAGCTTCCGAACGCGGGCGAGCCCGGAAGTGCGTTTCTCAGCGGTACCACCGCGAAAAGCATGGCTGCGTACCAGGTTGTCATCGGCGCCTGAAACCTGCGTGGGTCACGAATTGTCTGAATCGCAACGAATAGGCCAACTGTCGCGATCGCAACGAAGATGCACAGGATGACGATCGCGAGAGCATCGTGCTCGGTGAGCGTTGCAATTGTACTTCATAAGGTGACGAAGCATTGGCGTTGGTCACGCGAGCTACGTGGACTTTCCAGCCGGTCAGACCATCGACCAATGTCAGGCTGGCGCGTTCGGGCATTTGCTCAGGGCCCGTGACACCAAACTGCGCGAAGTCGCCCGCGAAATATTGGTCCAGATACAGACTAAGTCCTAAAGACACGCGACGGGATTGCGGCCCTCGACTTTGGTCAACGCGCTGGAGCAGCGCGGCGGCCGGTATCGTCTGCAGACGATTTGCGAGGGCGGCGGTGTAGCCAACCCGACCATCATCGAACGACTCGGCTAGGCGGCGCTGACGCAACCACCGATGATCGCGGTCTGAATCGGCTTTTTGCGGCGTCTGGCGTCCTATGCTGGTGAACCGGGAACCCGGGGGCCGGCGGAGGGTCGGATGACCGCAGCGACCGCGTGCCGCACGTGTGGTACCGAACCGCGGCAGGGCGCTCGATTCTGTGATGCCTGCGGTGCACCCGTCACCCAGCAGGACATCCGCGCGGAGTACAAGCAGGTAACCGTCCTGTTCGCCGATGTGGTGCACTCCATGGACATCGCTGCGGCGGGGGGTCCGGAGCGGCTCCGCGAGATCATGGCCGATCTCGTCGACCGCTGCGCGGCAGAGGTGCAGCGGTATGGCGGCACGGTCGACAAGTTCACCGGTGACGGGATCATGGCGGTGTTCGGGGCGCCGGTGGCGTTGGAGGATCACGCTTTTCGTGCCTGCCTGGCTGCGTTGGGAGTTCAGGAGGAGGCCAAACGGCTTGCCGTCGACGCGCGGGAGCGCGATGGTGCCGATCTGCAGTTGCGGGTGGGACTGAACTCCGGCGAGGTGATTGCCGGTGAGATCGGTTCTGGGGCTTTAGGTTACACCGCCGTCGGTGAGCAGGTCGGCATGGCGCAACGGATGGAGGCGGTGGCCCCGCCTGGCGGGGTGATGCTCAGCGCATCCACCGCGAGGCTGGTCGAGGGCGTTGCGACTCTCGGCGAAGCTGAGCTGGTTTCCATTAAGGGTGCCGACAAACCGGTGCCTGGTCGCTGGCTGTTGGGCATGGCGGAACGACCGGCCGTCGGACGCGCTGAGTCAAATCTTGTTGGTCGTCGGTGGGAACTGTCCGCCATTGAGAGCTTGTTGGACCGCGCCGTCGACGGCTATGGCGCGGTGGTCACCGTGGTGGGATCACCAGGTATCGGCAAGAGCCGCCTCGTTCGTGAGGTGGCGGCAATCGCTGCTTGTCGCGGAGTCGACGTGTTCAGCGCCTACTGCGAATCGCACGCCACCGACATTGGCTTCCACGTCGTGGCGCGGCTGCTGCGGGCAGCCATAGGCGTGGGCGATCTGGACGGCCCGGCCGCGCGTCAGCGTGTGCGCTCGCGGGTGCCGGATGCCGACCC
>NZ_JBARMY010000390.1:0-9901 GCF_049802695.1 Mycobacterium sp.
AAAACTCCGGCCGCTCAGTATCAGTACCGCGGGGTTCGGGTACGCGACGGTGCGAAGCTGATCCTGCCCGCCTCGAAAACCAGCGACGGCGGATACGTCGCCAACGACAGCGGAAACACCTATACCGTGACGGCGCATTCGTTGACCGTCAGCCAGGGCAAGGAGGTGAGCCGCGAGGAGTCGATGATGGACTTCCACGAGCTGGGAGCACCGGCCGCGCCTGCGCCGAGTTCAGCGCCCAAGGCCACCCCACCTGCTGCGGCGACACCGGCGCCGGCAGCAACGTCGGCGCCCTCGACACCGTTACCGCCGCCGCTTCGCGCCGAGGTCGGTGGCCGCGGGCACTGACGCGGGGTGTGGATCAATAGCTGGGCAGGGTGAAGGACCGTCCGACGGCCAGTGACTGCCTGATGACCAAATTGCGCACGGCCGGGAGGCGCAGCAATCGAAGGCCGATGTTTCGCACCCGGCCGACCCAGCCGGATGAGAATTTGTCCATCTTCAAATTGTCGACGGCGAGCTTCTGGCAGCGCGCGACATAAGGTGCAAGCAGCTGTTGGTATCTGGTAAAAGCTGTCGTGTAATCGCCGCCAGCCGTGAGCATTTCGTTCGCCAGCACGTAAGCGCCGACTACCGCGAGGCTGGTGCCCATCCCGGAGCGAGGCGAGGCGCACCATGCCGCATCACCGATCAGACACACCCGCCCGCGCGCGTAGGAATCCAGGTGGACTTGGGCGATCGAGTCGAAGTACACCGGGTCGGCCTCCGCCAGCGCCTGGACGAAGTTGGGCACCTCCCAACCGATTCCGGCGAACCGCTCGGCGAACAGCTTTTTGTTGCGTTCGGTGTCTCGGTGGTCGAAATGGAGATTCGAGTCGGTGAGATAGAAGCTGGCCCGTGCCGGCTTGGCCGGGTCGGTGGCTTGCAGCACCGCGGTCCGACCGGGCAGGGTGCAGGCCATGCCGCGGTGGTCAAGCCGCTGGCGGTTCTCGATGTCGAAGAATCCGAAGACCTGCCCCAACTGCGTGACGTACTGCTCCTCGGGACCGAACACGAGATGACGCACGGCGGAGTGCAGTCCATCGGCGCCGAACACCAGGTCGTAGCTGCCCGTCGAGCCGTCACTGAAGGACGCTTCGATCTGGTGCCCGGGGTCGGCGAGCGCGGTGACTCGTACGCCGAAGCGGAAGTCGACGTCGTCACGAACAGCTTCATGCACGATTCGGGCCAGGTCACCCCAAAAGATCTCCAGTTCGCCGCTGAAGACTTCAGGGGGCAGTCGGCCGACTTCCTTGCCCCGGCCGTCGACGAGGATCAGCGGTCCCATGTTGGTGGCACTGGTTCGTACCTGCTCCAGCAGTCCCATCTGCTCGAGCACCTCGAGCGACGGCCCGCGGAAGTCGACGGCCTGCCCGCCGGTGCGGAGTTCACGAGCCTGTTCGGTGATCGTCACAGCATGACCGTGCCTGGTGAGCCAGTAGGCCAGGCAAGGCCCGGCGATGCCACCGCCGTTGATCAGGAAGTCGGCCGGCATCATTGAACGCCTTTCAGCCACGGCTGCATGCGCCGCAGCGCCTCTTCGATATCTGACTGCGGCCCGGCGAAGGACAGCCGGACGAACTCGTGACCGCGCACCGTGTCGAAGTCGATGCCGGGAGCGATGGCAACCCCGGTGTCAGCCAGAAGCTTTGAACAAAATGTCATCGAGTCCGAGGTGAAGTCGGAGACGTCGGCGTAGACGTAGAAGGCGCCGTTGGTGGGTGCCAGCCGGTCAATACCGATTGCGCGCAGACCGTCGAGCAACAGCGCCCGGTTGATCGCATACTGGTGCAGATGACCGTCGGCTTCCGCCACTGCCTCCGCGGTGAACGCCGCCACCGCGGCGTACTGCGACAGCACGGGTGGGCAGATGGTGAAGTTGCCGGTCAGACAGTCCACCGCACGGCGCAGCTCGGGTGGCACCAACAGCCAGCCCAACCGCCAACCCGTCATCGCGAAGTACTTCGAGAAGCTGTTGACCACCAATGCGTTTCGGGAAGTCTGCCAGGCACAGCTCGTCGGCGGCGCGCCGTCGTAAACCAAGCCGTGGTAAACCTCGTCGCTGATCAGTCGCGCGCCGGAGGCCTCACACCACGATGCGATCGCCGCCAGCTCGTCGGGCGGGATGACCGTTCCGGTCGGATTCGCCGGGCTGGCTACCACCACGCCCTGCACCGGCGGGTTGAGCGCCGCCAACATCTCTGCGGTGGGCTGAAACCGGTTCTCTGCACCGCATTCCAGCTCGACCACCTCGCAGCCGAGCGCCGACAGGATATTGCGATAGCACGGGTATCCCGGACTGCCCAGCGCAACCCGGTCGCCGACGTCGAAGCTGGCCAAAAACGCCAGTAAGAACCCGCCTGACGACCCTGTCGTCACCACCACGTCGTCGAGGTCGACCGACACGCCGTAACGGTCTGAATAGGACTGCGCGATCGCGGCACGCAGCTCGGGGATGCCCAGCGCCACGGTGTAGCCGAGTTGGTTGAGGTGCAGCGCTGCCGCCGCTGCGGCCCGCACCGGTTCGGGGGCCCCGGCACTGGGTTGTCCTGCCGACAGGTTCACCAAATCGCCGTGACTGCGCTGGCGTTCAGCAGCGGCCAGCCAGACGTCCATCACGTGAAACGGCGGAATCCCGGAGCGCAGCGCGACCGAAGAGTTCATGGTGCCCAGGCTAGAGCAGGTTGCTCGGGCGTCCGGCGGCCAGCGTGGTCTCCGAAGTGAACACCTCCGGCTCCAGCCTGCGTAGGTGCTCGCTCGGCGGACCGAGCAATTGCGCGCTGCCATGTGCGCGTTTGAAGTACAGCTGCATGTCGTGTTCCCACGTGATCGCGATTCCGCCATGCAGCTGAATGCCCTCGGCGGCAACGGCGCTGAACGCTTCGCTCGCGGCCACCCGGGCCAGCGCGGCTGACGTCGCCGAAGGCTTGCATACGGCGTCGCCGACGACCGCGCGGGCGGCCTGTATCAAGACATAGAGATCGGCCATCCGATGCTTGAGAGCCTGGAAGCTGCCGATCGGCCGGGCGAACTGCACCCGCTCTTTGGTGTAGTCAACGGTCAGCTCGAAGCAGCGGCTCGCCGCGCCGATCTGTTCGACGGCCAGCAGAATCGCCGCCGCGTCGGCGATGCCGGGGTCAGCGCCCAGCGGTACGCTGCTTTGCGGCGTGACGCGGGCCAATCTGCGGGTGGGGTCCATGGGCACGACGGGCTCAGCGGTGAAGGCGG
The DNA here is from genome assembly GCF_049802695.1 of Mycobacterium sp. Taxonomy (GTDB): domain Bacteria; phylum Actinomycetota; class Actinomycetes; order Mycobacteriales; family Mycobacteriaceae; genus Mycobacterium. Next base: position 3,268 of record NZ_JBARMY010000390.1, read on the forward strand.
TCCAGCGGGTGAGTTTGTCACCGTTGGCTGCCACCACGATGTCGGCGATGTCACCGTTGACGACGTAGTAGGGGTCGAAGACCACCGCACCGATTGCTTCCCCGGCGGCGAGCTGCTCCAGCGCATCGGTGTCCGCGTCGTCGGCGGCCAGCAGCGTCAGTTCAGCGAGCGTCGTGCCCAGCAACGGTGTCGGTACCAGTGCTTTGCCCAGCTCCTCGATGACGACGGCGGCGTCACCGAGCACACCGCCGGCACCGCCCTGTTCCTCGGGCACTACCAATGCGGCCGCCCCGACCTGCTCGCACAGCAGCCGCCATAGCGACTCGTCGTAGCCCCGCGGCGATTCGATGGCCAAACGCACCGCTGCGGGTGACGCATGCTTGGCCACCAGCGCAGCCACGGTCGCGCGCAGCATTTCCCTCTCCTCGCTGAGGGTCATACCAAAGCCTCCAACACCCGGCGCCGATGCGTGGCCGGGTCACCCCAGGCCGGCCGCAAGGCCTGTACCCGCAGTAGCCACAGCGATAGATCGTGCTCGGCGGTGAACCCGATGGCGCCGTGGGTCTGCAGAGCTGAGCGAGCAGCAAGCAGCGCGGCATCGGCAGCCGCAGCCTTGGCCGCACTGACGTCACGTGCCGTGTCGGGGGAGGTGTCGGCCAACGATAACGCGGCGCCGTAGACCAACGGACGAGCCAGCTCGACCGCGATGTGGACGTCAGCCAGCTTGTGCTTGATGGCTTGATAGGAACCGATCACCCGGCCGAACTGTGCACGCTGCTTCGCATAGTCCACTGCAGCATCGAGAAGGGCTTGCGCGGCGCCGATCAGCTGGGCAGCAGTGCCCAGAACCCCGAACTCGTAGGCCCGACCCACGTCGGCGTCCCACCCTATCCCGGCCGCTGTGACGTCGAACAGACGACGGCTGGGATCGACCGACTCGCGTTGCCGGCGTGCGTCGGCTCTACTGACCCGCCCACTCGAATCGGCCAACAGCACCAGCCCGGCACTATCGGCGTCCACAGCCCGGGGAACCTGCGGCGGCAGCCCCACGGTAGCGATGAGTTCACCGCGCGCCAGCGACGCCGCGCGCTCGTCATCGGCCAGCAAAACCGGTGCCACGGCGACACTCTCGACGACGGGACCCGGGACACACCACCGGCCGAGGCGCTCCAGGGCGACCACCAAGTCCACCGGGTGTGCTTCCAGCCCATCGAACCGTTCGGCCACCGCCAGCGCGGTGACACCCAGATCGGCCAGCCGCGCCCACACCTTGCGCCCGGGTGCGGTGTCACCGGTCGACCAGGCCCGAACTGCGGTCGGCACATCGGCCGCCGCGAGCGCGGAGTCGATGCTGGCTGCGAAATCCCGCTGCTGAGCGTCAAGAGTGAATTTCATTTGGCCTTATCCCGTGGCAGACCCAGCAGCCGTTCGGCGATGATGTTGCGTTGAATCTCGTTGGTGCCGGCGTAAATCGGACCACCGAGGGCGAACAGCAAGCCGTCGCTCCACGAGTCGGCCAGCTCAGCGTCGGCGCCGCGAATCTCCAGCGCACTCTGGTGCATGGCCACATCGAGTTCAGACCAGAACACCTTGGTCACCGACGACTCTGCGCCCAGCTCGCCGCCCTCGGACACCCGGGTGACGGTGCTGAAAGTGTGCAGACGATACGCCTGGGCTTTGATCCAGGCGTCGGCAACCTGGTCAGCACAAGCACTGTCAGCGTTGTCTTTCCACAGGCTCGCCAGGCGTTCCGCGGTTGCGAGGAATCGGGCCGGGCTGCGCAGAGACATCCCGCGTTCGTTACTCGACGTGCTCATCGCAGCTCGCCAGCCGTCGTGCACTCCGCCGATCACGTCGTGATCCGGCACAAAAACGTCGTCGAGAAAGATCTCGCCGAAACCGGTGTCGCCGCCGAGTTGCGCGATGGGTCGCACGGTGACCCCGTCGGCTTCGAGGTCGAACATGAAGTAGGTTAGCCCACGGTGCCGGTCGGCCTGCGGGTCCGAGCGGAACAACCCGAATGCTTTGTCGCCGAACGGTGCTCGCGAACTCCAAATTTTCTGACCGTTGAGCCGCCAGCCGCCGGCGGTGTGGGTTGCCGTACTTCGTAGTGACGCCAGGTCACTGCCGGAGTCCGGTTCCGACCACGCCTGAGCCCAGATCTCCGCACCGCTGGCCATCTTGGGCAGGACACGGTCCAACTGCTCGTCGGTGCCGTGTGCGAACAACGTCGGCGCCAACATCGACGTGCCGTTGGCGCTGGCGCGTCCCGGAGCGCCGGCCCGGAAGTATTCTTCTTCGAACACAATCCACTGCAGCAGCGTGGCGTCTCGGCCGCCGTACCTCTGGGGCCAGGTAATCACCGAGAGGCCGGCATCGAACAGCACCCTATCCCATCGCCGGTGCTGCTCGAAGCCTTCGGCGGTGTCGTACGACTTGGCGGGGAAGTATCCTTTATTGGCGGCCAAGAACTGGCGTACTTCGAGTTGGAATTCCCGTGTTTCGTCGTCGAAATCCAGATCCATCAAGCCAACCCTCGCAGTTGAGTTTTGACTACCTTGCCGCCGGTGTTGCGGGGCAGCGCGTCGACGAATATCACCGAACGGGGAATCTTGAAGTTGGCCAGATGCCGACGGCCGTAGTCGATCACCGCTTGCTCGTTCAAGTTTGATCCGTGCCGGGTCACCATGTAGGCGCGGCCCACCTCGCCCAGCCGTGCATCGGGCACCCCGATCACTGCGACGTCGAGCACCCCATTCAGGCGGGTCAGCACCTGCTCGACCTCCGCGGGGTACACGTTGAACCCGCCGCAGATGTACATATCCTTCAGCCGGTCGGTGATCTGCAAGTTGCCCGCAGTGTCAAGCTTTCCGATGTCGCCGGTGTGCAACCAGCCGTCGGCGTCGACGGCATCGGCGGTGGCTTGTGGATCGTCGAGATAGCCCAGCATCACATTGGGTCCGCGCAACAGCACTTCCCCTTGTGCACCGATGCGCAGTTCGAAATCGGCGATCGGCCGCCCACACGTGGTGGCGACCGTGACCGCGTCGTCGTCGGTACGGCACATGGTGCCGAACCCGTTGGATTCGGTCAGGCCGTAGGCGGTCAGCACGACGTCGATGTCGAGTTCGGTCTGCATCCGCTCGATCAGCACGACCGGCACCGTTGCGGCGCCGGTGACCGCGAACCGCAGCGACGTCAGATTGTGCTCGCGACGAGCCGGGTGGTCGAGCAGTGTCTGATAGATGGTCGGCGGTCCCGGAAGAACGGTGATCTGATGCTCGGCAACCGCGCGCATGGCCTCCGCGGGGTCGAAGGTGAGTTGGGGGAACAGCGTGGCGCCGGTCTGCAGACAGGCCAAGATGCCGGCCTTATAACCGAAGTTGTGAAAGAACGGGTTGATGCACAGGTAACGGTCATCGCTGGTGATCTTCCCGCAGGCGGCCCAGGCCGCCGAACCCGCCAGCGACTGCCGGTGTGCGCACCGCACGCCTTTGCTGCGCCCGGTGGTGCCGGAGGTGAACAAGATGTCGGAGACGTCGTCGGGCCGGACTGCCGCGGCGCGCTCGTCGGCGGCCGCGCCATCCGAGCCGGCTGCGACGAAGTCGTTCCAGGTCCCGTCGTCGTTACATGCGTTGTTTCCTATGGGCACACGCACGATGTGGCGCAGATCGGGCAGGGCGCGGCGGTCGAGGTCGGCGACCTTGTCCGCGCCCAGAAATCGACCCATCGCGATCAGCAGCGGGGCGCCGGTGCGGGCCAAGATGTCGGTGGCCTCGGACGCGGTGTAGCGGGTGTTCAGCGGAACCATCGTGGCACCCGCGTACTGGCTGGCCAGGCAGGCGACCGCCCAGTGCCACGTGTTCGGCGACCAGATGGCGACTCGGTCGCCGGGGCCGACGCCGAGCCCGATCATCGCGGCTGCGGCGCGGCGAACCTCGCGGTACAACTCGGCGAAGGTCAGCGTGCGATCCGCGCTGACCAGCGCGTTGTGGTCGGGCAGTTCGTGGGCGATGCGAGCCAACACCGCAGGAGTGGTCGGCGGATCGCTCGACATCGATGCTGCTCCTCCCGCGGCCTCGCGGCGGGATTGTCGCCTCGGGGCTAACAAAGCAAGTGCTTGGTAGGTTAGCCTACAGGGGTGCAGGACGTCGAGGAGTTCCGGGCCGAGGTCCGCGACTGGCTGGCCGCACACCTGGCCGGAGAGTTCGCTGCGCTGAAAGGTCTCGGCGGGCCGGGCCGCGAACACGAGGCGTTCGAAGAGCGACTGGCGTGGAATCAGCATCTCGCGAAAGCCGGACTGACGTGTCTGGGCTGGCCGGTCGAGCACGGCGGCCGCGGACTGTCCGTTGCGCACCGGGTGGCCTTCTACGAGGAGTACGCCCGCGCCGACGCGCCCGACAAGGTCAACCACTTCGGTGAGGAATTGCTCGGCCCGACGCTGATCGCATACGGCACACCGGAACAACAGCAACGGTTCTTGCCCAAGATTCTCGACGTCACCGAGCTGTGGTGCCAGGGTTACTCAGAGCCGGGCGCCGGCAGCGATCTGGCCAACGTATCCACCACTGCGGTGCTCGACGGCGACCAATGGCTGATCAACGGGCAGAAGGTGTGGACATCGCTGGCGCATCTGTCGCAGTGGTGTTTCGTGCTGGCGCGGACGGAGAAGGGGTCCGCACGCCACGCCGGGCTGTCCTATCTGCTGGTCCCGCTGGACCAGCCTGGTGTGCAAATCCGGCCGATCGTACAGCTCACCGGCACATCGGAATTCAACGAAATGTTCTTCGACGACGCCCGCACCGACGCCGATCTGGTGGTGGGCGCACCGGGTGACGGGTGGCGGGTCGCGATGCGAACGCTCACCTTCGAGCGCGGAGTCTCCACGCTCGGGCAGCAAATCAGGTATGCGCGTGAACTGGCCCGGCTGGTCGAACTGGCCGAACGCAACGGCGCAGCCGACGACCCGTTGATCCGGGAGCGTCTCACCCGGTCATGGGCAGGGCTGCGCAAAATGCGTTCCTACGCCTTGGCCACCATGGACGTCGAGCAATCGGGGCAGGACAACGTGTCGAAGTTGTTGTGGGCCAACTGGCATCGCGACTTGGGTGAACTGGCGATGGACGTGGTGGGTAAAACCGGTTTGGTTGCTGCCGGCGGCGACTTCGACGAATGGCAGCGGCTCTACCTGTTCACCCGCGCCGACACCATCTACGGCGGGTCCAACGAGGTTCAGCGCAACATCATCGCCGAGCGGGTGCTCGGCCTACCCAGGGAGGCCAGGTGACGCTAGCGGTCGCGCCGAAAGAAGTAGCCGGTCACGGGCTTTTGACCGGCAAGGTGGTGATCGTCACGGCCGCCGCGGGCACCGGCATCGGTTCGGCAACCGCGCGGCGCGCGCTGGTCGAGGGCGCTGACGTCGTCGTCTCCGACCATCACGAACGCCGGCTGGGCGAGACCCGCGACGAGCTGTCCGCGTTGGGACTGGGCCGGGTGGAAAGTGTGCTGTGCGATGTCACCTCGACTGCCCAAGTCGACGCGCTGATCTCGTCGGCGACGGCACGGCTGGGCCGCATCGACGTATTGGTCAACAACGCCGGCCTGGGCGGCCAGACACCGGTGGCCGACATGACCGACGACGAGTGGGACCGGGTGCTGAACGTGACATTGACATCGGTGTTTCGCGCCACCCGTGCGGCACTGCGCTATTTCCGCGAGGCCGAACACGGCGGAGTCATCGTGAACAACGCCAGCGTGCTGGGCTGGCGTGCGCAACACTCACAGTCACACTACGCAGCCGCCAAAGCCGGTGTGATGGCGTTGACACGTTGCAGTGCAATAGAAGCCGTCGAGTACGGGGTGCGGATCAATGCCGTCTCACCGAGCATCGCCCGGCATAAGTTCCTGGATAGGACCACCTCTGCCGAGCTGCTGGAGCGGTTGTCGTCCAGTGAGGCGTTCGGGCGGGCCGCCGAGCCGTGGGAGGTGGCGGCGACCATCGCGTTTCTCGCCAGCGATTACTCCAGTTACCTTACCGGCGAAGTGATCTCGGTCTCGAGTCAACACCCATGAACCGGCGTGCGGAACTTCTGGAGCTGGCCGCGACGATGATGGCCGAGCGCGGTCTGCGCGCGACGACGGTGCGTGACATCGCCGACGGGGCCGGCATCCTGTCTGGCAGCCTGTATCACCACTTCGCCTCCAAGGAGGAGATGGTCGACGAGGTGCTGCGCGGGTTCCTGGACTGGCTGTTCGCCCGCTACCGCGAAATCGTTGACACCGAGCCGAATCCGCTGGAGCGGCTGAAGGGGCTGTTCATGACGTCGTTCGACGCAATCGAGCACCGGCACGCCCAGGTCGTCATCTACCAGGACGAGGCCAAGCGGCTCTCGGCGCAGCCGCGGTTCTCCTACGTCGAGGACTTGAACAAGCAGCAACGCAAGATGTGGGTCGACGTGCTGCACCAGGGCATCGAAGAAGGTTACTTCCGGCCCGACATCGACGTCGACCTGGTCTACCGTTTCATCCGGGATACCACCTGGGTGTCGGTGCGTTGGTACCAACCAGGCGGTCCGCTGACCGCTCAGCAGGTCGGCGAGCAGTATCTCGCCATCGTCTTAGGCGGAATCACCGC
>NZ_JBARMY010000391.1:0-4766 GCF_049802695.1 Mycobacterium sp.
CCACATCGGTCTCCAACATCACGACGCTGGGCACGACCTTGGCGGCGACCTGTTCGACAGAGCCCGGGGGCGCGTTGGCGGCAGGGACGCCGGGAGCCGCTCCGGATGATCTGCTGCCGCCCTGACCGACGGCAGCCTGCCGCCCGTGGTCGATCAACGACGCGACGCCGCCACCGATGCCGGCCGACACCACCGCGACCGCGACCGCCCCGACCGTCAACAGCCCTGCGCGCGAACGTTTTTGGGGACCTACCGGCGGAGGCGGCCCACCCGCGGGGAGGTGCGGGGTGTTTGCGTACGGCGGCTCGTAGGGCGGGCGGTAAGGCGGTTGCTGTCGGTAACGCCAGTCGTACTGCTGGGTGGACGTTTGCTGCGGGCCGGCACCGCCATAGCCGGGGGCACCCGGGTGACCGGCGAATGTTCCGGTCTGGGTGGGCACAGCGCCTGTCTGGGTAGGCGCGGCGCCCGTATGGGTGGGCGCAGGACCAGTCTGAGGTGGCGCAGGACGGTAACCCGGCTGCTGCGGCGGTGGCGAATACCTCGGGTGATTCGTCATGTCGCTAGGTCGCTTTTCCTTGATCGTCGGATGGGATCCACAGCTTGAATCCAACAGTGCGAATCCAACAGTAAACGCAGCTACCTTGCCCGCGTGGACTGAGAATCCACTGAGACAACGTTCGCCGCACCTGGAGAGTTTCCCCCTTTCGCGGCGGGCGTAACGTCGGGCTCCGCATCGTCCTCGACTTCGGTGTCGGGCACCACTGGGATCGGCCCGCCGGGCAACAGGACGTGGAACGATGTTCCCGGCGGTTCACCCCCCGGTACGGTGTCTTCCACGCGAAGGGCCCCACTGTGTTTCAGCACCACCTGTTTCACGATTGCCAGGCCCAGGCCGGAACCGGGCATCGCCCGGGCGGTCGCCGAGCGGAAAAACCGTTCGAAGACCAGGTCGCGTTCGTGCGGCGGAATTCCCGGACCCTGATCCGATACCAAGAGCTCGACGTGCGACGGGTCCACTTGTCGCATCGTGACGCCGACCCGCCCGCCAGGCGGGCTCCACTTCGCGGCGTTGTCCATCAGGTTCAGCACCGCACGCGACAGTCCGGCAGCGTCACCGTAGATTTGCCAAGGCACGGTCCGGACGTCGAAGTCGACGTCGTTGCGGCGCCGACGCACCCGCTCCAGGCTGCGGTCCACGATCTCGGACATGTCAACCGGCTCGTGCGCCACCTCCCCGGCCTCGTCACGGGTGAGGTCCACCAAATCGCCCACCAGAGTCGACAGTTCCTCGATCTGGGCGAGGACGTCGGCGCGCAGATCGGCCATCTCCTGTTCAGGGAGCCGCGGGGCACCCGGTTCCATCGAGGCCATCAGCAATTCGACATTGGTCCGCAGCGATGTGAGCGGCGTACGCAATTCGTGGCCGGCGTCGGTGACCAGCCGGGCCTGACGTTCTCGCGACTCGGTCAGTGCGCGCAGCATCAGGTTGAACGACTCAGTGAGCCTGGACAATTCGTCGGTGCCGTACACCGGTATCGGCCGCAGGTCGTCAGTGCGTGCCACCCGCTCGGCCGCCTCGGTCAGACGCGCCACCGGGCGCAGCCCGGCCCTGGTGACCATCCCGCCGGCCACTGCGGCGACGACGACACCCACGCCGCCGACGATCAGCAGCACCACGCGCAGTTCGGTCATGACGGCGTCGGTGCGGGCGAGGCTTTTGGAGATCAGCAGCGAGCTGCCGTTGGGCAGGTGGATGGCCAGCACCCGTTGACCGGCCGCTGTCCGCCGCGACATGAACAGCTCGCCGCGGATGACCGCCTTCTCCGGGGGCCCGACCGGCAGGGTCTGGTTCTCCTGGTGGGCGGTGTAAATCGTGCGGCCCGGATTCACCAGCATGGCATTGACGTCTGAGTAGGCCGTTCCCTCAATGGCTTTCGCGGGATCAAGCGCCAGCGAGCCGCTCGCGATCAGCAGCTGTGCCCGGCTTTGGAGCTGGTAGTCGATGTCCTTGTACAGCGCTGCGGAGATCACCGCGTACACGGCGACCGCCATCAACACGACCACCATCGCCACCATGGACATCGCCAACAACATCACTCGCCACCGCAGCGACAACGTTGAAGCGGCTCGGCGGGAGTGGCGTCGGCGGAAAGAAACCATCAGGGGGGGGTTTCACGCAGCACGTAACCCACACCGCGCACGGTGTGGATCAGCCGGGGCTCGCCGTCGGCTTCAGTCTTGCGACGCAGATACCCCACGTACACTTCCAATGCGTTGCCCGAGGTGGGAAAGTCGAATCCCCATACCTCTTCGAGGATGCGGCTGCGGGTCAGCACTCGACGCGGATTGGCGATCAGCATCTCCAAGAGTGCGAATTCGGTACGGGTGAGATTGATCTCGCGCGAGCCGCGGGTGACCTCCCGGGTACCGGGATCGAGGGTGAGGTCTGAAAACGTCATGGCCACCGATTCGGCGGTGTCGTCGCTCCGGGTGCGGCGCAGCAGAGCCCGCAGCCGCGCCAGCATCTCTTCGAGGGCGAACGGTTTGGGAAGATAGTCGTCGGCGCCGGCGTCCAGCCCGGCGACCCGCTCGGAGACGGAGTCGCGTGCGGTGAGGACCAGGATTGGCATGTCATCGCCGGTGCTGCGTAGTTGACGGCATACCTCCAGCCCATCCAGCCGGGGCATCATGACGTCGAGCACGAGAGCGTCGGGGCGATCGTTGACAATCGAGTCGAGTGCCTCGACGCCGTCGGCCGCCAGGCTGACCGAGTAGCCGTTGAACGAAAGCGATCTGCGCAACGACTCCCGCACTGCACGATCGTCGTCAACGACAAGTATTTGCACGGCCACAGTGTCGTCCAATCCCCTAAGAAAGCGCTAAGAGCCGCTGCTCCGCTCGGAATTACCGGACGGGCATGCGAAGCGAACTATAAACGCGAAGCGGGGGTTTTCGGGCGATCTTTGCCGGCGGCAAGCCGGTTCAGTGACGATCGAAGTCGATCAGACCGAGGCGTGCGGCCTTCAGGAGCCGGCGCGGCACCTTGTGCTGCTGACCGGCAACCGTCACGTTGACGAGTTCGGGGCGCTTGGCCTTCCACTGCGCGCGGCGGCTCCGGGTGTTCGCGCGCGACATCCTGCGCTTCGGCACAGCCATGATCGGGCCTAACTCCTTGATGGGGCTCTGTAGCGATGTCGCAAGAGCTGGATTCTCAGTCCCCTTCTCGGCGATCGGGGGACCACTTGCCTGCCACGATAGCCGGTGATCTGCTGAGGGACCAAACCTCCGCGCAACGGCGGGCGGCGTCCTTGACGTGACACCCGCGACACCGGCTAACCTACCGGTTGGTTGGTACTTTGCCGATCGCCGTCTGGGAGAGAAAGGACACCCGTGGCTTCTTCCTCTGCCGCCCCGGCCCCAGTGCGGATCGGCAATTGCTCGGGTTTCTACGGCGACCGACACTCGGCGATGCGCGAGATGCTGCTTGGTGGGGAACTGGACTACCTGACCGGCGACTATCTCGCCGAGCTGACGATGTTGATTCTGGGCCGTGACCGGATGAAGCGCCCGGAACGCGGCTACGCGAAAACCTTCTTGACGCAGCTCGAGGAGTGTTTGGGACTGGCTCATGACCGCGGCGTGGGCATTGTGACCAACGCCGGGGGTCTCAATCCCGCCGGTCTGGCGGACGCGGTCCGGGCACTGGCCGAGCGGGTGGGCATTCCGACCCGGGTCGCCCATGTCGAGGGCGACGACCTGCAACCCCGGGCCGAGCAGCTGGGGCTTGGCACACCGCTGACCGCCAACGCCTACCTGGGCGCGTGGGGCGTCGTGGACTGCCTCAACGCCGGCGCCGACGTCGTGGTCACCGGCCGGGTCACCGATGCGTCGGTAACCGTGGGCCCGGCCGCCGCACACTTCGGCTGGAGCCGCACCGACTACCACCAACTCGCCGGTGCCGTGGTCGCAGGCCACGTCATCGAATGCGGCGTACAGGCCACCGGCGGCAACTACTCCTTCTTCGCAGAAATCCCAGCGGTCCCCGGCTTACTCCACCCCGGCTTCCCGCTGGCCGAGATCCACCCTGACGGCTCGTCGGTAATCACCAAACATCCCGGCACCGGCGGCCTGGTCAGCGTCGACACCGTCACCGCACAACTGCTGTACGAGATCACCGGCGCGCGCTACGCCAACCCCGACGTCACCGCCCGCATCGACAGCATCGAGCTGTCGGCCGACGGCGCCGATCGGGTGCGGGTCAGCGGTGTTGCCGGCGAACCTCCACCGCCCAACCTCAAGGTGTCCCTCAACAGCATCGGGGGTTTCCGCAACGCGACGACCTTCGTGTTAACCGGTCTGGACATCGACGCAAAGGCTGACCTGGTGCGACGGCAGCTGGAAGCCGCGCTGACCGTCAAGCCGGCCGAGCTGGAGTGGACGCTGGCGCGTACCGACCACCCCGACGCCGACACCGAAGAAGCCGCCAGCGCACTGCTTCGCTGCGTGGTCCGCGATGCCGACCCGGCGAATGTCGGACGTCAGTTCTCTTCGGCCGCAGTCGAATTAGCGTTGGCAAGTTACCCGGGCTTCACTGTCACAGCTCCCCCCGGCGACGGTCAGGTCTACGGCGTCTACACCCCGGGCTACGTCGACGCCGCCGAAGTGCCGCACGTCGCCGTACACGCCGACGGCGCCCGCACCGACATCCCTGCCGCCACCGACACCCGCGAGCTGACGCCCGCCGATCCTGCGCCGCTGCCCAAGCC
>NZ_JBARMY010000392.1:0-18525 GCF_049802695.1 Mycobacterium sp.
CGAGCTGCAGCGCGCGGTGTATCTAGGGGACGGCAAGAAGTTCTTCTCTCAGGAGTACCTCAAGGCGCTGACGCCGCTGGCCCTGGCCATCTGGTACATGGACGACGGCTCATTCAGTTTGCGCTCCAAGGGAGTGCAGGAACGCACTGCTGGCGGTAGCGGCCGCATCGAGATCTGCGTCGAGGCCATGACTGAAGGTACGCGGATTCGGTTGCGTGACTATCTACGCGACACTCACGGGTTAGATGTGCGTCTACGCTCCGCCGGCTCGGCTGGCAAGGCAGTACTGGTGTTCTCCACGGTGGCGACGGCGAAGTTCGAAGAGATGGTGGCGCCCTACATGGCGCCGTCCATGGAGTACAAACTGCTGCCCCGATTCCGTGGTCAAAGCAGGGTGACGCCGGAATTTGTCGCACCTACTCAGCGGCTGGTACCGGCTCGAGTGCTGGATGTGCACGTCAAACCGCACACCCGGTCTATGAATCGCTTTGATATCGAAGTCGAGGGTAATCACAACTACTTCGTCGACGATGTGATGGTGCACAATTCGCCCGAAACCACCACGGGCGGCAAGGCTTTGAAGTTCTACGCCTCCATCCGACTGGACGTGCGTCGCATCGAGACGCTCAAGGACGGTACCGACGCGGTCGGCAACCGCACCCGCTGCAAGGTGGTCAAGAACAAGGTCTCGCCGCCGTTCAAGCAGGCCGAGTTCGACATCCTCTACGGCAAGGGCATCAGTAAGGAAGGCTCGCTGATCGACATGGGTGTCGACCAGGGCTTCATTCGCAAGTCCGGCTCCTGGTTCACGTATGTGGGCGAGCAGCTCGGTCAGGGCAAAGAGAACGCCCGCAACTTCCTGCTGGGAAACGTCGAGGTGGCCAACGAGATCGAGAAGAAGATCAAGGAAAAGCTCGGCATTGGCGCAGTGGTGACCGATGAAGACGTCTTGCCCGCACCCGTCGACTTCTGAGCCGTCGCGCGAGGAGCAGGCGCGGGCATTGTGCCTGGGTCTGCTTACCGCGCGCTCGCGCACCAGGGCGGAGCTGGCCGGTCAGCTGGCCAAGCGGGGCTATCCCGACGACGTCAGCGCCCGGGTGCTCGACCGGCTGGCTGCCGTCCGCCTGATCGACGACACCGACTTCGCTGAGCAGTGGGTGCACTCCCGGCGGGCCAACGCCGCGAAAGGTAAGCGCGTGTTGGCGGCGGAGCTGCGCACCAAAGGCGTCGACAACGACGTGATCACCGCGGTGCTGAGCGGGATCGACGCCGAAGTCGAGCGGAACCGGGCCGAGAAGCTGGTGCGGACCAAGCTGCGGCGCGAGACCCTCGACGACGACGTGCGGGTCAGCCGAAGGCTGGTAGCGATGCTGGCGCGGCGGGGCTACAACCAAACCATGGCGTGCGATGTCGTCAGCGCGGAACTGGCCGCCGAACGGGAGCGCAGACGGGTCTAAGCCCGGCGGTACGTGTAGCGGACGCCTCAGCGTGTGTGGCGACCGCGCGCGGGGCGCCTATCAGTCGTGGTCAGCAAACTGTCCAGGGCATAGCTGATGACGTCGCGTCGAGAGCGGCCGTTGTGCTCAGCGGTAATCAAACTGCTTCCAACGAAGAGCGAGAACGCCTGAAAGCTGCGCGCCTCGGCGTCATCATCATCGCAGCCGATCTGCCGGAATAGCTTGCGCAGATAGGCCATTCTCCGGTTGTCCACACGGTTGAGTCGCGTGCCAACGCCGGAATTGCGGCGGGCCCAGTCGCGGACCGCCAGTTCGGCCGCGAGTCCACGGTCAGCATGACGGCGCGCGAGATCGAACAGGTGGCGCAACTTAGTGCCCGCGTCGTCTTCGGAGTTTTCAATCCGGCGGATGACGTCATCGACGACCGTCTGCTCCCAGGTATCGAGCATGCGCTCCACTAAGGCATTGCGGTCGACGAACTCCCCGTAGAAACCACCCTTCGTGACCCCAAGGGTCGCCGCCAGCGCCTCGACCCGGATGGCATCAGGGCCCCCTTCGGCCAAGGCAGTCAGCGCCGCATCAATCCATGCTTCTGGCGGCGTCTTCCTCGCAGGCACAGCAGGAGGTTATACGGCGGCGTATATTTCGGCTACTCTGAGAGGCGTTATACGGACTCGTATAAGAGAGTGGTCATGCGGATCTCTAACGCAGTACAACTGTCGCAGCCATGGCGCGTGCACAGCGTCGTCGACGACTTCACCCTTGAAGATGTGTGGAGACTTCCCGCCGTCAGCGGCGACACAGACGACTTCACCAGCGTTTTAGAAATGGTCACCGATTCAGATCCCCTCAACGCCGAATCGACAGCCACCCGATTCTTGTGGGACGTGCGGGACCGCTTGGGCGCCTGGTTCGGTCTGGGTCGTATATCGACCACTGCGGGTGGTCAGAAGCGGTTGCCCATCCCCGGAACGAGCGAGTTTTCCCTCGCTGATCGATTACCGCGGGATCTGCGTGGCTCTGCGGACGACGTGCATTTCGCCCATCTGCCATTTGTGCCGCTGTACCGCACCGAAGACGAGTTCGCCGCCGAGATATCGAACCAGACAGTTCACGGCGTTATGCACCTCGCGTGGGTCGGCAGCGGAAGCGGCGACAATCATGAGGCGCAGATGGCTGTGTACGTCAAACCACGTGGCCGATCCGGTCGCATGTATATGGCCTTCATCAAGCCGTTTCGGTACTTGATCGTCTATCCCGCACTTGAGCGCCAACTCACACGCGCCTGGAGCCATCGCCGAACGAACTAGGACCTGGCGACTACGAGCGGTAGTCGGTACGCGAAAGTCCGACGCCACCCGATCGCCGTACCATGGCCGAGTGAGTTCGGTAGTGGTGGGAGGCGCCGCAGCGGCCCAGAGTGCCGCGTCCGTCTCGGCACGCACCTATCAGGTCCGGACCTACGGCTGCCAGATGAACGTCCACGATTCGGAGCGGTTGGCTGGTCTGCTCGAAGCCGCCGGCTACCTGCGCGCGCCCGACGGCGCCGACGCCGACGTGGTGGTGTTCAACACTTGTGCGGTTCGCGAGAATGCCGACAACAAGCTGTACGGCAACCTCAGCCATTTGGCGCCGCGCAAGCGCGACGACCCGGGCATGCAAATAGCTGTCGGCGGCTGCCTGGCACAGAAGGACCGCGAGGCCGTATTGAGCAAGGCGCCGTGGGTTGACGTCGTCTTCGGCACCCATAACCTCGGGTCGCTGCCCACGCTGCTCGACCGGGCCCGGCACAACAAGATCGCCCAAGTCGAGATCGCCGAGGCGCTGCGCGAGTTCCCGTCGTCGCTGCCGACATCCCGTGACTCCGCATATTCGGCATGGGTCTCCATCTCCGTCGGCTGCAACAACAGCTGCACGTTCTGCATCGTCCCGTCGCTGCGGGGGAAGGAAGTCGACCGGACACCCGACGACATCCTCGCCGAGGCGCGGTCGCTGGTGGGCAGCGGCGTGCTCGAGATAACCATGCTAGGACAGAACGTGAACGCCTACGGGGTCTCCTTCGCTGACCCCCGATTGCCCCGCAACCGGGGCGCATTCGCCGAACTGCTTCGATCCTGCGGACGCATCGACGGCCTGGAACGGGTCCGCTTCACCTCGCCGCACCCGGCTGAGTTCACCGACGACGTCATCGAGGCGATGGCGGTCACTTCCAACGTGTGTCCGGCCCTGCACATGCCGCTGCAATCCGGTTCAGACCGGATATTGCGGGCGATGCGACGGTCCTACCGCGCCGAGCGTTATCTCGGCATCCTTGAGCGTGTCCGCGCCGCGATGCCGCACGCTGCGATCACCACCGACTTGATCGTCGGTTTTCCCGGTGAGACCGAAGAGGACTTTGCAGCGACCTTGGACGTCGTGCGTCAGGCGCGCTTCTCCGCTGCGTTCACCTTCCAGTATTCCAAGCGGCCCGGCACCCCGGCCGCCGAACTCGACGGTCAGCTACCGAAAGCCGTTGTGCAGGAACGCTATGAACGATTGGTGGCGGTGCAGGAACAGATCGCCCTGGAAGAGAACCGTGCGCAGGTCGGGAAGACCGTCGAGCTTCTGGTCGCCACTGGGGAAGGCCGTAAGGACGCCCGCACCGCCCGTATGAGTGGCCGGGCCCGCGACGGCCGGTTGGTGCACTTCGCGCCGGGCGCGTTGCAGGTGCGCCCCGGTGATGTGGTCACCACAGACATCACCGACGCCGCGCCGCACCATTTGATCGCAGACGCAGGCGTGCTGACCCACCGTCGCACCCGCGCCGGCGACGGTTACGCCGCCGGGACAACCGCAACGCACATCGGTCTCGGCATGCCCACGGTCGGGCGGCCGGCTGAGTCGCTGGAAACCCTTGGATGCACGCGATGACGCGCGACAACAAGCACCTCAGCGAGTTCGACGCCTTCCGTCCCGACCTCGAGGACGCCGAACGGCGTATTGCACGCGAAATCGAGCCGGGGGCACGAGCCTTGGTGGTTTCGATCCTGGTGTTCGTGCTGCTGGCGTCGTTCGTTCTGCCGCACACCGGCGACGTGCGGGGTTGGGATGTGTTGTTCGGCAGCCACCATGCGGGCGCGGCTGCAGTGGCCCTGCCGTCCCGGGTGTTCGTCTGGCTCACGCTGGTCTTCGGTGTCGGCTTTTCGATGCTGGCTTTGCTGACCCGGCGCTGGGCGCTGGCCTGGGTGGCCCTGGCCGGTTCGGCGCTGGCCACCGCGGTCGGCCTGTTGGCCGTCTGGTCGCGGCAGACGGTGGCCGCCGGCCACCCCGGCCCCGGCGTCGGCTTGATTCTGGCCTGGATCACGCTGATGCTGCTGTCGTTCCACTGGGCCAGGGTGGTGTGGTCGCGGACCGTGGTGCAGCTCGCTGCCGAAGAGCAGCGTCGGCGCGCCGCCGCGGAGCAGCAGTCGCGGCCGCTGCTCGAACGCTTCAGCGAGCCTGATACGGCGCCACCCGACACCGACGAAGCGGGATAAACCACCCGCCGGTTATGGCCGCCGGGTCAGCGCCTCGGCGGCGGCGTCGGCCCACTGCCGCCACTGCTCTGCGTTCGCCTGAGCCTCGGCAGCCTCTTTGCTGCGGCCTGCAGTGGCTGCCTTCTGCGCCTGACGTTCGAACTGCTCAGCGCGGACACGGAACTGCTCAGCGCGGGCCTGCGCCTGCGGGTCGACCGAACTAGACGCCGTTTCGCGCACCTTCTTCTCCACCGCCCGCATCCGCCGCTCCAGGTCGGCCGACCGTTCCCGGGGCACCTTGCCGATAGCTTCCCACCGATCACCGATCGAGCGCAGGGCTGCCCGGGCGGCTTCCTGATTGCTGGTGTCCAGCTTCTCCGCTTCGCGCAGCAGTGCCTCTTTGGCGTCGGCGTTGGCGTGCAGTACCGCATCTTGCTCGGCGGTGGCTGAATTGCGCGCCTTGAAGAAGGTGTCCTGCGCGCCTTTGAAACGGCGCCACAGCGCGTCGTCGACGTCACGGCTTGCTCGCCCGGCAGCTTTCCACTCCGTGAGCAACTTGCGAAATTCAGCGCTGGTGGCTCCCCAGTCGGTCGACTCGACCAGTTCTTCGGCGCGCGCGCACAGCCGCTCCTTGGCATCGCGGGCAGTTGACCGTTCGCGGTCCAGCTCGGCGAAATGAGATCCTCGGCGCCGATTGAACGTTTCTCGGGCCGCGGAATAACGCTTCCACAAGGCGTCGTCAGTCTTGCGGTCCAGGCCGCCGACCGTCTTCCATTCGTCCAATATCGTCCGCAGCCGGTCACCGGCGGTTTTCCACTGCGTCGCGGTGGCGGCCAGCTCTTCAGCCTCGGCGGCCAACGCCTCTTTGCGCGCGGTCTGAGCGGCGCGCTGTTCGTTGCGCCGTGCACGCTCGGCCACAGCTATGGATTCGGCGCGTTCCCGGATGGTGGTCAGCCGCTGGGCGAGCGCGTCGACATCACCCAGCACATGCGCCGTCGGCAGCGTTTCTTCGAGGGTGGCCGCGGCAGCCTTGATCTTGCGTGCGTCACCGGTACCCGAGGCCAACCGCTCCTCCATGAGCGTGACCTCAGTGCTCAGGTCGTCGAAGCGCCGGCCGAAATGGGCGAACGCCGCATCGGCGTCGCCTGCTTGCCAGGAACCGACGACGCGCTCACCGGCAGGGGTGATCAGCCACACCGTGCCGTCGTCGTCGACCCGTCCGAACCGGCGCGGATTGTTGGCAGGGGGCCCGATGACCGGGTGGGCGGTGGGTCTGAGTGACGGACGCGGTCCCGGACGCGGGCCCGGACGGGGAACCGCCGGCCTGGTTTCGTTGCTGTGCGAGTCTTCAACAGTCATGGGCCACCGTCACCTACCCTTCGCGCGGTAAGCCCCGCGCATCTGCCGCGCATCGCGGCGCCGTCAGCTGGATCTGCGGAGAACTGCATTTGCGGCTCAGCCCGTCCCGCATCTGCCGGTCCGCACAGGTCCCGACAGTCATTCAAGCAGCTTGGCGGGCCGTGCGCCGCCGCCTTGGCGTTGCCGGCCGCGCCGGAATTCTATGCCCGAGTCGCGGCAGCGTTGGCGGGATGATCTTTCCTCAATCCGTGTTTTGCGCCGGCGCGGTGACGGCCTCGGGCTCGTCGACGTCGAGCCGTTCGCCGCCAGGGCACCGGGCTTCAGCCGATTAGGCAATCGAGCCGGGCCCGATTTCCGCCGACTCATCCTCCTCAGCGTCGGCCACCGTCAACGGCAACGCCAGATCTTCCAGCGACTGGCCTTCAGCCGCAATACCGAGCCGCAGTTCTACCAGGCCGGCGATCGCCATCACGACCGCTCCGAGGAGCAATGACCAGACAACCTGACCGCGCTGCCCGGAATTGATCAACTGACCGAACAGCAACGGCCCGCTGATGCCGCCGATCGCGGTGCCCACCGCATAGAAGAATGCGATCGCGAGCGCCCTGGTTTCCATCGGGAAGATCTCGCTGACGGTCAAATAGGCCGCGCTGCCACCCGCTGACGCCAAGAAGAACACCGCTGCCAGCACGGCGATGAATGTCCAAGCGCCGCCAGTTCGGGTCACGAACAGCACCGCGAGAACGAGGGCCACGACACCTGAACCCACGTAGGTCAAGGTGATCATCGGCTTGCGGCCCACCGTGTCGAACAGGCGACCGAGGACCAGGGGGCCAGCGAAATTACTCAGCGCCCACAGGATGACGAACAGTGGCACGTGCCCGGAGGTGATTCCGTAGAACCCGTGCAACAACGTGCCCAAGTTGAACGTCACGCCGTTGTAGAGGAACGCCTGCCCGATGAATAGTGCCAATCCGAGGACCGCGCGCCGCGGATAGAGCTTGAATGCCACCCGGGCGATCTCCCGGAAAGAAATCGTCTTGCGTTGTCGAATCCTGAGCGGCTTTCCATTGGGCTCACCGAGACGTTGGCCGGTTTGCCGCTCGACGTCCGCTTCGATGTCGCCGACGATCCGCTCCGCTTCCTGGTCGCGGCCGTGGATGATCAACCACCGGGGACTTTCCGGAATGTTGCGCCGGATAAGAAGGACGAAAACGCCGAAGATGGCGCCGATGCCGAACGCGAGCCGCCATCCGATATTCGCCGGGAAATGCGCCGTGTTCAGCAGCACCAGTGCGCCGCCCGCTCCCGCGGCCGAACCCAGCCAGTATGTTCCGTTGATAATCAGGTCCACGCGACCGCGAACACGAGCGGGAATCAGCTCGTCGATCGCCGAGTTGATCGCGGCGTATTCGCCGCCGATGCCGCAACCGGTGAAGAAAGTTGCGATGAAGAAGTACCACGGCGCGAACGCGAATGCGGTCGCGACCGTGGCGGCCAGGAAGACCGAGAGCGTCAGCATGAACAGCCTGCGCCGTCCGAAGCGATCCGTCAGGTGACCGAAGAACAATGCGCCCAAGCAGGCCCCGGTGATGTAGAACGCCGCCGCCACGCCGATGTCTGCAGGTGTGAGGTGGATGCCGCTGCCGTTTTCGGTGAGACGGGACGACACGTTGCCAACCATCGTGACCTCGAGCCCGTCGAGAATCCACACGCCGCCGAGCCCGACGACAACACGCCAGTGAAACCGCGACCAAGGCAGCCGGTCCAGTCGTGCCGGTATCTGGGTACTGATGATCCCGGTTTGGGCAGGTGTGCTCATGGCGGCTCCGTTCTTGGCGGACATAGTGATGTACCCGCGGGAGCGGATCGCACTCCTGGCAAAGTGATGTGTCGGTAGTCAAAGGCCTGCCCGAATCTGCCAATCGCGCCTGACTGAGTTTTTGCAGGCCTCGACGGGCATTAGTTTTGAGTGCGTGCTGAGCGCCATCGCGATCGTCCCGTCGCCGCCGGTACTGGTTCCGGAACTGGCCGGCGCCGCGGCTGCCGAAGTGGCGGACCTGCGGGAAGCGGTGATCGCCGCGGCGGCGTCGCTGCCGCCGCGCTGGATCGCCATCGGCGTCGACTATGAAGACCGCCTGATCAGCCAGGACGGTGTCGGCACGTTCGCCGGTTACGGCGTCGACGTTCAAGTACGGCTCTCTGCGGACGCCGACGGGGAACCCTCCGCCTTACCGCTGTGCGCGCTGTTCACCGCCTGGGTCCGGGGCCTTGCCCAGCCCAACGCCTGTGCCGAAGTCCGCGCCTACTCCGGCCATCTCGACGCGGACGCCGCACTGGCCGTGGGCCGCCGACTGCGGGCCGAGATTGACCAAATCGCCGAGCAGATCGGTGTGCTAATCGTCGCGGACGGCGCCAATACGCTGACCGCGGCTGCGCCCGGCGGTTACCAGCCCGGTGACATCGAGGTCCAGCGTGCGCTGGACGACGCGCTGGCCGGCGGTGTCGTCACTGCCCTGACCCGACTGCCTGCGCAAGTTGTCGGGCGGGCGGCATACCAGGTGCTGGCCGGGCTGGCTGAGCCGGCGCCGCGATCAGCGAAAGAGCTCTACGGCGGGGCGCCGTACGGTGTCGGCTACTTCGTCGGTGTCTGGCAGCCGTGAGACCACTGGCGATAGTCGGTCCCACCGGAACCGGCAAGTCGCGGTTGGCACTCGACGTCGCCGAACGGCTCGGCGCAGAGATTGTGAACGCCGACGCGATGCAGCTCTACCGCGGCATGGACATCGGCACCGCGAAGCTGTCCGTCGCGCAGCGCCGCGGCATCCCGCACCATCAGCTCGACGTCCTCAACGTCACCGAGACGGCCAGCGTCGCCCGCTACCAGCAGGCGGCAGCCGCCGACGTCGAAGCGATCGCCGCCCGCGGCGCGGTGCCCATCGTGGTGGGCGGTTCGATGCTCTACATTCAGTCGCTGCTCGACGACTGGAGCTTCCCGGCCACCGACCCGCAGGTTCGGGCCCGCTGGGAACTGCAGCTGGCCGACGTCGGCGTGGCCGGCCTGCACGCCGAGCTGACAAGGCGCGATCCGGTTGCTGCCGCGACGATCTTGCCGACGGACGCTCGCCGCATCGTCCGCGCCTTGGAGGTCGTCGAGCTGACCGGCCAACCGTTTGCGGCCTCGGCACCGGCCATCAGCAGCCCGCGCTGGGGGACCGTGATCGTCGGATTGGATTGCAACACCGAAGTCCTCGACGAGCAGCTGGCCCGGCGCACCGACGCGATGTTCGAGCACGGCCTCGTCGACGAGGTCGTCAGGCTGCTCGGACAGGGCTTGCGCGACGGCGTGACGGCTTCGCGTGCGCTGGGTTACGCGCAGGTGATCGCCGACCTCGACGCGGGCGGGAACGGCCAAGGCGGGCGCGAACCGACGTTCCTTGGCACCCGCCGCTATGTGCGACGGCAGCGGTCGTGGTTTCGCCGCGATCACCGCATCCACTGGATCGACGTCGGCAGCGCGAACGACATCGTCGATACGGCGTTGGGAGTGTGGCGGCACGTATCCTGAGCAGGTGATCCGCAGATGATTTTCGCGAAGGGCCACGGCACGCAGAACGATTTCGTGCTGCTGCGAGACCTGGACGCAACGCTCGCGCTGACCCCTGCTGCGGTCAGTGCGCTGTGCGATCGCCGCCGCGGTTTAGGGGCCGACGGAGTGCTGCGCGTCACTACCGCCGGCGCCGCACTGGCGGCCGGCGTGCTCGACCGGCTCCCCGAAGGGGTTGATTCCGGCGACTGGTACATGGATTACCGCAACGCCGACGGGTCGATAGCGCAAATGTGCGGCAACGGAGTGCGGGTGTTCGCGCATTACCTGCGCGCCAGCGGATTAGAGCCGCGCGACGAATTCGTTGTTGGGTCGCTGGCCGGTCCCCGCCCGGTCACCATCCACCGCGTCGATCACGTCAACGCCGATGTCACCGTCGACATGGGCAAAGCCAATCGGCTCGGAAGCGGGGGCGAGGCTTTCGAGGCAATAGTCGGTGGTCGGCGCTTCGCCGGCCTGGCGGTCGACGTCGGCAACCCGCACCTGGCCTGCGTCGACCCCGGCCTGACCGCAGCGGCGTTGGCGGGGCTGGACGTCGCGGCGCCGGTCATGTTCGACAGCGCCCAGTTTCCTGACGGAGTCAACGTCGAGATTTTGACCGCGCCCGAAGACGGGGCGGTCGTCATGCGGGTGCACGAACGCGGCGTCGGCGAAACCCGGTCCTGTGGGACAGGAACCGTCGCCGCCGCGGTCGCGGCATTGGCCATGACCGGCGCCACCACCGGCACCTTGACGGTCCACCTGCCGGGCGGTGAGGTCGTCGTCACGATCAGCGAAGCCACCAGTTACCTGCGCGGTCCGTCGGTGTTGGTGGCCCACGGCGAGCTGAGCGGGGGATGGTGGCGGGCTCAGCACCGTTGATTCGGATGCATTCCGCCGTCCCGGCGGGCACCATGTTTACTAGCTATGACATATCCCGATTCCTTTCCGCCCACTGCGGCTGAGCCCAGCACGGGCGAACTCGCGCTCGACGACCGGACAGCGCTGCGCCGCGTCGCCGGCCTGTCCACCGAACTCACCGACGTCTCTGAGGTCGAGTACCGCCAGCTGCGCCTCGAGCGGGTGGTGCTGGTCGGTGTCTGGACCGACGGCAGCGCCGCCGAGGCCGCAGCCAGCCTGGCCGAACTCGGCGCACTCGCCGAAACAGCCGGCTCACTGGTGCTCGAAGGGCTGGTGCAGCGCCGTGCCAAGCCCGACCCGTCGACGTACATCGGCTCAGGTAAGGCGCAGGAGCTGCGCGAGGTGGTGCTGGCCACCGGCGCCGACACGGTGATCTGCGACGGAGAGCTGTCTCCGGCGCAGCTCAATGCGCTGGAGAAGGCCGTGAAAGTCAAGGTGATCGACCGCACGGCGCTGATCCTCGACATCTTCGCTCAGCACGCCACCAGCCGCGAAGGCAAGGCTCAAGTGTCGCTGGCGCAGATGGAGTACATGTTGCCGCGGCTGCGAGGCTGGGGCGAGTCGATGTCGCGGCAGGCTGGTGGTCGTGCGGGCGGCAGCACCGGCGGTGTGGGCACCCGCGGTCCGGGTGAGACCAAGATCGAGACCGACCGGCGGCGCATCCGCGAGCGGATGGCCAAGCTGCGCCGCGACATCAAGGACATGAAGCAGATCCGCGACACCCAGCGCAGCCGCCGGCTGGCCAGCGACGTGCCCTCGATCGCGATCGTCGGCTACACCAACGCCGGCAAGTCCAGCCTGCTGAACACGCTGACCGGTGCCGGGGTGCTGGTGCAGGATGCGCTGTTTGCGACGCTGGAACCGACCACTCGACGGGCCGAGTTCGACGACGGTCGCGCTTTCGTGCTGACCGACACCGTCGGGTTCGTGCGGCACTTACCCACCCAGCTGGTCGAGGCGTTCCGGTCCACCCTGGAGGAAGTCGTTAACGCTGACGTGCTGGTGCACGTCGTCGACGGCTCTGACGTCAACCCGCTCGCTCAGATCAACGCAGTGCGCGAGGTGGTATCCGAGGTGATCGCCGACCATCACGGTGATCCGGCGCCCGAGTTGCTGGTGGTCAACAAAGTCGACGCGGCAAGCGATCTGGGGCTGGCCAAGTTGCGCCGCGCGCTGCCCGGGGCGGTGTTCGTCTCAGCGTGCACCGGAGAGGGCATCGAGACGCTGCGCCAGCGGATCGCTGAGCTGGCTGTTCCCACCGACACCGCCGTCGACGTGGTGATCCCATACGACCGCGGTGATCTGGTGTCGCGCGTGCACGCCGACGGCCGGGTGCAGTTGACCGAGCACAACGGCAACGGCACCCGGATCAAGGCGCGGGTGCCGGTGGCGCTGGCCGCCAGCCTGCAGGAGTTCGCGGCGACCTGAGCTACCGGCGTCCGCCGGTGTCCGCTCCGTGCGGTAGAGTTGTGTTCAACAACGGCGTCACGAGGAATGACGCCGTTACGTCGTGAAACGCTTATCGATTCCCCCGGCGCGACCGCAGACAGCTGAGTCGTGGGCGGCAACGCCGAACCGGATGATCAGTGCCTCAAGCACGAGCAGTACTCGCGGCGATCGATTTTGCCCACCGGCAATCTCGCCAATGTGCCTGCCCGACCCGATTCCGCGGTGCGGTTCTGTGGCACAACGATGCCCGAAAGGCACCTCAGACATGACCACTCCAACTTTTGCCGACCTCGGCGTGCGTGAGCCACTTATCCAGGTGCTCGCCGCCAGCGGCGTCACTACCCCCTATCCGATTCAGCTGGAGACACTTCCCGATACCCTGGCAGGCCATGATGTGCTTGGCCGTGGGAAGACGGGCAGTGGAAAGACCCTCGCCTTCTCCATTCCACTGGTGACCCGGCTGGCCGGCGGGAAACGACGCCCCCTTCGGCCGTCGGGCCTGGTACTGGCACCGACACGGGAATTGGCCACCCAAATCTCCGCGGTGCTCGAACCGCTTGCGGCGGCATGCGGGCTGAAGGTCACCACCATCTTCGGCGGCGTCCCGCAAAACCGCCAGGTGGCAGCCCTCAAAGCTGGCGTCGACATCGTCGTCGCTTGCCCCGGCCGGCTCGAAGACTTGATGAAACAACGACTGATCAGCCTCGACGCAGTCCTGGTCACTGTGCTCGACGAGGCCGACCACATGGCCGATCTCGGATTCCTGCCCGGCGTAACCCGCATCCTGTCCGCTACGCCCGCCGCTGCTCAGCGGCTGCTGTTCTCCGCAACGCTCGACAACGGCGTCGATGTATTGGTTAGGCGTTTCCTGACCAACGAACTTTCGCACTCCGTCGACGAGATCGACGAGTCGCCATCGGCAATGACCCACCACGTCTTCTACGTCGCGGGGGCTGACGCTAAAAAGGACCTCGTGCGTCGACTGGCGGCCGGCACCGACCGCCGAATCCTGTTCATGCGCACCAAACATCAAGCCCGCAAGCTCGCCAGGCAGCTCACCGACTCGGGTATTCCCTCGGTGGATCTGCACGGGAATCTTTCCCAGCCTGCACGTGAGCGCAATCTGGCTGCCTTCGCTGCCGGCGAGGCTCGCGTGCTGGTGGCCACCGACATAGCGGCGCGTGGCGTCCACATCGACGAGGTCGAATTGGTGGTCCACGTCGATCCACCGGCCGAGCACAAGGCCTACCTACATCGATCCGGCCGCACCGCTCGGGCCGGGCGCACGGGCGACGTGGTCACTGTCGTGTTGCCAGAGCAGCGCAAAGACACCCAGGTGTTGCTGCGCAAGGCCGGTATCAACGTCAAGCCGCAACAGGTGACGGCCGACTCGGCGCCGGTACAGGCACTCGCCGGCGAGATCGGTCCACTGCGGCGCCCTGACCTGACGGCTGCCCGGCCGGTGAGCTCAGGTCCGGCGAAAGCGCAGAGCCGGCCAACCGGGGAGCCACGACAGCGACGGCAAGGTGGCGGGTCACGATATGCCCAGACCGAGCAGCACAGCCGGGGCCACGGCGGCCCTTCGCGCCCCGAAGGTCGGCGGCGCGCACGTCGGGCGCAGCAGAGCGCTCGCTAGTTCCGCCTTAACCGATGTCGTAGACCTCGGCGGCGGTTGCTCCCAATACCCGCTGCGCCAGCTGCGTTTTCAGCGCATCGAGTCGCCGCTCTTGGTCCAGTGTGCGATCTTGCATGCGGGCCAGATCAACGAATTCTGCGCTGACAAACCCGTCGCGCAGCAGGAGCGTGACCGTCTTACCGTCAATACCCACTTTGAAAATGAAATCCTCGAGCAATCGTCCGCGGTCGGGCCGCACCAGCGCCCGGTCGATTATGTAGCGGCCGTCCGTGACGGCGCGTGTCACTGCCTCGAAGCCGTCGCGCGCGCCGGGGCCACGAAACGCCGTGCGGATAAAGATCGAACGTCGCTGTGGCGGCACGTCGGGCGAAAGCACCGCGAATGCGCGTTGCATGGCTTTGAATGCGTTGGCGACGCCGCCGGGCGAGTGCGGGCCGGCATAGCGCAACAGGTCGGTGTAGGAGAACTCGAGCGTCTGCCCGCCTTCTTGCACCATGATCGTTTCGACCATGTCGCTGACTGTATGCCCGACGACGATGCGGGCCGTGGAGCGGCCTGAGGAGGAGTCGGGCAATCCAGCCTGCCCGACGACGATGCGGGCCGGGAAATGCCTGCCAGCTGACCAACCAACCATCTGGTTGGTATGTTGGGCGGCAGTGTTAACATTCGCCGGAGGTAGCCATGGGTAGTCCCGTGAAGTATGACCGCACGCTGTTCGGGCCCGACCACGACTTGTTCCGCGAGTCCTACCGGTCCTTCCTCGAACGCCACGTGGCGCCCTACCACGACGAGTGGGAGAAGGCGAAGATCGTCGACCGCGGCGTGTGGCTGGAGGCCGGCAAGCAGGGCTTCCTGGGTATGGCGGTGCCCGAAGAGTACGGCGGTGGCGGCGACCCGGACTTCCGCTACAACGCAATCATCACTGAGGAAACCACCCGAGGCAGGTACAGCGGCATCGGCTTCGGGCTGCACAACGACGTGGTGGCGCCCTACCTGCTGCGGCTGACCACTGAAGAGCAGAAGCAGCGCTGGCTGCCGAAATTCTGCACGGGCGAGTTGATTACGGCCATCGCGATGACCGAGCCCGGCACCGGCAGCGACCTGCAGGGCATCAAAACGCGGGCGGTCAAGCAGGGCGACCATTACATACTCAACGGCTCGAAGACGTTCATCACCAACGGCATAAACTCCGATCTGGTCGTCGTGGTGGCCCAAACCGATCCTGACAAGGGCGCTCAAGGCTTTTCACTGCTGGTCATCGAGCGCGGTATGGAAGGCTTCGATCGGGGTCGTCATCTCGACAAGATCGGACTCGACGCCCAGGACACCGCAGAGTTGTCCTTCACCGATGTGCACGTCCCCGCGGAGAACCTGCTCGGTGAAGAGGGCATGGGTTTCATATATCTGATGCAGAACCTGCCGCAGGAACGTATTTCGATCGCCATCATGGCCGCTGCCGCCATGGAGACGGTGCTGGAGCAAACCTTGCAGTACACCAAAGAGCGCAAAGCGTTTGGCCGGTCGGTCGGCAGCTTCCAGAACAGCCGGTTCCTGCTCGCTGAGCTGGCGACCGAAACCACCGTGGTTCGGATGATGGTCGACGAGTTCCTCCGGCTGCACCTCGACGAGAAGCTGACCGTGGAACAGGCCGCGATGGCCAAGTGGTACTCCACCGAAAAGCAGGTGCACCTCATCGACCGCTGTTTGCAGTTGCACGGCGGCTATGGCTACATGCGTGAATATCCAATCGCCCGAGCCTATCTGGACGCCCGGGTGCAGACGATCTACGGCGGCACCACCGAGATCATGAAGGAGATCATCGGTCGCAGCCTCGGCGTCTAGCTGGAGTTGTCGGCGTCGCGTGCCTCATGAGCGCGGTGCAATAGATCCGATAGATCTTGGCGCTGTATCCGCCGTCGGTAGTTGGTTGGCAGCGCTGCGATTCGGCGTTCCTCGGTGAGCAGCCGGTCGAAGATCTCCTCCCGCTCGGCTGGGTCGACGTCGTGGTCACGGTTCAGGTATGCCGTTGCATGACGGCGGGCGCCAGCCGCAGCGCTGTGCGCCCGTCCTGCGGGAGACAGCAAGGACACCACTGTTGTGAGCACAAGGATCACCACAATCAATGTCAACGAAGCCGAGGTGCTCAATTCCGTAACGGGTACCGGCTTACCGCGGTTGATGAACGGAACGTTGTTCGCGTGCAACGCTTGCAACATCAGCTTGACGCCGATGAGGCCGAGAACGGTGGCCAGGCCGTATGACAGATACACCAGCCGGTCCAGCAGCCGCTCGAGCAGAAAGTACAGCTGCCGCATAGTGAGCAGCGAGAACGCGGTGGCCGCGAACACGAGATAGACACTGCGGGTGAGCCCGAACATCGCCGGAATGGAATCGAAAGCGAACAACAGGTCAGTTCCGCCGACGGCGATCACCGCCAACAGCAATGGCGTCATGACCCGCCTGCCGTTCTCAACGGTGAACAGCCGGTCGCCGTCGTATCTGTCGGAGGTACGCACGACGCGCCTGGCGATGCGCACGGCCACCATGTCACCGCTGCCCTCGCCGGATCCCGACGGTTTGAGCAGGTTCCCCGCCGTGATGAAAAGAATCACGCTGAATACGTAGAACGCCGCATCGAACACCGCCACGAGTGCAGCACCGATGAAGATGAACGCTGTCCGGGCGATCAGGGCGAACATGACACCGAACAGCAGAACCTTCTGCTGGGCGGCCCGCGGGACCGCGAAACTGTTGACGAGGACCAGCAAGACGAACAGGTTGTCCACTGACAACGCTTCGTTGATGAGGTAGCCGGCGAAGTACTCGATGCCCGAGGAGGTCCCGGCGATAACGATCACGCTAAGGCCGAACACTATTGCGGCACCGATATAGATTCCCGACCAGATTGCGGCGCTACGCAACGTTTGCCGATGCGCCTTGCGAACATGAAAGGCGTAGTCGAACAACGCCAAGCCGGCAATGACGGCAATGGTCAGAGCCCAAATGAGTCCGGAAACTTCCATGTCAGTTGCGTTTCTCCCAGCGGGGGACATCGAATCTTTCGGCCACGGTTACCTACATACCCAGCTGTTTCCGACGCGACCCTGCATCATTTGGACATCGGCTGGGTATCCATTTTTGTAATGTCAGCTATATGACTTCGCAATTGCCCGTGGCTGTAGCAAAGTTGTGTGCCAGCCCTGCGACGATACGGGCAGTTGAGCGTAGCGGTGTTCGGGAGGCTGGGTGACTGCAGAGCGAGGTCGGGTCGGCACGGCGCTGAGCCGTGCCTTGGTTGCCGCGGCGATGACGGCGGCAGCAGCACTCTTATGGACGACCACCACCGCGACTGCGTCGCCGGAAACCGACGCCGACGATGCGATCACCGCTTCCTGGAAGGACGCCGGAGGCCCGACGTCGACCCTGGGTGACAAGCAAGGCGGCGTCTATCCGGTCGCCGACGGGTTCGCGCAGGACTTCGCCAACGGCAAGATGTTCTTCACCCCGGCGACCGGCGCCCGCGCGATCTTCGGGCCGATCCTGGACAAGTACGAGTCTTTGGGCGGCCCGGCCGGCAGTGATCTCGGATTCCCCACCATCAACGAGGTGCCCGGTTTGGCCGGGCCCGACAGCCGGGTCAGCACCTTCTCCGCGGGCGACAAGCCGGTCATCTTCTGGACACCCGACCACGGCGCATTCGTCGTGCGGGGCGCCATGAACGCCGCATGGGACAAACTGGGCAGTTCCGGAGGCACCCTAGGGGTTCCGGTCGGGGATGAGGCGGACGACGGTGAAGTCACCACCCAGGCGTTCAGCGGCGGCAAGGTGTCGTGGAATCGGCTGACCAAGGCATTCAGCACCACACCGCCGGAGCTGGCTCAGCAGCTCACCGGCCTGCAAGTGCCGATCGACCCGACCGCGGCGATCAACTCGGCCTGGCGCGCCACCGGTGGAGCCGGGGGAGCGCTGGGCGCCAAAGAGGGCGGCCAATACCCGATCGGCACCGACTCGTTCGGGCAGAACTTTGCGCACGGCAAGATCTTCTTGAACCCGGCTACCGGAGCGAACGCCGTCGAAAGCGACATTCTGGCGAAATACGAGTCACTCGGCGGACCGGTCGGCAGCGACCTGGGCTTCCCGACCGCCAACGAGGCCGACGGTGGCGTGATGAACAGCCGGATCAGCACATTCAACGCCGCCGACAAGCCGGTGATCTTCTGGACTCGCGGACACGGCGCATTCGTTCTGCGGGGCGCCATGAAGGCCGCATGGGACCAGCTCGGCGGCGCCAAAGGCAAGCTCGGTGCGCCGGTGGGCGACCAGACCGTCGACCGCGACGTCGTGACCCAGGACTTCACCGGCGGCAAAGTCTCCTGGGACCGCACGAAGAACACCTTCACCACCGAGCCGCCCAACCTGGCGTCGTTGCTGTCCGGTGTCCAAGTGCCGGGCCAGAATCACCCGAGCCGACCGGCTTCGTCCGGCGCCAAGCCGTCAGCGTGGCACTGGAGGTGGCTGCTGCTTGCCGTCCCGGTGTTGTTGCTGCTGGCGACACCGGCGTTGCTCGCGCTGCGGCCGGGCCGCCGTCGCGCCGCCGAAGGCGAACCGGCGGCCGTCGAGACG
>NZ_JBARMY010000393.1:0-17953 GCF_049802695.1 Mycobacterium sp.
TGGCGCATCGCCCACTGCACCGGGGTCACGATCCTGATCGACTCGTTCATCACCAGGTCGAGCGACTCCAGCTTTTCCAGCGATTCGATGTCCAATGGTCCCTCGCCGAGCCGGTCGGACTCGTCACGGCAACGCTGCTGCCAGTGCGGATTCGCGGCCAGGTTGTAGACCATCGCTGTTGTGGTCGTGGTGGACGTGTCGTGCGCGGCCATCATCAGGAAAATCATGTGGTTGACGATGTCGGAGTCGGAGAACTTATTGCCGTCCTCGTCCTCGGTGTGGCACAACACCGTCAGCAGGTCGTTGCCGTCCTTGCCACGGCGCTCAGCGACGCGTTCGGCGAAATAGTCCTCCAACAGTTGCCGCGCCTTCAGGCCCCGCCACCACTTGAGCGGCGGCACGCTGGTGCGGATGATCGCATTGCCGGCTCGGACGGTGATGGTGAATGCCTTGTTCACCTTGGTCACCAGCTCATGGTCGGTGCCCGGCTCATGCCCCATGAACACCATTGAGGCGATGTCGAGAGTCAGCTCCTTCATCGCCGGATAGAGCAGGAAGCGCGCGTCGTCGGCGACCCAATCGTCGGCGATCACCTGTGACACGACCTGGTCCATCTGCTCGACGTATCCGACCAGCCGGGAGCGGACAAACGCCTCCTGCATGATCCGGCGGTGGAGCATGTGCTCGTCGAAGTCGAGCAGCATCAGGCCGCGGTGGAAGAACGGCCCGATCACCGGCACCCAGCCCTGCTGCGAGTAGTCCTTGTTGCGGTTGGAGTAGACAACCTGCGCGGCGTCGGGGCCCAGCGCCGCGACACCCGGCAGCACCGGTGAGTCCCCGAACACCACCGGACCCTTGGTCTGATACATGTGCATCAGGTAATCGGGTCCGCCGCGCAGCATCTCGATGATGTGGCCGATGACGGGCAGGCCCCGATCGCCGACGACCGGCTTCAGCCCGCTGCCGGGTGGCGGCTCCGCCAGGGTGTGCTCGGCAAAGTCGGTGTTCAACAGCCTGCGCTCGACGGCACCCATGCCCGGGAAATTGTTGAACGATGGGGTGAAGCGGCGGCGCGCTTGATCGAGAAGATAGTCCGTGGTGCTGATGGTGGCCTCGGGAACAGTTGGCATCGCGCACGCTCCTTCGCGTTTGTGGCGGCCGTCACTCTCCATCATCTTTCGATGCCACTTGACGGCTGTCAAGTTTCCTTTTCGCCCCGGCGTGGTGCAAGGTCGAACGGTGAGCACCCAGCGCGAGCCGCCGGTCGCCGCCGGCCACAACGGGTCCGCGTCGCTGCCCAAGCGGCGGGGTGACAGGCAGCGGCAGGCGATCCTGCGGGCGGTACGTGAGTTGCTGGAAGAGAAGCCCTTTGCGGAGCTGTCGGTCAGCACGATCAGCGATCGGGCCGGCGTCGCCCGCTCCGGCTTTTACTTTTATTTCGACTCGAAATACTCGGTGCTTGCCCAGATCCTGGCCGAGGCCACCCACGAACTGGAAGAACTCACTCAGTACTTCGCCCCCAGAGGCCCCGACGAGTCGCCTGCGGCTTTCGCGAAGCGGATGGTGGGCAGTGCCGCTGCGGTGTACGCGCACAACGATCCGGTGATGTCGGCGTGCAACGTCGCCCGCAACACCGACGCTGAGATCCGCGAAATTCTCGACCAGCAGGTCGACACGGTGATCGAGCAGGTCATCGGTGTCGTCGAAGAGGAATTCAAAGCCGGCACCGCCCATCCGATCAGCGACGACATCCCGGCCCTGGTTCGCACGCTGGCGGCGACCACCGCGCTGATGCTCTCCGGCGACGTCACCTTCTTAGGGCCCGACGCCGATGTCCAGCGCGGAGTGCGGGTACTGGAGCAGTTGTGGCTCAACGCGTTATGGGGCGGTCGCCGCTAGCGGGACAGTAACGGCACGCCGGTATCGTCACCGCCATGGCAAAGACGACGTTCGCGGGCAAGAGGTGTTTTCTCACCGGTGCGGCCAGTGGCATCGGTCGCGCCACCGCGCTGCGACTCGCCACCCACGGCGCCGAGCTCTACCTGACTGACCGCAACGCCGAGGCTCTGGCGGTGACCGTGGCCGACGCACGTGCGCTGGGCGCGACGGTGGCCGAGCACCGGGTTCTCGACGTCGTCAACTACGACGACGTCGCCTCGTTTGCCGAAGACATCCACGCGCGCCATCCGAGTATGGACGTCGTGATGAACATCGCCGGAGTATCCGCGTGGGGAACCGTCGACCGCCTTTCGCACGAGCAGTGGAACAAGATGGTGGCGATCAACCTGATGGGGCCGATTCACGTGATCGAATCGTTCCTGCCGGCGATGGTGGCGGCCGGCCGAGGTGGGCATCTGGTCAACGTGTCGTCGGCTGCCGGACTGGTTGCGCTGCCCTGGCATGCCGCCTATAGCGCGAGCAAGTTCGGCCTGCGCGGCCTTTCCGAAGTGCTTCGATTCGACTTGGCCCGGCACCGCATCGGAGTCTCGGTGGTGGTGCCCGGCGCGGTGAACACCCCGCTGGTGAACACCGTCGAAATCGCCGGCGTCAATCGCGAAGACCCCAGGGTGCGCCGCTGGGTGGACCGCTTCAGCGGCCATGCCGTGACACCGGAACGGGCGGCGGAGAAGATCCTGGCCGGTGTCGTGCGGAACCGGTTTCTGATCTATACCTCCGCCGACATCCGGGCGTTGTATGCGTTCAAGCGGCTGGCCTGGTGGCCTTACAGCATCGCGATGCGCCAGACCAACCGGGTCTTCTACCGGGCGCTGCGCCCCGCGGCGCCGTCGCGCTGACCCGCCGGGGCGTGTTGCGGCGGGTCCACCGGCGCCAGTTCGAGCCGTATCCCTAGCAGCCGGACAGGACGGTCTAGTTCGAATAGGTCGAGGATGCGCAACGCTGCGTCGACGACCGGCTCGGGATCGGTCGTCGGCTCGGCCAGTTTGCGAATCTTGGTCCGGGTGTAAAAGGTGGCGGTGCGGACTGTGACGGCCACCCGCGTGACGATCCGCGCCTGAGCAACGGCATCGCCAAGTGTCCGCTGCGCCAACGCGACGACGGCCGTCGCCATCTCGTCGCGGTCGGTGAGATCGTGCGGGAAGGTGACAACGTGGCTTCGGGATCGCGGCACCCACGGCTCGGCGCTCACCGAGGTGTCGCCGCCACCCTTGGCGAGCAGCAGCAGCCACAAACCGGTCCGCGGACCGAACGTCGAGGTGAGCAACTCCGCGTCGGTGTGAGCCAGCTGCCGAACACTCGTGACTTGCAGCCCGGCGAGCTTTTTCGCGGTCTTGGGACCGACTCCCCACAGCTCGTCGACCGGCCGGTCGCCCATCACCGTCATCCAGTTGGCGTCGGTGAGAGCAAAGACGCCGGCCGGCTTGGCGAAGCCGGTGGCGGCTTTGGCGCGCTGCTTGTTGTCGCTGATCCCGACCGAACACGACAGCCCGGTTTCCGAAGCGATGACCGCGCGGATCTGCTCGGCCACCGCGACGGGCTCCTGCCCGTCGGCGACTTTCACGTAGGCCTCATCCCAGCCCCAAACCTCCACCGGGTGTCCCACGTCCCGCAGCACGGCCATGACCTCCTCGGACGCAGCGTCGTACGCCGCGGGGTCAGACGCCAGGAACGTGGCTTCGGGACAGCGGCGTGCCGCCGCCCGCAGCGGCATGCCTGCACGTACACCGAATTCCCGAGCCGGATACGAAGCACAGGTGACGACCTTCCGGGGTTCGGTCGGGTCACCATTGCCGCCGACGATGACCGGCAGCCCGGCCAGTTCGGGGCGGCGACGCAACTCCACCGACGCCAGGAACTGGTCGAGGTCGACATGCAAGATCCAGTGGGATCCCGCTTCGGTTACCGGCCGCACAGCTTGCATGCCAGGCTTTCCCACGCAGCGCCCAACGTCTGCAGGGTATGACCGCGGTCGCATAACTGGTGGTCGACGTAGTCGGCGTCGAGCAGCACGAGCAGCGCGTCGGTCTGAGCATCCAGGTCACCCGTCGTTTCGGCCGCGGCCAGCAGCATCCGGATGTGCGTGCGGATCACCATCGCCGGTGCGTTGTAGCGGGTGTGCGGATCGCGATTGGCTTCTGAGAGCAGGACGTGATGGGTCTGCACGAAGCGCAGCCGTTCGCGGCCGAAGGCGAGCAGACGGTCCCGCGGCGGCGCATCGGGACCCAGTGGCGGGGACCCGAAAAGGAAAGCCTGTTGATTCGCGCGCTCGTCCTCGTCGAGGAGCACCATCATCAGGCCGGCCCGGTTGCCGAACCGGCGGAACACCGTTCCCTTCCCCACGCCCGCGGCGGCGGCGATGTCATCCATCGTGACGGCGTCGGCGCCCCGTTCGGAGATGAGCCGGCGCGCCGCATCGAGCAACAGCGCTCGATTGCGCGCCGCGTCGTTCCGCTCAGGGGGAGCCGATACAGCCAGCTCACCTATGCGGCCGGTGACGCTCATCAGTGCATACTATCGCGGTTGGAATAATCCGGACTGTGGTCCGGTTAGGCCGTGCGAGGATGTAGAACCACGGGCGAAGGGAAGCAGAAGATGGCGCAGATCAAAGTTCTGGCGTTGGTGGGCAGCTTGCGTGCCGCGTCGATCAACCGTCAGTTGGCCGAGCTGGCGGTGGCCGCCGCTCAGGACGATGTGCTCGTCACCGTCTTCGACGGGCTGGGGGACCTGCCGTTCTACAACGAGGACATTGACCCCGCGATGGGTGCCGAAATCGAGGGACCTGCGGCGGTGACCGCCCTGCGCGCCGCCGCCGCCGACGCCGACGCCGCGCTGGTCGTCACACCGGAGTACAACGGCAGCATTCCCGGCGTGGTCAAGAACGCGATCGACTGGCTGTCCCGGCCGTTCGGCAACGGCGCGTTGAAGGGCAAGCCGTTGGCAGTCATCGGCGGATCCCTGGGTCAGTACGGCGGAGTGTGGGCGCACGACGAGACTCGCAAGTCGTTCGGCATCGCCGGCGCCCGCGTCGTCGAGGCGATCAAGTTGTCGGTGCCGTTCAAATCGCTCAACGGCCAGCATCCGCGGGAGCACGCCGAGCTGGTCGCCAGCGTGCGTGACGTGGTGGGCAAGCTGGCCGCCGAGGTGAACTGAGACGGCGGTGACTCTGCCGATCTGTACGCCGCAGCGGCGTGTCGCGGATGACTTCGCAGAGTCGCCGGTTGGGCTTTGCTGAACGGATGTGCACGGTCTGCTTGTCGGTGCCGGGTGGTAGATACGATGATATGACGCCACCACCGCCGGACGTGAGCTGCGACACGCCGGAAGAGACGCTCGGCGCACCCTTACGACCAGGGAATTTCACGAATGTTGTTCAGAACATCTTGTATCTCTTCTGAATGTCACCCACTAGGTGTAGTGTTTTGGACACCGACAGACCCAGGTTCGCCAGGGTCGGCCGGGCCGCATCACCCGGCACCACGGTGCCGGGTGATGCGACTCCAAAGACAGGAATTCCGGGGGTCGACGGTCTCCTGAAGAGCAGTGCAGCAGCAGTACCCGAGTAGTTGCCAGTCCGTCCCTATGTCAGACATTGAAGTCCCACCTTGCGCAGAGGAGTCGCACTGCCGATGACGATCACCGTTTACACAAAGCCCGCCTGCGTGCAGTGCAACGCCACCTACAAAGCGATGGACAAGCAGGGCCTCACCTACGAGAAGGTGGACATCACTCTCGACTCCGAGGCCCGTGACTATGTCATGGCGCTGGGCTACCTCCAGGCTCCGATTGTGGTGGCCGGGAACGAGCACTGGTCGGGCTTCCGGCCGGATCGCATCAAGGCGCTCGCCGGCACGGCGCTCACCGCGTAATAGAAGGAGGACGGGTGGCCGGGGACGACCGGGTGGGCAATCTGGTGTATTTCTCCAGCGTGTCGGAGAACACCCACCGCTTCGTGCAGAAGCTGGGTGTTCCCGCCACGCGGATACCGCTGCACGACCGCATCGAGGTCGACGCGCCCTATGTGCTGGTGCTGCCCACCTACGGGGGCGGCCGTAGTAACCCAAACCTCGACCCGACGTCAAATGCCGGTGGCTATGTCCCCAAACAGGTCATCGCTTTCTTGAACGACGAACACAATCGAGGACTGCTGCGTGGCGTGATCGCCGCCGGCAACAACAACTTCGGGGCCGAGTTCGCCTACGCAGGCAACGTCGTCTCCGGCAAGTGCGGCGTTCCGTACCTCTACCGCTTCGAACTGATGGGAACCCCGGACGACGTGCAAGCCGTCCGGATGGGTCTGGCTGACTTCTGGAAGGACAAGACGTGCCACCAAGCGTCACAACTGCAGAGCCTGTAACAGTCGCCGGACACGGCACTCTACCCGGCGAGACGGATTACCACGCGCTCAACGCGATGCTGAATCTGTACGACGCGGACGGCAGGATCCAGTTCGAGAAGGACCACGAGGCCGCACACCAGTACTTCTTGCAGCACGTCAACCAGAACACCGTCTTCTTCCACAATCAGGACGAGAAGCTCGACTACCTGATCCGCGAGAACTATTACGAGCGTGAGGTTCTCGACCAGTATTCGCGCAACTTTGTCAAAACCCTGCTCGACCGGGCCTATGCGAAGAAGTTCCGCTTCCCGACCTTCCTTGGTGCGTTCAAGTACTACACCTCCTACACGTTGAAGACTTTCGACGGCAAGCGGTATCTCGAGCGCTTCGAGGACCGGGTGTGCATGGTGGCGCTCACGCTGGCAGCCGGCGACACGGCGCTGGCCGAGAAACTGGTCGACGAGATCATCGACGGCCGGTTCCAGCCGGCGACCCCGACGTTTCTCAACTCGGGCAAGAAGCAGCGCGGCGAGCCGGTGAGCTGCTTTCCAGCCGGAACTCCGGTGGATACGCCTGAAGGGCCAAAGGCGATCGAGATTCTGCGGCCCGGCGACCGGGTGCTGTCGCACGACGGGTCCTTCTCCGTAGTCGAATCCGTCGTCGAGAACCCCAATGACCAAGCCCTTGTCTCGATCTCACACTTTGGGCACAAAGAGCCGATTCGATGCACTCCGGAGCATCCGATCCTGGTGTGGACGACGCGCCAGGTGGAGAGTCTCATTGAAGGCGATGGTGCCGATCCTTTCAATGGATTCTTATGGCTAGCTGCCAAAGACGTTCACGCGGAAGACTTCATCGTGACAACGGCACCCCTGGAGCAACGTGAGCGGCGCGTATACGATCTGATGAAGTACGTCGGCTCAGGCGTGTACGAAGAGGTTGACGGGCTCATTCGCAAGGTGAACTCCGACGCGAAGCACCGCAGCAAGCAGCGTCACCGAATGGGCTTCGTCTCGGTGAACCGCTATGTCGAGGAGTCGTACGACCTCGGCCTCATCCTGGGTTGGTACGTATCGGAAGGCTACGTATCCAAGCGACCATGCTCGGACGGCATAACGCCCAACGGTATTCACTTCACGCTCGGCGCGCACGAACTTGAGTACCAGCAAGAGTTGGCCGCGGCGTTCAAGCGAGTGTTCGCGGCCGACCTCGCTGTCAACCCGAGTGTTTCGGACCACTCGGTTCGCATGGTGTGCAACAGCATGGTCGTGTCGTCGCTCTTCCTTTCCATGGTCGGAACTGGATACCGCTCGAAGCGTTTGTCACACGACGTCTTGACAGCTGATGAAGAGTTCCAGCGCGGACTGTTGGCAGGGTTGTTCCGCGGAGACGGGTGCTGCACCGCCGGCGGGATGGTGCTCGACCTGGTAAACCCGGAATTGATTGATCAAGTTCAGCTCATCGCGCGCCGGTTAGGAGTCGTGTCCAGAATCCGCCAGTACGTCAATCAAGCAGGCAACGCTACGGGTCAGCTGTTCGTCCCCGGGCTGCCCGGCACCAATGAAGAGTTCATTTTCGATGTCGGCAAGAACCTGCATAACTACGTGGGCCGAAAAGGATCGTCGCGAGATACTTACCAGGTCGTGCATGGGAGGCACGTATATGGAATCCGCGAAGTTAAGCGCACGCAGCAAGTCCCGGAGAAGGTGTACAACCTTCACGTAGAAGGCACGCATACCTACGCAATTCGTGGCGCGGTCGTGCACAATTGTTTTCTGCTGCGCATCGAGGACAACATGGAGTCGATCGGCCGTTCTATCAACTCCGCCTTACAGCTGTCCAAGCGCGGCGGGGGAGTGGCGCTGCTGCTGAGCAACATTCGCGAACACGGCGCGCCGATCAAGAACATCGAGAACCAGTCGTCCGGCGTCATCCCGATCATGAAGCTGCTCGAAGACTCGTTCTCCTACGCCAATCAGCTCGGCGCACGCCAGGGCGCGGGAGCGGTGTACCTGCAAGCCCACCACCCCGACATCTGTCGCTTCCTGGACACCAAGCGGGAAAACGCCGACGAGAAGATCCGCATCAAGACGTTGTCGCTGGGCGTGGTGATTCCCGACATCACGTTCGAGCTCGCCAAGCGCAACGACGACATGTACTTGTTCTCGCCCTACGACGTCGAGCGGGTGTACGGCGTGCCGTTCGCCGACATCTCGGTCACCGAGAAGTACTACGAAATGGTCGACGACGCCCGCATCCGCAAGACGAAAATCAAGGCGCGCGAATTCTTCCAGACGCTGGCTGAGCTGCAGTTCGAGTCGGGTTACCCGTACATCATGTACGAGGACACGGTCAACCGCGCCAACCCGGTCGAGGGCAAGATCACCCACTCCAATCTGTGCTCGGAGATCTTGCAGGTATCCACGCCGTCGCTGTTCAACGAGGATTTGAGCTACGCGAAGGTGGGCAAAGACATCTCGTGCAACCTGGGGTCGCTGAACATCGCCAAGACGATGGATTCACCGGACTTCCCGCAAAGCATCGAAGTGGCGATCCGCGCGTTGACCGCGGTGTCGGATCAGACTCACATCTGGTCGGTTCCGTCAATTGAGCAGGGCAACAACGACTCTCACGCGATCGGCCTCGGCCAGATGAATCTGCACGGCTACCTGGCCCGGGAACGGATCTTCTACGGTTCAGAAGAGGGCGTCGACTTCACCAACCTTTATTTCTACACCGTTCTCTACCATGCACTGCGGGCGTCGAACCGCATCGCGATCGAACGGGGTACGCGCTTCAAGGGCTTCGAGCGGTCGAAATACGCGTCGGGGGAGTTCTTCGACAAATACACCGAGCAGGCGTGGGAACCACAGACTGCCAGGGTGCGGGAGTTGTTCGCTGACGCCGGGATTCGCATCCCGAACCAGGATGACTGGCGGCGGTTGAAGGAGTCGGTGCAGGCGCACGGCATTTACAACCAGAACCTGCAGGCGGTGCCCCCCACCGGGTCGATTTCCTACATCAACCACTCGACGTCGTCGATTCACCCGATCGTGTCCAAGGTCGAGATTCGCAAGGAGGGCAAGATCGGCCGGGTCTACTACCCGGCGCCCTACATGACCAACGACAACCTGGAGTACTACCAGGATGCCTATGAGATCGGCTACGAAAAGATCATCGACACCTACGCCGCCGCCACTCAGCATGTGGATCAAGGTCTTTCGCTGACGCTGTTCTTCAAAGACACCGCGACTACCCGCGATGTGAACAAGGCGCAGATCTATGCGTGGCGCAAGGGCATCAAGACGTTGTACTACATCCGGTTGCGCCAGATGGCGCTGGAAGGTACCGAGGTCGAGGGCTGCGTGTCCTGCATGCTGTAGGGCCGTCCGGCTTCACCACGGACTTCCTGAGCCAACTGGCCGGGTTGTTCTACCAACGAAAAAGTGAATCACTCACTTGGCGGTAGCCAAATCGGTCTGCCCAGGTCAGTGGCTGCGAGGCGGTAAGGTGCTTGCGTGAGAGTTGGCTTACCCAGATCCGGTGCTGATGCCGGCGTGAAGGTCGACGCCCGCAGCGAACGCTGGCGCGAGCACCGCAAGAAGGTGCGCGGGGAGATCGTCGAGGCGGCCTTCCGCGCAATCGACCGGCAAGGCCCCGACGTCAGCGTGCGCGAGATCGCCGAGGAGGCTGGCACCGCCAAGCCGAAAATCTACCGCCACTTTGTCGACAAGTCCGACTTGTTTCAGGCGATCGGGGAACGCCTGCGCGACATGCTGTGGGCGGCGATCTTCCCGTCGATCGACTTCAAAACGAACTCGGCCCGTGAGGTGATCGGCCGCAGCGTCGAGGAATACGTGAAGCTCGTCGATCAGCATCCCAACGTGGTGCGGTTCTTCATTCAGGGGCGCTTCCCCGAACAGTCCGAGGCCACGATGCGCACCCTCAACGAGGGTCGCGAGATCACCCTGACGATGGCCGCGATGTTCGACAACGAATTGCGGGAGGTGCAGTTGGACCGCGCCGCTATCGAACTCGCCGCCTTCGCTGCGTTCGGGTCGGCCCAGTCGACCACCGATTGGTGGCTGGGGCCTGAACCCGATAGCCCTCGCCGCATGCCACGCGACGAATTCGTCGCTCACCTGACGACGATCATGATGGGCGTCATCAACGGCACCGCCGAGGTGCTCGGCATCAAGATGGACCCAGACCTGCCCATTCACGCCGCGGCCCCGCGCAATCCGGCGGCCACCTGAGGCTGCCGTTGACACGACCCTTACGATCGACGACACTTCCCAGTACCCGAGGTACTGGGTACTTGCGCCGATGCCGGCGAGCGTGAAGATTGAGCGAAATACCCGAGCAGAAAGACGATCCGCAATGACTGTTGCCGAGTCGACGCACCAGCCCGCGTCGCAGGCACCGCCGATCCATACCCGCGCCCTCATCATCGGCACCGGTTTCTCCGGACTGGGGATGGCCATCGCCTTGCAGAAGCAAGGTGTCGAATTCGTCATCTTGGAAAAAGCCGACGACATCGGGGGCACCTGGCGCGACAACAGCTACCCCGGTTGCGCATGCGACATACCGTCGCATCTGTACTCGTTCTCCTTCGAGCCCAAACCGGACTGGAAGCATCTGTTCTCCTACCAGGAGGAGATCTGGGATTACCTCAGAGGTGTGACCGAGAAATACGGGCTGCGCCGCCACATGGTGTTCGGCTCACTGGTCGACCGCGCGCACTGGGACGACGAGGAATACCGCTGGCATGTATTCACCGCTGACGGCCGTGAATACGTAACGCAGTTCCTGATATCCGGGGCCGGCGCACTACACATCCCATCCACACCCGACATCGACGGCCGAGACGAATTCCGCGGCGCCGCTTTCCATTCCGCCGAATGGAACCATGGTGTCGATCTGGCCGGCAAGCGGGTCGCGGTGATCGGCACCGGCGCCAGCGCCATCCAGCTCGTGCCGGAGATCGTCGGCAAGGTCGCCGAATTACAGCTTTACCAACGCACTCCGGCGTGGGTGGTGCCGCGAACCAACGAAGAAGTGCCCGAATTCGTGCGGAGCGCGCTGACCAACGTGCCCGGGCTGCGCGCAGCGCTGCGGGTCGGCATCTACTGGGCTCAAGAAGCGCTGGCTTACGGCATGACCAAACGCCCGAATATTCTCAAAGTGGCTGAGGCACTTGTTAAATGGAATATCCGTCGGTCGGTGAAAGATCGCGATCTGCGCCGCAAACTCGTACCGCACTACCGCATCGGGTGTAAACGAATACTGAATTCCTCCACTTATTACCCGGCCGTGGCGGATCCGAAGACTGAGCTGATCACCGACAGCATCGAGCGGATCACGCCCGACGGAATCGTCACCGCCGACGGGACCGGCCGGGAGGCCTTCCGAGAAGTGGATGTGATCGTGTTCGCCACCGGCTTCCACGTCACCGACTCCTACACCTACGTCCAAATCAAGGGACTGCGCGGCGAGGACCTCGTTGACCGTTGGAACCGCGAGGGTCTCGGCTCGCACCGCGGGATCACTTTCGCCGACGTGCCCAACCTGTTCTTCCTGCTCGGGCCCAACACCGGGCTGGGCCACAACTCGGTGGTGTTCATGATCGAGTCGCAGATCCGCTATGTCGCTGAGGCGATTGCGGCGTGCGACCGGCTCGACGCGCAGGCGCTGGCACCCACCCGCAGCGCCCAGGATCGGTTCAACGAGGAACTACAGCACAAGCTGGCCGGTTCGGTGTGGAACACCGGCGGCTGCAACAGCTGGTATCTCGACGAGCACGGCAACAACAGGGTGCTCTGGGGCGGCTACACGTGGCAGTACTGGCTGGGCACCCGCTCGCTGAAACCGGCCGAGTACCGATTCTTCGGCGTGGGCACCGGTTCGCCGGCCAATAGGCCGGCGGCTGCTCTCGGCTGATCGCCCCACCCGGTTGAGTCGGGACGGACTGGGTAACCGGTGCGCCATGTGTTTGGGTGTCAAGGTCAGGTGAGCGCGGACGAAGCAGCGCGGCAAATGGCTTTCGCCCGCCACGGATCGGGTGAGCCGCTGCTGCTGATCCACGGGTTGGGGTCGAGCCGGCGCACCTGGGAACCGGTCCTGCCGATGCTGTCCGCCCAGCGCGAAGTAATCGCCGTCGACCTGCCGGGTTTCGGGGACAGTCCGGCACTGAGCGACGAGGTGACCATCGCGGCGCTCACCGACGCGGTCGAAGCCTTCATCGCCGAACACCACCTGGTTGCGGTCGACGTCGTCGGCAGTTCGATGGGCGCGCGGATGGCGCTGGAGCTGGCCCGGCGCGGCCACGCCGGTTCCGTCGTCGCACTCGATCCGGGCGGTTTCTGGACGGACAGGCAGGTCAAGGTTTTCGCCCTCACGATCGGAGCCTCGATCGCGCTGGTGCGGCGCATCCAGCCGCTGTTGCCGGTGCTGGCCCGCAGCCGAGCCGGCCGAACCGCATTGCTGCTGCAGTTCTCCGCCAAGCCGTGGCGATTGCCGCGCGGCCTGGTGCTGCAAGAACTGAACAGCATCGCGCGCTCGCCCGGCACCGATGCGGCTTTTCGCGCGCTGGTTCACGGGCCGAAACAGCAAGGCGCACGGATTGGTTCGCTCAAGGGTCGGGTGACCATCGGGTGGGGCCGAAACGATCGGGTGACCGCAGCCAGTCAGGCGCAGCGCGCCCAGAACCTCTTCCCGGATGCGGCGTTGCACTGGTTCGACGACTGCGGTCATTTTCCGCACTGGGACCAGCCAGGCGACGCGGCTCGACTGATCCTGGAAGCCACCGAGCCGACGGCCGCCCAGCTCGGACCATGAGGTGATCCGGCCCACGTTAGGCGACACGAAACACAACACCTGGTGTTCCATCCGGTTGTCGGGCCCTAGGGGTAGCGTTCAGTTGCGAGCCGCACAGGCTCTCGCAAGGCTTTGCATACATGGCGTTTCACCTGGCGAAGTGGGGTTCTGGTGACCGAAAGATTGAAGCTGGTCGATCGGGTGTCGGCGATCAACTGGAACCGGCTGCAAGACGAGAAGGATGCCGAGGTCTGGGAGCGGCTGACCGGCAACTTCTGGCTGCCCGAGAAGGTGCCGGTGTCCAACGACATCCCGTCCTGGAGCACGCTGACGGCGAGCGAAAAGCAGCTGACGATGCGGGTTTTCACCGGACTGACACTGCTGGACACCATTCAGGGCACGGTCGGGGCAGTCAGCTTGATCCCCGATGCACTGACGCCGCACGAGGAAGCCGTCTACACCAACATCGCGTTCATGGAATCCGTGCACGCCAAGAGCTACAGCTCGATCTTCTCGACGCTGTGCTCCAGCGCGGAGATCGACGATGCCTTCCGCTGGTCGGAGGAGAACCCCAACCTCCAGCGCAAGGCCGAGATCGTCATGCAGTACTACCGCGGCGACGAGCCGCTCAAGCGCAAGGTGGCCTCCACGCTGTTGGAGAGTTTCTTGTTCTACTCCGGGTTCTATCTGCCGATGTACTGGTCGAGCCGGGCGAAGCTGACCAACACCGCCGACATGATCAGGCTGATCATCCGTGACGAGGCTGTGCACGGCTACTACATCGGCTACAAATTCCAGCGCGGGCTGGCGCTGGAAGACGAGCTCAAGCGGGCCGAACTCAAGGACTACACCTACGAGTTGCTCTTCGAGCTCTACGACAACGAGGTGGAGTACACCCAGGACCTCTATGACGAGGTCGGACTGACCGAGGACGTCAAGAAGTTCCTGCGCTACAACGCCAACAAGGCGTTGATGAACCTTGGGTATGAGGCGTTGTTCCCCCGCGACGAGACCGATGTGAACCCGGCAATCCTGTCGGCGTTGTCACCGAACGCCGACGAGAACCACGATTTCTTCTCCGGCTCCGGGTCGTCGTACGTGATCGGCAAAGCCGTCGTCACCGAGGACGAGGACTGGGACTTCTGAACCCGCGATTCAGGGCTGCAACTGTAAGCCGCTTACTACTCGAGTGCCTCACTCGGGCGCACTAGCCCTCGCATCGCGCACGATGCGACGAGCTTCGCCTTCTGTGGATTCGAGGCCGGCATCGGTTATTTGGCGCTGAACCGCTTGCACCGCCTCATCCTCGCTGACGTCGTCGAGAACCTCGATCCGCCGCTGTTCAAAATTTTCCCGCTGAGTCAGTTGCTCGCGCTGAGCTTCGGCTTGCTCAA
Source organism: Mycobacterium sp. (assembly GCF_049802695.1). Lineage (GTDB taxonomy): Bacteria > Actinomycetota > Actinomycetes > Mycobacteriales > Mycobacteriaceae > Mycobacterium. The sequence continues at coordinate 14,506 of NZ_JBARMY010000393.1, forward strand.
GCACCTCTGTGACGACGCCGCCCGGTTTCACATGCTCAGAGACGTTCAGCTCCCCGTTGACATCGTCTGCTGCGGCGAGGATCCGCCCCCGCCAGGCCTCGTCAAGGTCGAGGCGTACCGAGCCCGCACATCCGGGGCACTCGAGGTCGTAGGCGAAGACGTCGCCGCCGCGCCCAACGAACTCGGTCGGCTGGCCTCCGGTGGCGGTGTGGATTGTGATGCTCTCGGGCGAGCCGCCGTGCCAGGCGGCCACTCCGATCGTTCTGGGGTCGTGCAGTCCGACCGCATCGGTACCAGTGCAGACTATGCGTACGCGAGAGTCCGGCTCGAGGTTCATTCGCGTCCCCCAATCGACCTCTTGACGTTAGCAGGGCGTACGGCATCGGGCTTAGCCTCTCAAGACCTGCCCGCAGTCGCCGATGAGAACCGCGGATCCGCTCCGGATCGGGGTCCTCGTACGTGACCGGCAAGCCGTCGTCACCGAGGGCGAGGACTGGGACTTTTGAAGACTTAAGTCATTGCCCTGTGCGTCATTGCCATTGCATCATCTCCCCGAGCGCGTCGCTCACCTTCTCTGCGATTTGCTTGGCGCTGCCCTTGGCCTTCAGGTTTGGCCCTTCGGCCATGATGACGTCCGCGTACTGGTCGAAGCCTGATTCCGATGCCACGGTCACGACATGCCTGGGGGCGATGTAGACCTTTTGGCCACTGGGGACTGTGATCTCCAGCATCAATGCCCTCTCTGTTGTGGTTGAGCCGGTAACGGCAATCCGTTAACCCCTACCTCGCCTGCCACGTGGTGTCCACAGTTTCCGGCTTGAAGCTGCGCCTGGGCCGTAGCGGCGGCCGCCCCATATCGTCGCTGGTGGAGGATCCGGATATTTCCGTGAATGGGGCGTGAATTGTGCAATTACTCCAGCGCGTCAGTGGCGCGGCTGTCGCCCAGCCGCGAAACTGAGGGAGTGGCGATAACCCCAGCTTCTACTGTCGCGTTCTTCAAGTCAGTGGTGCGGTGGCTGCAGGTCGGCTACCCCGACGGCGTTCCTGGCCCGGACCGGCTCGCGCTGCTGGCGCTGCTGCGCAGTACACCGTTGACCGAAGAGCAGATCACCGAGGTCGTCGACGCCATCGACGAGGAAGACCTGTCGAACGGCAAGGTCGACCGCGACGTAATCGCCGACTTCATCTCCGACATGACGCACTACGACGCAGGTCCGGAGAACATCGCCCGGGTCGCGGCGCGATTGGCTGCCGCCGGTTGGCCGCTCGCGGGTATTGACGACGTCTCAGACGAAAGCGGCGACGAACATGCGGCTAACGGCGAGGCGGCTCCGAAGGCTGCCTCACAAGGTTGACGCGTCGAGGACGAATCGATACCGAACGTCGCTGGCCACCACCCGCTCGTAGGCCTCATTGACGTAATCCGGCGCGATCACCTCAATCTCGGGTGTGACCCCGTGCTCGGCGCAGAAGTCGAGCATCTCCTGGGTTTCGGCGATGCCGCCGATGTTCGACCCGGACAGGCTGCGCCGCATCAGCGCGAGCGGGAAGGCGGGCACCGGCATCGGATGCTCGGGGATACCGAGTTCGACGAGCGTGCCGTCGACGTCCAGCAGGTTCAGATAGTCACCGAGGCTCAGGTTCGCGGACACGGTGTTCAAGATCAATTCGAAGCTGCCGCGCAGATTGCGAAAGGTTTCGCGGTCCGAGGTCGCGTAGTAGTGGCTGGCGCCCAGGCGCAGGCCGTCTTCCATCTTCTTCAGCGACTGGGACAACACCGTCACATCGGCCCCCATCGCGGCGCCGAGCTTGACACCCATGTGTCCCAGCCCGCCCAGGCCAATTACCGCGATGCGTTTGCCCGGTCCGGCATTCCAGTGCCGCAGCGGTGAGTACAGGGTGATGCCGGCGCACAGCAGCGGCGCGGCAGCGTCCAGCGGCAACGAGTCCGGGATGCGCAGCACGTAGTTCTCGTCGACCACGATCGCCTGGCTGTAGCCGCCCTGGGTCTGCTGGCCGTCCCGACCGATCGCGTTGTAGGTGGTCGTCATCCCACGTTTGCAGTACTGCTCCAGGCCGGCCAGGCAGCTGCTGCACTCGCGACAGGAGTCGACGAAACATCCCACGCCGACACGGTCGCCGACCTTGTGCTTGGTTACCTCCGAGCCGACGGCGGCTACCACGCCGGCGATCTCGTGACCGGGAACGACCGGATAGGTCGGTGTGCCCCATTCGGCGCGCACAGTGTGGATGTCCGAGTGGCAGATCCCGGCGAACTTGATCTCGATCGCCACATCATGCGGACCGGGAGTGCGGCGCTCGATCGTGATCTTCGTCAAGGGTTCAGCCGGTGAGGTAGCGGCGTAAGCAGAAACAGTCGTCATCAGCATCCCTTGTCGAACCAGTCGATTTACATAGAAAAGCTTAGCTAAGGTAAAGGTTTCGGGCACCGTAATTTCAGACACACCGGGGGCAGGGCAGTCGGCCTGCGGCCGATGGCCTAATTGATCGGGGCGTTGATCAAGTGCAGGTCGTCGAGGATGCCGCGGGCGGCGACCACGCCCTGCCCGGTCTGCCACACCTCGTTGTTGACGATGAACACGCGGTTGTCGCGGGTCGCGGAAAGCCGCCGCCAGGCGTTGCTGTCCAACACGGTCGGCGCGCGGTTCTTGGCGGCCGGCGAGGCGAAGGATACGTAGACGACGTCGGCGTCGGCCGCCGAGAAGTCCGTGGCTCCGGCCAGATCGGCGTCGCCCGCGGCGATTTCGGCATACGGCTTGTCGATGAATCGCTGCGAGCCGGGCCGATCCACCCCCACTGCCCGAAGCACACTCGCCGGAAAATTGTTGGCGCCGTAGACCCGCACCGTCTTATCGGTCAGCTGGACGATCGACACTTGATAGTGGGCGGCATCGTGCGCGGCACCGGTCTGATCGGCCTTGGCCTGGAAGTCGTTGATCACCTCGTCGGCGGCTGCGGCGCGCGCGGTCGCGGCCCCCACACCACGCAAGTTGTCCTGCCAGGCGGCACCGGGTGGCCCCGTGAACACCGTCGGGGCGATCGCGGCCAGCGCTGAATACAACTGCGGCGTCAAGGCGGCCGAGCCGACAATCAGATCCGGCTTCGCGGCCGCGACGGCCGGCAGGTTGGGCGCATTGCGGCTGCCGACGCCGGGCAGCTGATGGATGACGGTGCCCAGATAGGACGGCTGGCTCTCCGAGCCGTCGGGCAGTGCGGCGTCGACGATCCGGGACTGCAGACCCAACGCGCACAAGTTGTCGAGTTGGTCACCGGATAGCACCACGATGCGCTGCGGATCGGCGGGAACCTGCTCCGTCGGCGGGTTCACTCCCTCGGCGTTGGGCGCCGACCGCATCGGCGGGCCGGGGTCCGCTGCGGCAGGCTGCGGCGCGCACGACTCGTCGGGTCGGCGGGCGTTGCCCAGCAC